>CASFJQ010000018.1 GCA_949295065.1 uncultured Parabacteroides sp. | reverse complement strand
ACCAGCTCTTTTACTCCTGAAGGAGTCAGAGCAACTCGATTCTCATTGTTCTTGATTTCTTTTGGAACTCCTATTATCATAATGACAGATTTAATGGTTATATAATCGCCTAAAGATAGCAATAAAGAGCAAAAAGAAAGAGAATCCATGCAATTTTTAAGAACAAATAGTATTAGAGAAAACTTTTTGATTTTTATAAAGAAAATTATATCCGGTATATACCGGCAAAAAAGACAGTGATAACACACTGTCACCACCTTAACGCACAAAATTTCAGGATAGAATATACATCGGAATTACAAACAGATTTCAAGGAAGGTACGAACTGGGTGAATCTGCTCCGCACAGATTTATCGATACCTATTAAGAAATATTTAAAAGCTGATTTTGCTACAATAAGTACAGCTAAAACAAGAGAAGAACGCCTAGCAAACGATTTACAGACTTTTTCGAATATTGAAGAAGAAAACATTCCTTTAGCTCTAGCTATATTAGGAATTGAGTTCAGCTATGGCAAATCATTACTTTTTATAGGAATCCGGAATTTGAATGAAGATTATTTTGCCTCACCATGCACATCTCTTTTTACCAATAGTTCATGTGGGATATTTCCTACTTTATCGGCAAATTATCCCATTGCCAATTATCCGGTTTCATCTGTTGGCATAGATTACAAATTGGAACTCAATTATTGTAATCTGGAAACATCATTATATAATGGCACCGGATACAGGTATTTCACCGGAAGAGAAAATGTTTTGCGTTTCTGTCCAAAAACAGACGGTCTATTAAGTATCACATCTATAAACTATCAGAAAAATGATAACGGCTATTATTGTGGTTTCGCTCTATATAGCGGCTTGCCTATGGATAATGAAGATGGAGACAAAAAGAAAAAGCAAAAGGCGAAAAAGAAGGAACTAAACAGCATATTTTGGGGATATATCGAACAACATTTGTCTCGTCATATTAATATCCTTATACAATATTCAGTTAACACAACAGAAAAAAAAGGTTGCAGAAATTATTCCGGTATTGGTATTTTATTCCATATCAAAAATACAACAGGAGGAATCTTTACTGATTATGCTAATTTTACTGACAAATATGAGTTAGCAAATGAATTAACCTGGAAAATACCATGTTATAAAAATGGATATATCCAGCCAGCATTTCACTTTATTAAAAACAACCAAAATAGATACTTTATCGGTATGTTGAGATTTGGATATAAAATTTAAACAGGTAATAATGTAATAAATCCAAACTATTACATATATTTGGCCTTATATCTTTAAAGCAAATTACAATAATTAATTAACAATAATCTAATACCTAAAAAGATGAACAGACAAGATTTGTTATTCATTGCCTGCATAGCAGTGTTTTTGTTTCCATTCTTTACCATTGATGCTGTTCTTAATGCATACATCTCATTTAATGCGACACATGGAATGGTAGCAGCTTTCATTAAGTTTGCAATATTATCTACTACCGGAGAACTAATAGGATTAAGAATTGCAACAGGGAAATACATTAAACCCGGATTCGGAATCTTGCCACGCGCCATAGTATGGGGATTTCTTGGTTTAGGCATTAATGCAGCAATGATAGTTTTTTCATCAGGAGTTCCGGTTTTTCTGCAATATATGGGAATTAGTAATGCTCCGGAAATATTCACAGGAAATGTTTCATTAGAGAAACTGTTCATTGCATTTACTGTTTCAGTTTTTATGAATACGATATTCGGACCGGTATTTATGACACTCCACAAAATAACAGACACTCATATATTGAATAATGGAGGAACTATTAAAGGATTTCTTCGTCCAATAAAAATGGGCGAAATAATACGCAATCTGAATTGGGACGTACAGTGGAATTTCGTATTCAAGAAAACTATACCGTTATTCTGGTTTCCGGCACACACAATTACTTTTATGCTACCGGGAAATATGAGAGTTTTATGTGCAGCTCTTCTTGGTGTTGTTTTAGGTGTTCTATTAGCAATTGCCGCCAGAAAAAACTGACAACAAAAAAGGCTATCTCAACTTAACATTGAGACAGCCTCTTTCTTATTTTGGCTTACGCACAAATTATTCAGCGCTTTCAGCCGGTGCTTCTTCTGTAGCAGCTTCAGCCTGAGCTTCAGCAGCAGCGGCAGCCAATTCAGCTTTCTTCTGAGCAACAGCTTCAGCTTTAGCTTTGTTTGCTTCTTTTTCTGCAGCCAAACGAGCAGCAGCAACAGCTTTAGCAGCTTCTGCATCTTTTGATTTGATAGCTGATAAAGAAGCGACCTTAGCATCTTTCCAAGCCTGGAATTTAGCTTCAGCAGCAGCTTCATCAAATGCACCTTTCTTAACACCTTCCAATAAGTGTTTCTTCAAGCAAACACCTTCGCGAGAAAGGATGTTGCGAACTGTGTCAGTTGGCTGAGCACCTGTCTGTAACCAATACAAAGCTCTTTCGAAGTTCAAATCTACTGTAGCAGGATTAGTGTTCGGATTGTAAGAACCTACCCTTTCAATAAATTTTCCATCACGTGGAGCCCTGCTGTCTGCAACTACGATCTGATAAAAAGCATAGCCTTTACGACCGTGTCTCTGCAATCTAATTCTTGTTGCCATTTGTTGTAATTAAAATTTGAATTATTTATTAATTAAGCTATTTGTATTAGCGGTGCAAAGATACGCACTTTTTTTTAATTCACAATCTTTCCCAGTAAAAATAAATCAACTTTTTCATTTGTAGCTACTCTCTCATTTTTATATATTTGCCTTAAACATAATTTAATTCATAACCATATATGAAAAGGTATAAAATTGGATTTATCGGTACAGGTGGAATAGCCACCAAAATGGCAAATACAATCAATGGCATGGAAAATGCAGAATGCTATGCTGTCGGTTCAAGAAGTTTGGATAAGGCTCAAAGTTTTGCAAACGAACACGGCTTCAGCAAAGCTTATGGTTCATACGAAGAACTTGCCAACGACTGTGATGTTGACCTTATTTACATCGCAACTCCACATTCATTGCATTTCGATAACGCCAAAATGTGTATATTGAAAGGGAAACCTGTTCTTTGTGAAAAATCTTTTACGGTTAATGCAAAACAAGCGGAAGAACTACTGGCTTTGGCAAAAGAAAAAAAAGTTTTCATAACCGAAGCGATATGGACAAGATATATGCCGTTCTCAAAACAAATCAAAGATTTGGTTGACAGTGGAATAATTGGCAGGCCTTATATTCTGACAGCTAATTTAGGATATAATATCAAACACATAGAAAGAATAATATCTCCTAATCTAGCCGGTGGAGCCCTTCTCGATGTAGGCGTTTATCCACTTAACTTTGCTGCTATGATTTTTGGTAAAAATATAGAGAAAACAGTTTCAACATGCCTTAAAACTGAAACAGGCGTTGACGAACACAACAATATCACCTTGTTTTTCCCTGATGAAAAGATGGCAGTTCTTTATTCTACGATGTCTGCCATAACAGATCGTCAAGGAGTTATTTCCGGAGACAAAGGACATATAATTGTGGAAAACATAAACAACCCTCAATATGCAAAAGTCTTGGACAACAATTATAATATTATAGCAGAATATCACGCTCCAAGGCAGATTACCGGATACGAATATCAGATACAGGCTTCTATCGAAGCTTTGGAAAATGGATGGATTGAATCTCCATATATGCCTCACGAAGAAACAATACGCATCATGAAACAAATGGACGCACTGAGAGAAGAATGGGGTATAAAATATCCTTTTGAATAAAAACTACAGGCAGTGTTTCATTAGATATAATCCTGAAACACTGCCTGTATAATTTATTTCCGATATGTGGAATTAGTTATTCTCCGGTCTCAATTTACGAACTACAGCACCTGCACGCCACATTTCGCTTTCACGCAACTGACGCAATTCTTCGTTCAATTTATCACGATAATCAGGCTGTGAGTTAGAATCGATTGAACGCTGAGCTTCATTACCACAAGCTACTTCGTTATAAAGTTTTTCAAATACTGGTTTAACAGCATCGTGGAACGGGCCCATCCAATCCAAAGCACCGCGCTGAGCTGTTGTTGAACAGTTCGCATACATCCAGTCCATACCGTTTTCTCCAAACAAAGGCATCAATGACTGAGTCAATTCTTCAACTGTTTCGTTGAATGCTTCAGAAGGTTCGTGTCCGTGTTCACGCAAAGTTTCATACTGAGCAAGAAGCAAGCCCTGGATTGCACCCATCAATGTACCACGTTCACCTGTCAAGTCAGAATAAACCTCTTTCTTAAATGTTGTTTCAAACAAATAACCTGAACCAACGCCGATACCCAAAGCGATAACGCGGTCCCAAGCTTTGCCAGTTGCATCCTGATAAATTGCATAACTTGAGTTCAAGCCACGGCCCTGAAGGAACATACGACGCAAAGAAGTTCCTGAACCTTTAGGTGCAATCAAAATAACATCAACATCAGCTGGAGGTACAATATGTGTACGATCGCTATATGTAATTGCGAAGCCATGAGAGAAATACAAAGCCTTGCCAGGTTTCAAATGTTTCTTAATCATTGGCCAGCACTCAATCTGAGCTGCATCTGAAAGCAACACCTGAATAATTGTTGCCTTTTCGCAAGCTTCTTCGATACCGAACAAAGTTTCTCCTGGAACCCAACCATCTGCCACAGCTTTTTCGTATGTTTTACCTGGACGCTGACCTACGATAACATTAAAGCCATTATCACGCAAGTTCAAGCTCTGACCTGGGCCCTGAACACCGTAGCCAATAACAGCAATAACTTCATCTTTCAACACTTCTCTTGCTTTTTCCAAAGGAAACTCTTCGCGGGTTACTACATTTTCATCAACACCGCCAAAATTAATGATAGCCATTTTCTTTTTACTTTTAATATTGTAAATAATAATTATTATTGAATTCTAGTCATAATGGAATTATGTTATTCCCATTTAGCCATCGCACGGCAAATAACCTTTTCATCATTAGCTATTGCCATACAATATTGTGATTGATTTGCCATTTCTTTTTTATACAACAACAAATCCATTCCATATCGTCCTTCTGCCTGATAAGCTATTTCGAAACGGGAGACATTCTGTTTCTCAAACTTTTCCTTATCAAACAAATCCAACAAATGTTCGATATATTTTATGCTGTTCAAATGACCATTAATATCAAGGTCACTATATTTTACCTTATAATCCACATAACATCCATCAGATTCTGCAGGTTGGATTTTACCAGGCTTTTCTATCGGACACGGACGGTCAGACAGATAAACGCTCAAGGAATCAATATCCAAGGCAGTCGGTTTACGTGTATTTACATCTATGGCTGCCCAAATAGAACGGGCATAGCCATAAACTTTTCCGGACGCATCTGCTATTTCAAAACATCTGTTGGTAAAAAGCCGTCCCACTTCATTTATCCATGTATAAACAATTATAGAATCACCTGCCTTAGGATATTCCTTAATTTCGATAGCCAGTCTCGACAAAACCCAAGCTGTATTGTTTTCCGACATATCGGTGAAACCAAAACCTCTGCCTGCAGCATGTTCGGATGCAGCATGAATCAGATAATTACCTATCATCGGCAGCGTAGCCCGCCCTCTGAAATCACTGAGATAAGGCTCCACATTAAATGAATAAGCTCCGACTTTTTCCATAATATTATTGCAAATCAAATTTACACTTATGATACTTTTCTTCCCTGTCAGACATATATTCACTTACTCGCTCAACACAGCTCTTTGTTATAGCGATTCTTCCGGAGCGAACATATTGTAACACACAGTCAGCATCTTGCAATTCTCGATACAAAGATATGATTTCCTCGGTCATACCCGGTTTCTCAACTATTGAATATACACTGTTGACCTCAACAATACGGGCATTGTATCTTCTTATAATCTTTGACACTTTAGGATTATTCTGTAATTCAGGTGTTGAAAGCTTGTACAAAGCAATTTCCTGAAGGAAAATTTCATCATCTGTGAAATAATGAGCCTGAATCACATCAATCTTTTTCTCAATCTGCTTCACTACCTTCTTTACTGTATCTTCATCAGTCCATGCAGTGATTGTATATTTATGAACTCCGGCAATAGAAGAAGCTGACACATTCAAGCTCTCAATATTGATTTGCCTACGAGTAAAAACTGCAGTCACCTGATTAAGCAAACCTGCGATATTCTCTGAATAAATTATTAATGTATATAATGTCTTTTCCATTATTTTCCTCCTCAGCAATCTAACAACATTTCATTTACCGGTGCTCCCGGAGGCGTCATCGGCAAAACTTTACCTTCTTCTATTACACAAGCTTCTAACAAGAACGGACCATCAGTTTCAAGCATTTCCTTGATTGCATCCTTTAATTCGCTACGTTCAATTACTCTGCGTGAAGCTATTCCATAAGCTCCTGCTATCTGCATATAGTCCGGATTCATCATCGGAGTGAACGAATAACGATGATTGAAAAACATAGCCTGCCACTGGCGCACATTTCCCAAATAGTTATTGTTCAGAAGTATAATCTTCACAGGAGCCTTCTGTTCCATAATTGTTCCGAATTCCTGTATGCTCATCTGCAATCCGCCGTCGCCCATGAAAGCACATACTGTTCGTTCAGGACAACCAAATGTAGCACCAACTGCTGCCGGGAGTCCGAATCCCATTGTTCCCAAGCCACCGGAAGTAACAATGCTACGCTCCTTGGAATAACGGAAGTATCTTGCAGAAATCATCTGGTTCTGACCTACGTCTGTCACAAGAATTGCTTCATCATTTGTAGCTTCACTCACAGCTCTTGCCACTTCGCCCATTGTCAAAGGTCCTTCACCTGGAGTCAATTCACGGCTGATAACATTGTCATATTCAATTTTCTCGTATTCGGCAAAACTCTTTATCCACATTGTATGCTGATTTTGATGTATTCTCGAAGTCAGCATAGACAATGTGTCCTTGCAGTTTCCCAACAAAGCCACATCAACCTTAACATTCTTGTTTATTTCTGAAGGATCAATATCAAGATGGATTATTTTAGCCTGCTTAGCATAAGCATCCAAACGTCCTGTCACACGGTCGTCAAAACGCATGCCTACAGCAATCAGCACATCACATTCATTTGTTTTCACATTCGGGCCAAGATTTCCATGCATTCCCAACATTCCTTTATTCAGTCTGTGAGATGTAGGCATTGCAGACAAACCAAGCAAAGTACATCCGCAAGGAATATCACCCTTCTCAACAAATGAAAGCAATTCTTTATGAGCGCTGCCAAGTTCTACGCCCTGACCGACAAGCACCAAAGGACGCTGGGCCGAATCAATCAGTCGAACAGCTTCCTCAACTGCATCCATATCTGTTGAAGGGAAAGGCTCATAACTGCGAATGAAATCAACAACAGCCGGTTCGTAGTCAACCATATCAGTCTGTGCATTCTTGGCAAAGTCCAGAACAACAGGACCCGGACGACCACTTCTGGCAATATAAAAAGCACGTGACACAGCCCAAGCCACATCTTCAGCACGTCTGATCTGATAACTCCATTTAGATATAGGCTGAGTTACACCAACCAAATCCACTTCCTGAAAAGCATCGCTTCCCAAAAACCGAGTTCCAACCTGACCGGCAATAACGACAATTGGAGTACTGTCTATCATCGCATCGGCAATTCCGGTAATTGTATTAGTGGCACCAGGTCCGCTGGTAACCAAACAAACACCAACTTTACCCGAAACTCTTGCGAAACCCTGTGCTGCATGCGCAGCTCCTTGTTCATGACGCACTAATATATGATTAAGCGTATCTCTATGATCATATAATGCGTCAAACACCGGCATGATTGAGCCGCCGGGATATCCGAAAAGAGTCTTAACTCCTTCAAATTCCAGCGAACGCATCAAAGCCTCTGCTCCTGTTATTCTTTCTTTCATATAGTGATTCTGTTTTTGCTTAAAATTATTCCTCTACAATTCTTACTCCACCCTTGTCTGCCGAAGTCACCATCTTTCCATAAGCTTTCAATGCTTTTGACACTTCGCGCTGACGGTATGGAGGTGTAAAGGCTTTCTTTCCACGAGCTTCCTCTTCAGCTCTTCTCTTGCTCAATTCATCATCGCTCAGAAGAACATTAATCTTGCGGTTAGGAATATCAATTTCTATCATATCGCCATCACGTACAAGACCAATATTGCCTCCGGCTGCTGCCTCCGGCGAAATATGACCGATTGACAAACCTGATGTTCCGCCACTGAAACGTCCGTCGGTAATCAGTGCACATTCCTTGCCAAGGTGTCTGCTCTTTATATAAGATGTAGGGTAAAGCATTTCCTGCATACCCGGACCGCCTTTAGGTCCTTCGTAAGTGATGACTACAACATCACCGGACACAACCTTTCCTCCCAATATACCTTCACAGGCAGAATCCTGTGAATCAAATACTTTTGCAGGACCTGTAAATTCCCAGATGCTTTCATCCACTCCGGCAGTTTTGACAACGCAACCGTCAATAGCAATATTTCCTTTCAGAACAGCCAATCCGCCATCTTTTGAATATGCATGTTCAACGTCACGGATACATCCGTTTGCTCTGTCCGTATCAAGTTCCTTATATGAAGAATTCTGAGCTCCCATAGTTATGCAGAATTTTCCACCCGGAGCGCTCTTGTATTTAGCTAAAGCTTCTTCTTTTACATTTGGTGAGGTAATAGCGAAATTATCAACGGCTTCCGCCAATGTCAATCCGTCAATACGCTTTACGGAACCGTCAACCAATCCGGCTTTCAAAAGTTCATTCATTATAGACATGATACCTCCGGCGCGGTTCACATCCTGGATATGGTATTTTTGGGTATTTGGGGCAACTTTACACAAGCAAGGAATCTTGCGTGAAAGAGCATCAATGTCATCCATGGTAAAATCAGCATTTGCTTCTTGAGCAACAGCCAACAAATGAAGAACGGTATTAGTCGAACCACCCATAGCTATATCAAGCGACATTGCATTGAGGAAAGCTTGACGGGTAGCAATCTTGCGAGGGAGAACTGAATCGTCGCCGTCGCGGTAATATTTATATGCATTTTCAACAACAAGCTTGGCAGCGTCGCGGAACAATTGCAATCTGTTGGCATGAGTAGCAACAATAGTTCCGTTTCCAGGCAAAGCCAATCCTATTGCTTCATTCAAACAGTTCATTGAATTTGCGGTGAACATACCGGAACAACTTCCGCAACCCGGACAAGCATGGCGCTCAACTTCTGCTATCTGTTCATCGCTAACCGAATCATCGGCTGCTTCAATCATGGCATCAATCAAATCCAGCTGACGTCCGTTCCATTCTCCGGCTTCCATAGGACCTCCGGAAACGAATACAGTTGGAATATTCAAACGCATTGCTGCCATCAGCATACCCGGAGTAATCTTGTCGCAATTGCTTATGCAAACCATGGCGTCAGCTTTATGCGCATTTACCATATATTCAACGCTGTCTGCAATGATATCTCTTGAAGGAAGAGAATACAACATTCCATCGTGTCCCATCGCAATACCGTCGTCAATGGCAATCGTATTGAATTCAGCGGCAAAACATCCAAGCTTTTCAATCTCAGCTTTTACAATCTGTCCCACCTCATGCAAATGAGTATGTCCCGGAACAAATTGAGTAAAAGAATTGACAATCGCTATAATAGGACGGCCAAATTGCTCTTTCTTCATACCATTGGCACACCATAATGCACGCGCGCCAGCCATACGACGTCCTTCTGTACTAAAGGAACTTCTCAAAGGAATTTTCATTGTATTCTTCTCCATATCTTCAAAAACACAAGTATATCATTAATCAAAAAGCCTTTCTCTATTGAAGGAGAAAGGCTTATATAATATTATAACAAATGTTCAAGTATTACACATACCTTTCTCCTCACCTACATAATAATATGAAGGACGACCACGAGATTAATAATATGCAATACATTGTTCATCATACTTTCTTTCTTATTTTTGTTTGACATTGCAAATGTAGAACAATAATTTATTCCACCAAAGGAATTTCTAGATTTTTTTAAAATCTTTTCTTTCAAATATCAATTCAAATATGCTTTTATCTTATATTTCGTAAATTCAGGTGCCGATTTACAAACACTTTAATATCGGTGAGTGATATTTTTCGAATAACACAAACAGGTTGGATTTATAGACAATTGTAGAGAACAAAAATTAAAGAAGAATCTCCTTCCGCTTCCTATTCCAGTAAAACACTCAAACCTGTGTGAATTTCAACGATTATATTAGAAGAATTTAAAGTTGGTAATCAAGAAAAATGCCAGCTTATATGTGAAAAATAAACACTTTTTAATTTTATCAAAACAATTTGCCACAAACAATAAAAGCTATATTTTTGAGGAAAATTCTTAAATCAATTCATTATGATTACAGTTATTCAAAAAAGCACTGCAGCTTCATTATTGGCATTATCGGCTGCATCTTTCTCTCTTTTCTCGTGCTCGACTGTTGAGCAAAACACTCTTACTCAAGAAGAAATTGCCGACGGATGGCAACTGCTGTTCGATGGTAAAACCCTGAACGGATGGAGAGATTATAACGGCACGACACTTACGGAACCTTGGCATGTCGTTGACGGTTGCATACAGGCTAAAGGTGACGGCAGCGATGCAAGCGGATATATTGTCACAGACAAAGAATATGACAACTTTGAATTGTCTTGGGACTGGAAACTGAGCAAAGGCGGCAACAGCGGTATGCTATACCACGTTGTTGAACGTCCGCAATATAAAGTTCCTTACGTAACCGGTCCGGAATATCAGCTTATTGACGAACCAAACTTCGCAGAACCGCTGGAAGAGTGGCAGAAACTTGGTGTTGACTACGCAATGTATTTGCCGGACAAATCAAAGATGAAAGTTAATCCTCAAGGTGAGTGGAATAACTCAAAAATCGTATTCGACAACGGACACGTTGAGCATTGGCTGAATGGCGAGAAAATCCTGGAATTTGAAGCATGGAGCGATGATTGGCATCAGAGAAAGAACAGCGGAAAATGGGCTAACGCTCCTGAATACGGTCTTGCAAAGAAAGGTGTTATCTGCCTTCAGGATCATGGTTATCCTGCTTCTTTCAGAAATATAAAGATAAAAGAACTTCCTAAAAAGGCAGGAAAAGAAATCAACTTGTTCAATGGTAAAGATCTTACCGGATGGGAAGCTTATGGAACAGAAAAATGGTATGTTGATAAAGATAACAACCTTGTTTGCGAAAGTGGTCCGGACAAAAAATACGGATATCTGGCAACTCGCGACTATTATGACGACTTTGACCTGACTGTTGAATTCAAACAGGAAGCTGACGGCAACTCAGGTGTGTTTATCCGTTCATTTGTTGAAGAAGACGTAAAAGTGAACGGATGGCAGGTTGAAGTTGCTCCGAAGAATCACGACACAGGCGGAATCTATGAGTCTTACGGTCGCGGATGGCTTGTTCAGATTCCGGACGAAAAAGAAAATATCCTGAAAGAAGGACAGTGGAACACTATGCGCATCAAAGTCCAGGGCGATAATGTTCAGACTTGGCTTAACGGCGAAGAAATGGTAAACATCAACGATGAGAAAATAGGTAAAGGCAAAGGAAGAATTGCCTTGCAGATTCACGATGGCGGTGGCATTAAAGTTTTATGGAGAAATCTTAAAGTCAAAACACTTTAAGTTCTGAAAAAAAGCTGCCGACGTTTTTTCAGAAGGCTGCCGACGTTTTTCCGGAAACATCGGCAGCTTTTTTAATACAAGATTCACCATTTAAGTCTAAAATCACATGATTCGACTGGTAACCAAACATATAAGCAATGTGTGAAACATAGTTCCGGAAACTTCCTGTATAGCAATAAGGCGAATCAAGGAATTAAGACGAAAACAATACTATGAATCTCTCAAAATATATACGGAAGTAATTCAAAATATATACGGAAGCAATTTGAAATACTTACGGAAGTATTTTGCAATATATACGGAAGGAAATGAGCACAGGTCCGGACATATATTTCACTACAGCAACACATATAAAGAATCATAACATATAAACTAAAAAACACAAAAACTCACCAACTTAAAAATATTCCTTACCTTTGCCTTAAATAACTCACAAACTCAGAATAGAAACATGATTAAAATATTCGCAAACGACCAGGTTAAAAGTCTGGACATGTACACAATAGAAAACAAACCTATTGCGTCATCTGATTTGGTTGAAGAAGCAGCAATGGCATTTGTCAAGGAGTTTTGCCTTCATTATTCTAAAATTTCCAGAATAATAGTATTTGCCGGACAAGGTAAGAACGGAGCGGATGCTCTTGCCATTGCACGTATGCTAAACGATGAATCATATAAGGTTATAACATATCTTATCAATCCGACGAATTATCTGTGTCCGGAATGTGAAGAAAACAGAAGACGACTGTTGAATCTTGAGCAGGCTGAATTCTTTGAAATACAAAAGGAATTTGTTCTGCCTACACTCACTGAGAGAGATGTGGTAATCGACGGTTTGTTCGGTACGGGCTTGAACAAGCCATTGGAAGGTGGATTTGCCGGACTTGTGAATTTCATAAACAATTCTCCTGCAAAAGTGGTGTCAATCGACATTCCTTCAGGACTTTTCGGCGAAGATAACAGAGGAAACAACATGAATGCTATAATCAAGGCAGACATGACGCTGACTTTCAATTATCCGAAACTATCTTTCCTGTTCCCGGAAAACGCTTGCTACGTTGGAGAGTGGCAAATTATAAATGTGGATATTCTGCCGGAAATAATTGAAATGACTCCGACGCGCTACAAGCTGGTTACAGAGGAAGATATGCAGCAAGTATATCATCCCCGCCCAAGATTTTCACACAAAGGCACATACGGGCATGCACTGCTGATTGCCGGAAGCCGCGGGAAAATGGGCGCAGCCTTGCTAAGCGCTAAAGCTTGCCTAAGAAGTGGCGTTGGTCTAATAACTGCCCATGTGCCTAAATGCGGAGAACAGCTGATGCAGACATATATACCGGAAGCAATGGTTGAAACTGACAAACACAACGATTTGTTCACCGAAATACAGAATATATCTGCTTTTTCAGCAATCGGAATTGGTCCGGGCATCGGTCAGGACGTTGAATCGGCTGTTGCCATCGACGATCTGTTCGACAAAGTTGACTCACCAATGGTAATTGACGCTGACGCTCTGAATATCATTTCAAGCAATGAAAGTCTGCTTGGCAAAATTCCGGCAAACAGTATTCTTACTCCTCACCCGAAAGAATTTGACAGACTTGCCGGACCATCAAACTCCGCATACGAGAGAATGCTGAAAGCTTGCGAATTTGCAAAGCGTCATAATTTGTGCATTGTATTGAAAGATGCCTACACAGCTGTATGCACTCCTGAAGGTAATGTTTATTTTAACACTTGCGGAAATCCGGGAATGGCTACAGCCGGAAGCGGTGATGTTCTGACAGGTATAATTCTTGGTTTCCTTGCACAGGGAATGGAACCGAAAACTGCTGCTGTTTCAGGCGTGTTCATTCATGCTACTGCCGGTGATTTTGCTGCTGCAACTAAAAGCGAGGAAAGCATGATTGCAAGTGATATCACTGAAATGCTCGGAAAGGCTTTCAAGTCATTGAAACAAATTTAATATAGGGAACGAGGTTTCAGAGACAAGTTGACAAGTTTTTAATTCAGAAGTATCTTCTGTCCTGCCTTGCCAACTTGTTTCTGCAGCCTTGTCAACTCAAATCATTCCCAAATCCTCAAACATAGGCTTATATATTGCAGCTTTCTCTTCCAAAGGTTTTGGATATGCTCTTGAAGAAGAAGGCATTCTGTAAAGCCTCATGTCACGCTCCATAAAACGGAACTCGGAATATGAGCCTACTTCCGGCTCTTTTACCGGAGGAAGAACAGACAAAAGAGTTTCCATTGCCTTTTCACCTGTGACAACTATTGCTCGACATTCCGGAATGGATTCTAGGACTTGTTCAATATCTATCGGTTTTACTATTTTAAGGAATTTATCCGAAGCATTTCCCTGCAGGCGTACAACCTCAACGCCAGTGTCGCCTATCGATATACCTTTTTCCATACAAAACGCCTTGGCTTTTTCTTCGCTGTAAGCCTTTGGTGAAGCCAGGAAATAATCCTTGTCCGAATAGAATATCAATCCCAATATTCTCCACATATCATTAAGTATATTCGGATAATAGAAATTCATTGACCAACGCTGGCGAGGTGGCGGAAAACTTCCCAACATAAGAAGACGGCTGTTTTGAGGGAGAAAGAAGCCTAAAGGATGAATTTCCACATTCTGAGGCAAACACATATTCAGAAGCGGATAATGTTTACCGAATGTATCATATTCGCTGCGCGATTCCGTCACGAAACCTATTTTCTTATAAAAAGCCAGTGCGGATTCGTTCTGTTCGTTTACAGTCACATAGCGGAGTCCGAACTTATTTATTGCCCATTCGATAAGTTTCCTGCCGTAACCTTTACCTATTATTTCAGGCGCAAGGAAAAGCATCTCAATATTTTCCTCATTGAAAGCTATAAATCCGTAAAGAGTTCCGCCATCATCAACAAGGCCATAAGAGTTCATTTCCTTAAGATATTGGAAAACTATCGGCCTGTAAAACTCTATATCTTCTTTTTTAAGAAAATCATGAGTTGCCTCAACCGAACGCTTCCAAACGTCGATTATCTGTAAATAATATTTTGATGTAAGCTTTTTTATTTTCATTTCTTCAAATTTGGTAGAAAATATGCAATCAGTCCTAACAAAGGAGTGAAAGCTACTACATTATATACATATTCTATGCCGTATGTATCTGCATAATTTCCGAGGACGGCTGATGCTATTCCTGCTACTCCGAATGCAAATCCGAAGAATATGCCGGAAATCATTCCTATTTTATAAGGAAGAAGTTCCTGAGCATATACCAATATTGCAGGAAATGCCGACGAAAGTATGAATCCTATAATAAAGCTCAATACAACTGTTGCTGCGAGTCCGACGTGCGGCATTAACAGAGTAAACGGAGCTGAACCTAAAATAGAACCCCATATTACATATTTACGTCCTATCTTGTCGCCAATCGGCCCACCAAGCAAAGTTCCGGCAGCAGTTGCGAACAAGAATATAAACAGATAATATTGCGAATCCTGTACAGATACTCCGAATTTATGTATCAGATAAAAAGTGTAATAGCTGCGTAAAGATTCCATATACACATACTTAGAGAAAATCAGTACAATGATTATGCCAATGACAAAAACAGTTTTGCTAACGGATAAAGGCATTGAAGCGCCAGTGCCTACTTTCTGTTTCGGGCGCTGGTTCCATTCATTTATGCGTGAAGCGTACCATTTGCATATCGGAATCATGAACATTATGCCGGCTAAAGCTAAAATGGAAGAGAAAGAAGCATTATGCCTGCCGTAAGGTGAAATAACCAAGGCTGTAATCAGAGGTCCGAACGAACCGCCCAAATTTCCTCCAACCTGGAAAAGAGACTGAGCAAGTCCACGTTTACCGCCAGAAGCTAAAGCAGTCAGTCTTGATGCTTCCGGATGGAAAATTGAAGAACCAATACCAATCATTCCCACTGAAACCAGAATCATCCAGAACAAGTCAGAATATGACAAAAGCAACAAGCCGACAAAAATGAATCCCATTCCCACGGGTAAAGACCACGGTTTCTGATGGCGGTCCATAACCATGCCGACAACGGGCTGGAATACAGATGCAGATATCTGATACACCATTGTTATCAAACCGATTTGAGCATAAGTCAACATCAACTCATCTTTGAGCAAAGGATAAACAGCCGTGATTATTGACTGCAATGTGTCATTAATGCAATGAACAATACTCAAGAAAAACAATATCCTGAAAGCGGTATTTCCCGCATTCGCCTTATTTGATTCAGCTACCATAAATATTTTCCGATAAATTATTTAGATTCATCTCACCACAAAAATAAAAAAGCAATCCCGGAAACCAGGATTGCTTTTCTATTTCATTTATAATTCCGGTAGAATTATTTCTTACGGTTACCGTAACGGCTCATGAACTTATCAACACGTCCGGCTGTATCCACCAATTTAGATTTACCAGTGTAGAACGGGTGAGAAGTGTTAGAGATTTCCACTTTTACCAATGGATATTCAACACCGTCAACTACGATAGTTTCTTTTGCGTTGATAGTTGAACGAGTGATAAAGATGTCTTCGTTAGACATGTCCTTAAATACTACAGGACGATAATTTTCAGGATGAATACCTTTTTTCATTTTGCTTATTTGATTTTTTAATTATACTCTAATTGTTTTTGGTAACCGGTATATTCGGCTTGCAAAGGTATAGATAACTTACGAATAATCAAAGTTTCCTATATATTTTTTTCACTACAAATAAAATTTGAATTATTTTAGTATGTTTGATAGCATATTTTTATACAGAAAATTATATCTTTGTATCAGATTTTTAATCATTAACGTAATAACATAATTATAGCTATGGTAAATTACAAAGATTTAGGCTTGGTAAACACTAGAGAAATGTTTGCTAAAGCAATCAAAGGCGGTTATGCTATCCCTGCATTCAACTTCAACAACATGGAACAGATGCAGGCAATCATCAAAGCTGCAGTTGAAACAAAATCACCTGTTATCTTGCAGGTTTCAAAAGGTGCTCGTCAGTATGCAAACGCTACATTGTTGCGTTACATGGCTCAGGGTGCTGTAGAATATGCTAAAGAATTGGGTTGCGAAAATCCACAGATTGTTCTTCACTTGGATCACGGTGATACTTTCGAAACTTGCAAGAGCTGTATCGATTCAGGTTTCTCTTCAGTAATGATCGACGGTTCACACCTTCCATACGAAGAAAACGTTGCTTTGACTAAGAAAGTTGTTGATTACGCTCATCAGTTCGATGTAACTGTAGAAGGTGAACTTGGTGTATTGGCAGGTGTAGAAGATGAAGTTTCTTCTGACCACCACACATATACAAACCCAGAAGAAGTTATCGACTTCGCTACTCGCACAGGTTGCGATTCATTGGCTATCTCAATCGGTACTTCTCACGGTGCATACAAATTTACTCCGGAACAGTGCCACATTGACCCAGAAACTGGTCGTATGGTTCCTCCTCCATTGGCATTTGATGTATTGGATGCAGTAATGGAAAAACTTCCTGGTTTCCCAATCGTATTGCACGGTTCTTCTTCTGTTCCACAGGACGAAGTTGATACTATCAACAAATATGGTGGTGCTTTGAAGGCTGCTATCGGTATTCCAGAAGAACAGTTGCGTAAAGCTGCTAAGTCTGCTGTTTGCAAAATCAACATCGACTCAGACTCTCGTTTGGCTATGACTGCTGCAATCCGTCAGGTATTCGCTGAAAAACCAGCTGAATTCGACCCACGTAAATACTTGGGCCCGGCTCGCGACAACATGGAAAAACTTTACAAACACAAAATTATCAACGTATTGGGTTCAAACGACAAATTGTAATCCTTTACTGATATAAAATAATTATTAAGGGCATATCAATTATATGGTATGCCCTTTCTTATTATTTATATATTTGTATAACAATAAAAAAACATGCACAAAACCACATCTTATGTGCATATTCCTTCACTTTTTACTTTGAGATTTGGAATGTTTCATTACTTTTGCAATCCGAGATAAAACGGAAACTTAGTTTCTGTTTATATTTTCCTTAGTACAAATCTAATATTCTATAAAAATGAGTTTAAGAATTATCGTATTAGCGAAGCAAGTTCCGGATACAAGGAATGTTGGAAAAAACGCTATGACTGCTGAAGGAACAGTTAACCGTTCTGCTTTACCTGCAATCTTCAACCCGGAAGATTTGAACGCTTTGGAACAGGCTTTACGCCTAAAAGACTCTCATCCAGGCTCAACCGTAACATTGTTAACCATGGGTCCCGGACGTGCAGCAGAAATTATCCGAGAAGGCTTATATCGTGGAGCGGATAATGGATATTTGTTAACAGACAGAGCTTTTGCCGGTGCCGACACATTGGCAACATCTTACGCTTTAGCTACAGCAATCAAGAAAATCGGAGAATATGATGTTATCATTGGTGGTCGTCAGGCTATTGATGGTGACACAGCACAAGTAGGCCCTCAAGTTGCAGAAAAACTTGGTTTGGCACAAATCACTTATGCAGAAGAAATCTTGAATGTGGACGAAGCTACGAAACGAATAACAGTTAAACGTCACATCGACGGTGGTGTCGAAACAGTTGAAGGTCCACTGCCTTTAGTTATCACAGTTAATGGCTCAGCAGCTCCTTGCCGCCCTAGAAATGCCAAACTTGTGATGAAATATAAATATGCATTAGGAAATCAAGAAAAAGCTCCTACTTGCGGAAGCTCTGAAGAAAAAACTCTGCCATACGCAGAATTGTATGAGCAACGTCCATATCTGAACATTCAGGAATGGAGTGTTTCAGATGTTAATGGAGATTTGAAACAATGTGGTTTGTCTGGTTCTCCTACAAAAGTAAAAGCTATTCAGAATATAGTTTTCCAGGCAAAAGAAAGCAAAACTCTTACAGCTTCTGATGAAGATATCGAAAATCTTATTGTAGAACTGTTGGGCAATCATACAATTGGCTAAATAA
This sequence comes from uncultured Parabacteroides sp., assembly GCA_949295065.1. Taxonomy (GTDB): domain Bacteria; phylum Bacteroidota; class Bacteroidia; order Bacteroidales; family Tannerellaceae; genus Parabacteroides. Next base: position 32,592 of record CASFJQ010000018.1, on the reverse strand, counting down.
AGACGATTTATTATGAATAATGTATATGTATATTGTGAACTTGAAGGTACAACAGTTGCCGATGTAAGTTTGGAACTGCTAACCAAAGGACGCAAATTGGCTAATCAACTGAATTGCCAATTGGAAGCTTTATTGATTGGCAACGGATTGGAAGGAGTTGAAAAACAGGTTTTGCCTTATGGTGTTGACAAAGTGCATATCTTTGACGCTCCAGAATTATTCCCTTACACATCTCTGCCTCATGCGTCAATCCTTATTAATTTGTTCAAGGAAGAAAATCCTCAGATCTGTCTGATGGGCGCTACTGTTATCGGTCGCGACCTTGGTCCACGTGTTTCTTCTGCCCTGACCAGCGGATTGACAGCAGACTGTACATCTCTTGAAATTGGTCCTCACGAAGATAAAAGAGCAGGAAAGACTTATGAAAATCTGCTTTACCAGATTCGTCCTGCTTTCGGTGGTAATATCGTCGCAACTATCATCAACCCGGAACATCGCCCACAGATGGCAACTGTTCGTGAAGGTGTGATGAAAAAGGAAATCCTGGATGAAAACTATAAGGGAGAAGTTATCAAACATGAGGTTTCAAAATATGTAAACGATACAGACTTTGTTGTAAAGGTCATTGAACGCCATGTTGAAAAGGCAAAACACAACCTTAAAGGCTCTCCTATTGTAATTGCCGGCGGTTATGGCATGGGCTCAAAGGAAAACTTTGACATGCTTTATGAACTGGCAAAAGAACTTCATGGTGAAGTTGGTGCCAGCCGTGCCGCTGTTGACGCTGGATTTTGCGAACACGACCGCCAGATTGGTCAGACAGGTGTAACTGTTCGTCCTAAATTATATATTGCATGTGGTATTTCCGGACAGATTCAACATATCGCCGGAATGCAGGATGCCGGTATAATTATCTCTATCAATAACGACGAGAATGCTCCTATCAACGCTATTGCTGATTATGTTATTAATGGTAATGTTGAGGAAGTGGTTCCGAAGTTGATTAAGTATTATAAGAAGAATAGTAAATAAGTAGTTAAGTAGTTAAGTAGTTAAGTAGTTAAGTATAAAAAATATGGCAAGTAGGTCTTTTGAAGATTTAATTGTATGGCAAAAAGCTCATGTTTTTGTTTTAGCTATATATAAAATAACTAAGAAGTATCCGAAGGAAGAAATATTCGGTTTAGTTAATCAAATGCGTAGAGCTGCTATTTCTATTACTGCCAATATAGCAGAAGGTTATACAAAAATAAGTCCTAAAGACAAATTGCGATTTTATAATATCTCACAAGGTTCTCTTGAAGAAACAAGAAACTTTATTATCTTATCAAAAGACCTTGGTTACATAACACTACAAGACAAAATTGATTTAGACAAACAAGCTGCAGAAATAAGTAGTATTCTAAATTCATATTGTATGAGCATAATTAATAAGACATACAAGTCTTCTTGACTCCTTAACTACTTGACTTCTTAACTCCTAAAATAATAAAAATATGGCAAATTACTATACCTCCATCCCCGAACTCAAGTATCACTTGAACAATCCTATGATGGAAAGAATCTGCGAACTGAAAGAACGCGGATATAAAGATAAAGAAGAATATGACTATGCTCCGCAGGATTATGCTGATGCATTGGATTCATATGACAAAGTGTTGGAAATAACTGGTGAAATCACAGGTGAAATCATCGCACCAAATGCTGAAGGTGTTGACGAAGAAGGACCACATTGTGCAAACGGCCGTGTGGAATATGCTTCTGGAACAAAGCAGAATTTGGATGCTATGGTTAAGGCAGGATTGAACGGAATGACAATGCCTCGCCGTTTCGGTGGATTGAACTTCCCTATCACTCCTTACACCATGTGTGCTGAAATTGTTGCTGCAGCTGATGCCGGATTCGGAAATATCTGGTCACTGCAGGACTGTATCGAAACATTGTATGAATTCGGTAACGAAGATCAGCACAGCCGCTTTATTCCTAGAATTTGCGCCGGCGAAACAATGTCAATGGACTTGACTGAGCCTGATGCTGGTTCTGACTTGCAGAGCGTAATGTTGAAAGCAACATTCGACGAAAAAGAAAACTGTTGGAGACTTAACGGTGTGAAGCGTTTTATCACAAATGGTGACGCAGACTTGCACCTTGTTTTGGCTCGTTCAGAAGAAGGAACAAGAGACGGACGTGGTTTGTCAATGTTCATCTATGACAAACGTGACGGCGGTGTAGATGTTCGCCGTATCGAAAACAAACTTGGTATCCACGGTTCACCAACATGCGAACTTGTATATAAGAATGCAAAAGCTGAATTATGTGGCGACAGAAAGCTTGGTTTGATTAAATACGTGATGGCATTGATGAATGGCGCACGCCTTGGTATTGCAGCTCAGTCTGTAGGTTTGAGCCAGGCTGCATACAATGAAGCTTTGGCTTATGCTAAAGACCGTAAGCAGTTCGGCAAGGCAATCATCGAATTCCCTGCTGTATATGATATGCTTTCAACTATCAAAGCCAAACTTGATGCAGGTCGTGCATTGCTATATCAAACATCTCGTTATGTTGATATATACAAAGCTTTGGATGATATTGCTCGCGAACGTAAACTTACTCCTGAAGAAAAACAGGAACAGAAACGCTACGCAAAATTGGCTGACAGCTTCACTCCTCTTGCAAAAGGTATGAACTCTGAATATGCAAACCAGAATGCTTATGATTGTATTCAGGTTCACGGCGGTTCCGGATTTATGATGGAATATGCTTGCCAGCGTATATACCGCGACGCTCGTATCACAAGCATTTACGAAGGAACAACACAGTTGCAGACAGTAGCTGCTATCCGCTATGTTACTAACGGAGCTTATGCAGCAACAATGCATGAATATGAAATGATTCCTTGCGCTCCTGAATTCGAAGGCTTGATGAACAGAGTGAAAGATATGGCTCGTAAATTTGAAGCTTGCACAAATGCAGTCAAAGAAGCACAGAACCAGGAATTGCTTGATTTTGTTGCACGCAGACTTATGGAAATGGCTGCTGTAACTTTGATGAGCCATTTGCTTATACAGGATGCAACAAAAGCTCCTGAAATGTTTACAGAGTCAGCTAACGTATATATTAATTATGCAGAAGCTGAAATTGAAAAACATTTCAATTTTATCCGTAAATTTGAGGCTGAAGAATTATCAAACTATAGAAAGTCATAATTAAAAATTTAAGGTTATGCAGTTAAGTAAGAATTTATCAGAAGCATTCAACGCACAAGTGAATGCTGAAATGTGGTCATCAAATTTGTACCTGTCAATGGCTGTTTATTTCAAGAAACAAGGGTTGAACGGTTTTGCACACTGGATGCAGAAACAGGCAGATGAAGAGTTGGAACATGCACATGACATGATAGATTTCTGCCTTGACAGAGGTGGCAATATCGAAATTCAGCAAGTTAATGTTGTTCCTACAGGTTGGGGCAGTGCTCTGGAAGTTTTCGAACATGTGTACAAACACGAAACTTATGTTTCTGAATTGATCGACAAAATGGTTGACATAGCAGAATCTGATAAAGACCATGCAGCTAAAGATTTCCTTTACAAATATGTAAGAGAACAGGTTGAAGAAGAATCTACTGCTAAATCAATAGTTGATCAGCTTAAGAATTATGGTGAATGTCATTTAGGCATTATGGATCATAAACTAGGCAAAAGATAAGGAATAATATTTCTTATAATATAAAAGTTCCCGGATATATGGATATAAATTATATTTCATATATTCGGGAACTTTTATATTATATAATTAATTATTTTGTATGACTAGAATTGGCTTACTATCAGACACGCATGCATATTGGGATGAAAAATATCATAAATATTTTATGGAATGTGATGAAATATGGCATGCTGGAGATATCGGCTCTGAAACTCTTATAAAAAAACTTGCAGAAATAAAACCAGTAAGAGCTGTATACGGAAATATTGATGGACAAAACATAAGAATGGATTTTCCTAAAGTCGCTGTATTCACAATAGAAAAAGTAAAGGTTCTCATGACTCATATAGGTGGCTATCCAGGAAAATATAATCCGGAAATAAAGCCTATTATTAATTCAGAAAAGCCTAATCTATTTATATCTGGACATTCACATATTCTAAAGGTTATGTTTGACAAAAAGCTGAATTGTCTGCATATAAATCCTGGAGCTGCAGGAAAAACAGGTTTTCATAAAGTTCGTACATTGGTTAGATTTTCAATAGAACAAGACAAAATAAAAGATTTGGAAATTATAGAACTAGAATAATCAGTAATATTCTTCTAATCTGCATTACGATATTGTTCTGCAAGCATTATGGTATTTGACAAATAAGAATATTCCTCATTGAAATATTCACTAAAAATACCATTTTCAATATCAGATTTTATCTGTCCAAAAGTCCATAACTTTCCGTTACTAATGTTCAAATCTGCCAGTTGAGAATTAGTAACATTAACCATATACAAAGAAACCTGATGTTTTACCTTCTCAGTTTCATGTATATAACGAACCAACAGATGGGGAACAATGGAATATTTATCCATTAAATTTGCAGCAAGACTGTAAAGAGAATCCTCTATTGTTTGTCTGAATTTAATATGACAATATAATGGAGTATCCCATTTCTCTGGGGAAACATAAGCTCGGAAATCTCGCCTGGTTAAAAACAATTTTCCCTCACAAACAATCATAACTCGCAAAACCGGATGATAATACTTTTTAGGAACAGATTTACTTACAGAACTAGCTATTCTTCCTATAACACGACCTTCGTCGCTAAGCACAGGCAACCAAGTTTCATTCTCTAACTGATATAAAAGAAGAAATAATCGTAACTGTTCAAATAAAATTATACAAATACCAATTATAACAGGAAGTGACCTCAACAAAAAACGTTCAATTGTTATTGACTGCATACTGTCGGGCAACAAACCATAAACCAAAACAGAAAACAAATGAATCATATAAATACGTTTCACTATTGGAGCAATAAAATAGAACTCGTTAAGCAAATTTCGCATCCTATTCTTCTCAAATTTGTTTGCTTCCGATTCACGTATCAAACGAAACATTCTTTGCTTGAAAATTCCTGCTACAGCAAGAACTCCGACCAATAACAGCTCAATTACTAAAGAGGAATAAACATATAAAATCGGATATATGCGGAAACACATGAAAAGGGAATAGAGAATAAATGTTACTATTGTAGGTACAAGCATATACATATATATCCTGTCCTTGCGTAAAATGTAATAAGCCAAAAAACTTACAACACAAAACGCTACAGCAACAACGAAGGACAATCTATAATCAAAATAATTGTCCAGAAACATAAACAGCACTATAGGCAAAAGCCCTATAGCCTGATTCTCTATTACCTTTTTTAGCCATTTCATGTTTTTCATCTCCTATTTCATCAACTACTGTCTTTAGGAGAAAACATTTTTAACAGGCAAAAAGTTCAGAAATCAAACATGTTTCTCTGCATGATATGAAGAACGCACCAAAGGGGCGCTTTCCACACATTTGAAGCCTTTCTCCAAACCGATTGTCTTATACCTCTCAAACTGCTGAGGATGAATATATTCCACTACAGGAATATTTTTGCGTGACGGTTGGAGATATTGTCCTATAGTCAAAACCGAAACTCCACATTTCAACACATCGTCCATCAGTTCCAGGACTTCTTCTTCTGTTTCACCCAAGCCAACCATTATTCCGGTTTTGGCAGTGATTCCTCGTGAGGCAATACGCTCAAGAACTGAAAGGCTGACATCATATTTCGCAGCACTGCGGACTGTTGGGCTGATGCGGCTAACGGTTTCCATATTATGAGAGATTATTTCAGGCTGAGCGTCAATAACCATATCAACCAAATCCAATCGTCCCTGAAAATCCGGAATAAGAACTTCCAGAGTTGTAGCCGGATTGACTTCCTTGATTTTACGGATTGTAGCAGCCCAATGTGATGCTCCAAGGTCTGGCAAATCATCCCTGTCAACCGAAGTTACAACCGTATGCTTCAGATTCATCAGACGCACGCTTTCTGCCACATTCTCCGGCTCTTTTGGATTTAGCGGAAGCGGCTTTCCGGTTAGAGTATTACAGAAACGGCATGAACGAGTGCAAATCTCACCGCCAATCATAAACGTGGCAGTTCCTCTGCTCCAGCATTCGCCCATATTCGGGCATTTGCCACTTGTGCAAATAGTGTGCAGGCAATGGGATTCAACAATTCTCTTTGTCTGCGTAAACTGTTCGTTGCCACGAAGCCGGATTTTCAACCAATCCGGCTTCTTTACATGTTCTGCCATTATAAATTATCGAATAAATAATTAGACATCTTTGTATATAAATGATATCTAGTGTTTCCACCATATATACCATGATTTCTGTCTCTATAGACATGCATATCAAACTGCTTGTTTGCCTGAACAAGAGCTTCGGCATAATCCATTGTCTGTTTGAAATGCACATTATCGTCGGCTGTACCATGGATAAGCAACAGTTTTCCCTGAAGTTCGTTGACACGCTTCAATGGAGAAGTCAAGTCATAACCACGCTGATTTTCCTGAGGTGTACGCATGAAACGCTCAGTATATACTGTATCATAATATCTCCAGTCTGTTGGAGGAGCAACTGCAATTCCGACCTTGAATGTGCCTTTTCCCACTGTCAAAGCCATCAATGTGTTGTAGCCGCCAAAGCTCCATCCCCAAATAGCCATTCTGTTGCCGTCCACATAAGGCAACTCAGCCAATGCGTGAGCAGCCTCAACCTGGTCTTTTGATTCCAAATCGCCCATGTTCATATATGTGCATTTTCTGAAGGCTTCGCCTCTGGCACCCGTACCACGGCCGTCAACACAAACAACCAAAATATCTTTTGTTGAAAGATAACGCTCCCAATCGAATGAATAAGAATCCAGAACCTGCTGTGAATTTGGTCCGCTGTATTGGAACATCAGAACAGGATAGCGTTTGTTTTCATCAAAGTTCAAAGGTTTCACCATCCAGGCATTAAGTTCAACACCAGAAGCTGTATTCACTGTAAAGAACTCTTTCTTCGCAAAGTTATATTTTGCCAGACGTTCATTCAATGCCGCATTGTCCTGCAATGTTCTCAAAACCTTCTTTGTCTTGGTTTCGTTTACAGTGATTTTCATCGGAGTGTTCGCATTTGAGTAACGGTTCACATAATATGCGAAGTTTGCGCTGAACTGAGCATTGTTTGTACCTTTTTCGGTTGACAATTTTGTTTTCACGCCTTTTGCATCAACTTTATAAACGGCACGCTGCATCGGACTTTCTTCAGCAGATTCATAATATACAGTTTTTGTAGCCTCGTCGATTCCCAACAACTGAGTGACGTCCCAATTTCCTTTTGTTACCTGACGCTGCATTACACCGGTTGGAGAATACATATAAATATGTGAATATCCGTCCTGCTCGCTAACATAAAGGAAACCATTGTTCAAGAACTGAATTGACTTCAACCATTCTGAATCTACATAACATTTGTTTTCCTCACGAAGAATCAATCTTGAAACGCCGCTCTTCGGATTCACATAATACATATTGAACAGATTCTGCTGACGATTCAAAGTCATAACAGCTAATTGGTCAGAATTCTTAGTAAATGTTATGCGTGGGATATATCCGTCTTCATCCAGTGGAACATCCAGATGTTTTGTGTCACGAGTCTGGACGCAATATGAATGCAATGTCACTGTTGAGTTCTTCTCTCCTGCTTTAGGATATTTGAAATTATAATATGAAGGATATGTTCCTTCGCCATACATCTGCATTGAATATTCCTTCACGTCAGATTCATCTGAACGTACGAATGCAAGATATTCACTGTCCGGCGACCATGCCATAAGATTTGTTACGGCAAATTCTTCTTCATATACCCAATCAGTTATACCATTAAGAATTTTATTCAACTCACCATCTTTGGTAACCTGCACCTCAGTGTCGAAATCGAATTTGCGAATCCAGATATTGTTATCGCGAACAAAAGCACACATTCTTCCATCCGGAGAATATGTTGGAATCATCAGTTTGCTTTTTGATTCGGAAATCGGCTTTACATAATTGCGGCGAACATCATAGTCATACACTACAGATTTGAACGAACGTCTGTAGATTGGTTCAGTTTCACACCACACCAGAATATGATGTCCAGTGCTGCTTATTTCATAACCATCAAACTTGTCAAACGTACATTCGCGGGCTGTATTGACATTGAAAAGTGTATCAACTGCATTACCCGAGCGATATGAGTATTTTATAATCATACTTCGCTCGTTGTTCATAGCTGTATAATATTCACCATCGGGAAGCGAACGCATTTCACCTACAGATGTAACCTGACGGAACTTTCCACCGGTTATATCTTTCAACTCCACCGGTTTTCCTCCATTCTGCGCACATAATGCATTTGCACAGAAAACAAACAATACTGATACTAATTTAAATCGTTTCATGGATATAATTGATTTTGAAACAAAGGTAATGTTTTTAAAAGGGATACTATAATTTTTAATTATGTTTTTGAATTTTCCAACTCATATCACTGCACAAATCAGACTGTTTGCAAACGGCGGAAAAGCATCCGAAACTGCACACAAAACTATCCGAACCCATTTTTCGTAGGACAATATATATTTCTCCGTCGGGCCGTATATATTTCATCGCGGGGCCGTATATATTTCAAAGCAGGTCTATATATGTTTAAACTTTGAAATAAACCAGGTATAGAAGCGTATCATTTGTTCACATAAATGCCCTTTTTTATTATTTTCTCTAATTATTTCAAAGCAAAAACAGTTCAAATGTATATTAAACACCCAATTAAACAAACAAATCAGAAAAACAATACTTCAAATAAGGTATTTTTTATGTTTGAAAATATAAATTTGTTACCTAAAAGTTTCATTATTTATTTCTTGTATCGTAAAAAATAATATGTACATTTGCCGTGCTATTTTGCAATGTCGAGTTTACAAATATGAACAGAAATATACATCATGCCGGAGTTGTTGTACGTATCGAAAACGATATTGTATATGTAAAAATACAACAGCAGTCGGCTTGCTCGGGATGTCATGCAAAATCCGTATGCAACGCATCCGAAAGCAAAGAAAAAATAATTGAAGTGGAAGACCACACAGGAGAATACCACATAGGAGAACAAGTTTCCGTATGGGGCGAAACCTCGCTTGGCCTTCAAGCTGTTTTTCTGGCTTTTGTTATACCTCTATTCATTCTTCTTGCATCAATAGCCACAGGAACATGGTTGGGATATAGCGAAACAACAACCGGTCTGGCAGGATTGGCTATGCTTATACCTTATTATTTCATATTATATAAGCTTAGAGACAGACTGAAGAAACAATTCGTTTTCAAACTTGGGAAATTTTAATGATAAAAAAACATGATTATAATTGCTATTATTTCTTTAGGAATTATCGGTGCTGCGGGTGCGCTGCTGCTTTATGTAGTTTCGAAGAAATTCGAAGTTTATGAAGACCCTCGCATTGCGCAAGTACAAGAAGTTCTGCCCGGTGCCAACTGCGGAGGATGCGGTTATCCGGGATGTTCTGGTTTTGCAGGAGCTTGTGTTAAGGCAGACTCACTTGACGGTCTGTTATGTCCTGTAGGAGGCGCTCCTGTAATGTCAAAAGTAGCGGCTATTTTGGGTAAAGAGGCAAAGGCTGCCGAACCAATGGTTGCAGTTGTTCGCTGTAACGGAACTTGCCAGGCTCGCCCTAAAACCAACACTTATGACGGAACAAAGAGTTGTGCAATCGCAACATCACTTTATGGCGGAGAAACCGGATGTAGTTTTGGCTGTCTTGGCTATGGAGATTGTGTGAAAGCATGTAATTTTGATGCAATACACATCAATCCTGAAACAGGAATTGCAACAGTTGATGAAGACAAATGTACATCTTGTGGAGCTTGCGTCAAAGCTTGTCCTAAAAACATCATCGAGTTGCGCAAGAAAGGTCCGAAATCACGCCGTATTTTCGTCAGCTGCGTGAACAAGGATAAAGGAGCTGTTGCACGTAAAGCCTGCAGCAATGCATGTATCGGCTGCGGAAAATGTGCAAAAGAATGTCCGTTTGAAGCAATCACTGTTGAAAACAATGTTGCTTACATCGATTTCAACAAATGCCGCATGTGTCGTAAATGTGTTGCCGTGTGTCCTACAGGAGCAATCCACGAATTGAATTTCCCTCCACGCAAAGAGCCGGCACCTGCAGCAGCAAAAGAAGCTGTAGCAGCAAAACCACAAGCAGCTGCAACTACAACTGCAGAAAATAAAGAAGAAAGTAAAAATCAACAATAAAATCATAATAGTATGCTAAAGACATTTCGAATCGGAGGTATTCACCCACCCGAAAATAAATTGTCTGCCGGTAAAAAAATTACCGCACTGGCTGCACCCAAACAAGTTATTATCCCTTTGAGTCAACATATCGGTGCCCCTGCGCAGGCTGTGGTTAAGAAAGGTGATGTTGTAAAAGTTGGAACTCTTCTGGCAAAAGCCGGAGGTTTTGTTTCGGCAAACATTCACTCATCAGTCTCCGGTAAAGTAAACAAAATAGATAATGCAATCGATGCCAGCGGATACAAACGTCCGGCTATTTTCATTGACGTCGAAGGTGATGAATGGGAAGAAAGCATCGACAGAAGCGAGACTATAATCAAGGAATGTAATCTTTCTTCAAAAGAAATTATTGATAAAATCTCGGAAGCAGGTGTCGTTGGTATGGGAGGTGCAACTTTCCCTACTCACGTAAAACTTTTGCCTCCTCCGGGAAGTAAGGCAGACGTTGTGATTGTCAACGCTGTTGAGTGCGAACCATATCTTACGTCCGACCACTCATTAATGCTTGAAAAAGGCGAAGAAATTCTTATCGGTCTGACAATCCTGATGAAGGCTGTAAACGTAAGCAAAGCTGTTATCGGTATTGAAAACAACAAGCCGGATGCAATTTCTCACCTCACAAAACTTGCATCACAATATAAAGGCATTGAAATTATGCCTTTGAAAGTTCAATATCCTCAAGGTGGAGAAAAACAGTTGATTGATGCAGTAATCGGCAAACAGGTCAAGAGCGGAGCTCTTCCTATTTCTACCGGAGCTATTGTCCAGAACGTAGGAACTGTGTATGCTGTTTACGAAGCTGTTCAGAAAAACAAACCTTTGTTTGAACGCATCGTAACTGTGACTGGAAAAGCATTGAAATCACCATCAAACTTCCTGGTGAGAATGGGTACACCAATCAGTGTTCTGATTGAAGCAGCAGGCGGTGTTCCTGAAAACACGGGTAAAATAATCGGTGGCGGTCCTATGATGGGTAAAGCACTTATCAGTGCTGAAGTTCCTGTTTGCAAAGGAAGTTCCGGAATTTTATTGCTTACTAAAGAAGAGTCTGTTCGCAAACCTATGCACGACTGTATCAGATGTGCAAAATGTGTAAATGCATGTCCAATGGGACTTAATCCTGCATTCCTGATGAAGGCAACTGTTTTCAAGAATTGGGAAATGGCAGAAAGCGAGCATATACAAGATTGTATCGAATGTGGTTCATGTAGCTTCACTTGTCCTGCTAATCGTCCTCTGTTGGATAATATCCGCGTAGGAAAAGGTAAAGTGATGGGTATAATAAGAGCTAGAAAATCGTAACTTTACAGGGAATAAGTTGACTAGGCTTCAGTTAACAAGTTGACAAGGCTTCAGGCGCAAGTTGACAAGGAATAAATTATAACAAACCTCGTCAACTTGTCAACTCGTCAACTTCTTACAACAGAAATTAAAAGAATATGGAAAATAGTTTATACATATCGCCGTCGCCTCATATTCACGGAGGAGACAGTATTGAGAAAAACATGTATGGCGTTCTGATTGCCCTTATTCCGGCTTTCCTTGTTTCGCTATACTTCTTCGGACTGGGTGCACTTATCGTTACGATAACATCTGTTGTTGCGTGTGTCCTTTTTGAGTATCTGATTCAGAAATTCCTCATGAAAAAGGAACCTACAGTATTTGACGGATCTGCAATACTGACAGGTGTTCTTCTGGCATTCAACTTGCCTTCAAATCTTCCGATTTGGATTATCATAATTGGTGCTTTGGCAGCAATCGGTATCGGAAAGATGTCATTTGGCGGATTAGGAAACAACGTGTTCAACCCGGCATTGGTTGGTCGTGTTTTCCTTCTTATCTCTTTCCCTGCACAGATGACAACTTGGCCTACTATCGATGCTCTTTCAGCTTTCCCGATGACATACACAGATGCTGAAACCGGAGCCACAGTTCTTTCTATGATGAAAGAAGGTGGTTTGGAAAATTTGCCTGACTATGCATCTATGTTTATCGGATCTCGCGGAGGTAGTTTGGGTGAAGTCAGTGCAATAGCATTGTTGCTTGGTTTCATCTATATGTTGTGGAAGAAAATCATCACATGGCACATTCCTGTGGCAGTTATCGGAACTGTATTCGTGTTCACCGGCATAATGCACCTTGTTAATCCTGCAGAATACGCATCTCCACTGATTCACATTCTTTCAGGAGGTTTGATGCTTGGAGCAATTTTCATGGCAACAGACTATGTAACATCACCTATGACTAAAAATGGAATGCTTATTTACGGCGCAGGAATTGGTCTTCTGACTGCTGTTATCCGTCTGTTCGGTGCGTATCCGGAAGGTATGTCATTCGCAATTCTTATTATGAATGCATTGACTCCACTGATTAACACCTATGTTAAACCTAATCACTTTGGAGGTAAATAACATGGAAAAACTGAAATCAACATTACCAAATATGCTCTTGTCATTGACAGGAATTTGTGTTGTGGCAGGAGCTATACTTGCCGGAGTGAACCAAATGACAACAGAACCGATTGCAGCATCAAAAGCCGCAAGCCTGGAAGCCGCAATCAAAGCTGTCACTCCGGAATTCGACAACAAACCTGCTGAAGAATCATATATGGCTGCGACAAGCGATGGTGATTCACTGCGTATTTATCCGGCTAAAAAAGGCGATGAACTTGTTGGAGTTGCTGTTGAAAGCTCAACCAAAAAAGGATTCAGCGGAGAAATCAAGGTCGTTGTCGGATTTACGCCTGATGGAAAATTGATAAACTATTCAGTACAGAAACATTCCGAAACACCGGGACTTGGCTCGAAGATGCAGGAATGGTTCCGCTCTGAAAAGAACAACCAGTCTGTTATCGGCAGAACATTGACAGAAGAAGGACTGAAAGTATCAAAAGATGGTGGAGATGTCGATGCAATCACTGCAGCTACAATTTCCAGTAGAGCATTCCTTGATGCTATAAACAGAGCATACAGTGCATTCAAGAGTGTAGATGTCGTTAGCGGAGCAACAGAATGATATGAAAGGAGGATTTTATAATGAATAACTGGATTAAAATATTAATAAACGGTATTATCAAAGAAAACCCGACTTTCGTATTGTTGTTGGGTATGTGTCCGACATTGGGAACAACATCTTCTGCCATTAACGGTATGAGTATGGGATTGGCAACAACATTCGTGCTTATCTGCTCAAACATCGTTATTTCAGCTTTGAAGAAAGTAATTCCAGATATGGTTCGTATTCCGGGATACATTGTTGTTATCGCAACATTCGTAACCGTAGTGCAAATGTGTATGGAAGCATATGTCCCGGCATTATATGCAAGCTTGGGATTATTCATTCCATTGATTGTTGTAAACTGTATCGTGTTGGGCCGTGCAGAAGCATTCGCTGCAAAGAACGGAGTTATTCCTTCTTTCTTTGATGGAGTTGGTATCGGCTTAGGTTTTACCATCGCATTGACTTGCCTTGGCGCTATCAGAGAATTGTTTGGAACAGGAAAATTGTTTGGTATGACATTGATGCCTGAAGAGTTCGGTTCTTTGGTATTCGTACTTGCTCCGGGTGGTTTCATCGCTCTTGGCTATCTTGTAGCAATAGTAAACAAATTGAAAAAAGCATAAAGGAGGATAGAATATGGAATATATATTGATTTTTATCACGGCGGTTTTCGTAAATAATGTCGTTCTTTCACAATTCCTGGGAATCTGTCCTTTCTTGGGTGTTTCCAAAAAAGTGGAAACTGCAGTCGGAATGGGTGCAGCCGTTACATTTGTGCTTACACTGGCAACTATTGTAACTTTCCTTGTTCAGAAATATGTACTTGATGTATTTGGACTTGGTTTTATGCAAACAATCAGTTTCATTCTGATTATTGCTGCTTTGGTTCAGATGGTTGAAATCATATTGAAGAAAGTTTCGCCTGCACTATATCAGGCATTAGGAGTTTTCTTGCCTTTGATTACTACAAACTGCTGTGTACTTGGTGTTGCTATTCTTGTTATACAAAAAGAATATAATTTATTGGAATCTGTAGTATATGCAATATCAACAGCTATTGGATTTGCGCTAGCTTTGGTTATCTTTGCAGGTATCAGAGAACAGTTAGCTATGACAAATGTGCCTAATGGATTAAAAGGAACTCCTATTGCTCTAATTACTGCCGGCTTGCTGGCTATGGCTTTTATGGGATTTTCTGGAATCGGAGCATAATAGTTGACCGTAATAACCGATATATCAACTAACAAAAACATGGGAAGAGGCTGTTGCAAAACATAAAAAATCAAACACGGAGACACAAAGTCACAGAGGTAATATATCGAGTATAATCAAAACAAAAATCTCTGTGCGCTCTGTGTCTCTGTGTTTAAAACAGTTTTACAATAGCCTCGTCTCTGCATAAAAAAATCAGTATTATGAAAGAGAAAATCTTAGTAGCAGGAGGAACCGGCTATATTGGTTCACACACAACTGTAGAATTGCAGAATGCAGGTTATGAAGTAGTAATAATCGATGACCTTTCAAACTCAAACATTGAAGTGCTCGACGGTATAGAACGTATCACAGGCATTCGCCCGGCATTTGTAAAACTCGACTTGAAAGACAAGGAAGCTACACGCGCAGCACTTAAAGAACATGATGGAATAAAAGGTGTAATTCTTTTTGCAGCAAGCAAAGCTGTGGGAGAATCAGTTCAGCAGCCTCTGAAATACTACAGAAACAATATCACAACTCTTATCAATATCCTGGAACTTATGCCAGAATTTGACATGAAAGGTATTGTTTTCTCTTCTTCTTGTACTGTTTATGGTCAGCCAGACCCTGAATTCCTGCCTGTAACAGAAAATGCTCCTATCAAACCTGCTATGTCTCCATACGGAAACACAAAGCAGATTAACGAAGAAATAATTCAGGATACAATTCATGCTGGTGCTCCTTTCAAGAGCATTATCCTTCGATATTTCAATCCTATCGGAGCTCATCCAAGCGCAGAAATCGGAGAATTACCAAATGGCGTTCCTCAGAATCTTATTCCTTATCTTACTCAGACAGCTATGGGAATCCGTAAGGAACTGAGTGTTTTCGGTGACGATTATAACACACCGGATGGTTCTTGCATCCGCGATTATATCAATGTTGTGGATTTGGCTAAAGCACACGTTATAGCAATGGACCGTATGTTGCAGAATAAATCTGAAGAAAAAGTTGAAATCTTCAATCTTGGTACCGGCAACGGAGTTTCAGTTCTTGAACTTATCAACACATTTGAGAAGAAAACCGGAGTGAAAGTTCCTCACAAAATCGTAGGCCGTCGTGAAGGCGATATCGAAAAAGTTTGGGCAAATCCAGAAAGAGCAAACAAAGTTCTTGGCTGGAAAGCAGAAGAAACACTGGAAGACACTTTGCAGTCAGCTTGGGATTGGCAGGTTAAGCTTCGTGAAAGAGGAATTCAATAAACGACTATTGTAAATTTATAAATATGAAGACACCGAAACATTGGACTTATTTCCATATTTCGGTGTCTTTTCTATTTATAAAACTCATTTTTCTCTAATCTGCCCTTCTCCTGTGATAAGATATTTATATGTTGTCAACTCCGGAAGAGCCATAGGACCACGTGCATGCATTTTCTGCGTACTTATACCTATCTCAGCGCCAAATCCGAATTGTGCACCATCTGTAAACGCCGTAGATACATTTGAATAAACACATGCTGCATCAACTCTCCTTTGGAAAAAATCAACTAATTTATCATCCTCACTGATTATACATTCGCTGTGTTTCGAACTGTACTTTCCGATATGGGAAATAGCCGAATCAATATTTTCCACAGTTTTTATGCTCATTTTATAATCCAGAAATTCCGTTCCATAACTGTTTTCGTCAGAATGAAACAACAGTTCTGCAGGATAACTACCATCTAGTGCTAAGAATGATTCCTCATCCGCATATATCTTGACATTGCTTTCACTTAGTTTTCCGCACAAATACGGCAAATCACTCAACCTGTCGCGATGAATAATAAGACAGTCCAAAGCATTACATACACTTACTCTACGAGTCTTTGCATTATTGATTATAAGTCTTCCCTTTTCTTTATCTCCATATTTGTCGAAATAAGTATGACATATCCCGGCTCCTGTCTCGATAACTGGAACTCTTGAGTTCTCTCTGACATATTGTATCAGAGCCTTACTGCCACGTGGTATCACCAAATCTACCAATCCTACAGATTGCAACAGGCATGACGTAGATTCTCTGTCTGCTGGTAAAAGCACACATAAGGATTTATCCAAACCGTTATTTTCTAACACTTCATGTATTATCTCCACCAATGCAGTGTTTGTATTTTCAGCATCTGATCCGCCTTTCAAGACACAGACATTTCCGCTTTTCATACATAAAGAAAAAACATCAAATGTCACATTAGGACGTGCTTCATATATTATTCCTATCACTCCAAACGGCACAGAAAGCTTTTTTATCAACATTCCGTTTGGCCTGCGTTCTTCCATCAAAACCTTTCCAAGAGGAGATGGCAATCCTGCCACATTTTCCATATCATTTGCTATTGACATCAAGCGTTCCTCAGTCAGTTTCAAACGGTCATATTTCGGGTCCGACTTATCCATTTTCATCAAATCGGCTTCATTGGCACATAACACGTCTCCAACTTTTTCCTTCAGCCTTGCAGATGTCTGCATCAATATATCATTTATCTTTTCGTTTGAGCAACCTTGCAAAGAACTTACAGCGTTGGCTGCATTTCTTATCATTTCATATGTATTGGTCATATTCATTCTTTATTGAAAAAACTTAATCATTAATAATGGGAGGAACATTCACATCTCGGTCCAAATTCGACTACACATATAGATACATATAATCATAATGAATCAGAGGCTTCATATCTTTTTTTCCTATATTGTCAAAAGCCTCCTTGCTGTTATAGGCTACACAACCAATACCAAGTTGTTCACCATCTTCATTCATTATCCTAACTATGTCTTCTTTCTCAAAATCGCCTTTTATATCAACTACTCCCACCAACAATATGCTGCTGGCTCTTTCCGAAAACAAAGCGTCCTCTGCCCCTCTGTTCACAACAACCTCGCCTTTAGTAAAACCATCGGAATGTGCAATCCATTTCTTTATACTGCTGGTCTGCTTCACATTCGGGACAAAACGCGTGCATACGGTCTCTTCCGGTTTATGGACTAAATTGTTAAGTATATTATCGGTTTTACCATTAGCAATCACGACTTCGATTCCCTCTTCTGCAACCTTCATAGCTATCCTGCTTTTAGTCAGCATGCCTCCTCTGCCGAATGTAGATTTACCAGCCTGAATGAATATTTCCAAATTCTTCTCTCCCGGATAGATAAATGGTATAACTTTACTTCTCAAATCAGATGGCGCGCCATCATATATCCCGTCTATATTACTAAGAATTATCAGCATGTCGGCATTTATCATTGATGCTATAAGTCCGGATAATTCATCATTGTCAGTAAACATCAATTCTGTCACAGAAATTGTGTCATTCTCATTTACTATAGGAATAACTTTATGATTAAGCATTATTTCCATACAATGCTTCTGAGTCAGATACTCCAAACGAGTAGAAAAACTCTCTTTAGTTGTCAAAACCTGTCCACAGCAAACACCTTGCTCTTTGAACAATTCATAATATCTGTTGATAAGCTTCGCCTGTCCGATTGAAGAATACAATTGTCTTGAAGACATTGCATCAAGATTTTTAGATACTTTTATCTCACTTTTACCCGAGGCAACAGCACCAGAAGATATCAATACAATATCATTTCCTTCTTCATGCAAATTTACAACCTGGTCCACTAACGATGACATCCTTGTAATATCAAGTTTCCCATCTTTTCTGGTTAGCACATTACTTCCTATCTTTATAACTATTCGCTTTTTCATAACACAATCATAGAATAATTTATAATAAAGGGGACGAGGCTTCAGAGACAAGTTGACAAGGGCAAAATACCCGTAACTTTACAGTTTATTATCTAAAAACCCTTGTCAACTCGTCCCCTTGTCACCTCGTCACTCCAATTTATGGATAACAAGACCGGAACGGAGTTTCGGCTCAAACCATGTAGTCTTTGGAGGCATGATATTTCCTGTATCAGCAATATCCATAAGCTGCTTCATTGTCACCGGATAAAGAGCCAAAGCCACCTTCATTTCTCCGCTGTCAACACGGCGTTTCAATTCGCCCAAGCCACGGATTCCGCCAACGAAATCAATTCTCTTATCAGAACGCAAATCCTTTATACCCAAAATCTCGTCAAGGATAAGATTTGAAGAAATCGTCACATCCAGAACTCCAATCGGATCATTATCGTCATAAGTTCCTTCTTTAGCTGTCAATGAATACCATTTGCCGGACAAATACAGAGAGAAGTTATGCAAACCGGAAGGTTTATAAATCTCCTCACCCATTTCCTTTACATCAAAGTTTGCAGATAGTTTTTCAAGGAAAGCCTCGTCTGTCAATCCATTCAAATCTTTGATAACTCTGTTATAATCAATGATTGTAAGCTGCTCAGCCGGGAAACAAACTGCCATGAAATAGTTATATTCCTCATCACCTCTATGATTAGGATTCTGCTTAGCTTTTTCAGCACCGACCAATGCCGCAGCAGCCGAACGATGATGACCATCGGCAATATACAATGCCGGCATCTTTGCAAACTCAGCAGTAATCATACTTATGTCTTCATCTTCATCAATAACCCAGAATGTATGACCGAAACCATCCAACGGAGCCACAAAGTCATACTCAGGTTTGCGAGAAGTATATTTTGAGACAATTTTATCCAAAGCATCATTCTCCGGGTAAGCAAAGAATACTGGTTCAATATTAGCATTGTTCACACGGACATGCTTCATACGGTCTTCCTCCTTATCGCGACGAGTAAGCTCATGCTTCTTGATAAGGCCATTCATATAATCCGGAACATAAGCACCGACAACCAGGCCATACTGAGTCTTGCCGTTCATTGTCTGGGCATATACATAATAACATTCCTTCTCATCCTGAACAAGCCAGCCTTTTTCCTGGAACATCTTGAAATTCTCGGCAGCCTTGTCATAAACCCTTGGATCATGCTCATCTGTTCCAACCGGGAAATCTATTTCAGGCTTGATAATATGATATAATGATTTCTCGTTTCCTTCAGCTTCCATTCGTGCTTCTTCCGAATTCAGGACATCATAAGGACGGGAAACAACTTGTTCGACCAAGTCTTTTGGAGGACGGATGCCTCTAAATGGTTTTATTGTAGCCATAATTATTAGTATTTAAGTTTTTGAGTTTTTAAGTTTTTAAGTTGACGAGTTAACAAGTTGACAAGGCTTCAGAAAAATAAGTATTATCTACTTGACTCCTTGACTACTTAACTCCTTAACTCCTTGAATCCTCACTTATTAACTCTAAACTTCTCAACCCCATTCTTAAGGAAATCCTCAATCTGACGTGCAGCAGCAATTCCGGCATTGATATTAGCCTCAGCAGTCTGAGCGCCCATCTTCTTAGGAGTAGAGAAATAACGTCCGCTCAGTTTCTCAGTATATTCAGCATGAGCAGCAGGCATAATGTCTGTCACATATTTCAAGTCAGTTCTTTCTTCCAACAATTTCAGCAATCCTGCTTCGTCAATAACTTCCTTACGTGCAGTATTTACCAGCAAACCATTCTTAGGCATGCGTGAAACCAAATCATAGCCGATAGAATTCTTAGTTTCCGGTGTTGCAGGAATATGAACAGATACAACCTGGCAAGTTGAATAAAGTTCCTCAACAGAATCAACAGGTTTCACACAATCCTGAACAATAATTTCTTCCGGACAATATGCATCATAAGCATAAACATCCATACCCAAGCCTTTAGCAATTCTAGCCAAGTTACGACCCACATTACCATAAGCATGAATACCAAGTTTCTTATCCTTCAATTCCCATCCTGAAGTTCCGTTATAGAAATTACGGATAGCCATAATCATCATACCAACAGCAAGCTCGGCAACAGCATTTGAGTTCTGTCCCGGAGTGTTCATCACGCAAACACCATGGGCAGTTGCAGATTCCAAATCCACATTGTCATATCCTGCACCGGCACGCACCACAATCTTCAACTGTTTTGCAGCATCAAGAACTTCTGCATCCACCTTGTCACTTCTGATGATGATAGCATCAACATCCTTCACAGCATCCAGCAACTGTGATTTTTCAGTATATTTTTCCAGCAACAACAATTCGTCACCGGCTTTTTCCACCACTTCGCGGATACCTTTCACTGCTATCGCAGCAAAAGGTTTTTCTGTTGCAACTAATACTCGTGCCATAATCAATGCTGTTTTTCAAATTCTTTCATTGCTTCAATCAAAACTTCAACGCTGCTCTTAGGCATAGCGTTATACAAAGATGCACGGAAACCACCAACAGAACGGTGTCCCTTGATACCAACAATACCTTTTGTAGCAGCAAATGCGTTGAAATCAGCTTCCAGTTCCTTATATTCGTCGTTCATAACGAAACATACGTTCATTATTGAGCGGTCTTCAGTTTCCACTGTTCCACGGAACAATTTGTTTCTGTCGATTTCATCATAAAGGATAGCAGCATTTTCCAAATCTTTCTTTTCCATAGCTGCAATGCCACCCTGTTCCTTATACCATTTCAAAGTCTGCAATGCAGAATATATAGGCAACACAGGAGGAGTGTTGAACATTGATTCCTTATCGATATGAGTCTTATAGCTAAGCATTGTTGGGATAGGACGGTCCACATGTCCCAAAGCATCAACTCTGACAATTGCCAAAGTCACACCGGCAGGAGCCAAATTCTTCTGAGCACCGGCATAGATGATATCATATTTTGAAACATCAACCGGGCGAGAGAAAATATCAGATGACATATCAGCAACAAGGCGCTGTTTCACATCCGGATCTTTTCTCATCTCAGTTCCGTAAATAGTATTGTTTGTTGTAATATGGAAGTAATCTGTATCGTCAGATATTGTATAATCCTTCGGAATATATGTATAATTTTTATCTTTAGAAGAAGCAACCACCTCAACTTCACCAAACAACTTAGCTTCCTTGATTGCTTTTGAAGACCATGTACCTGTATCAAGATATGATGCCTTCTTGTTAAGCAAATTATAAGGAACCATACAGAATTGCATACTTGCGCCACCACCCAAGAACACAACCTCATATCCGGCAGGAATATCAAGCAATTCCTTAATCAATGCACGAGCCTCATCAACAACAGCCACAAACTCCTTACTGCGGTGTGAAATCTCAAGTAATGACAAACCCATTCCCGCAAAATTCTCTACTGCTGCAGCAGTATTCTTAATTGTGTAGTCACTCAAAATAGAAGGACCTGCATAAAAATTGTGCTTCTTCATAGCGATTTATATTTAAATGTTAATAATATGTTTTGAGTTTTTAAGTTTTTGAGTTTTTGAGTTTATAAGTTGAGAGTTGACAAGTTAACAAGTTGACAAGTTGACAAGTATTAGAAACACAGAGTATTAATTTTCAATTCTCAATTTTCAATTTTCAATTTTCAAAAACTTCTCAACTCCTTGACTTCTTATCTCCTTTCTTCTCCCCCCAAAGCCGCACCATGTTTTCCGTGAGTTTCTTCTCAGCCGGATTATCCTGTCCGTGCCAGAAACGATGATCTTTAATTTCCGACGGAAGATAATCCTGGACCACAAAATGATTCTCATAATCATGGGCATACTTATAATCTTTGCCATAATCCAACTCAGCCATAAGTTGAGTCGGAGCATTTCTCAGATGCAAAGGAACCGGAATATTTCCGGTACGATTAACAAAGTCCAAAGCCTCATTGATTGCCTTATATGCCGAATTGCTCTTAGGGCTGCAAGCCAGATAAACTGTTGTTTCAGCAAGAGGAATGCGACCTTCCGGCCATCCAATCTTCTGAATCGTATCAAAACAAGCATTGGCAAGAAGCAATGCATTCGGATTGGCAAGACCGATATCCTCGGCAGCCGAAATGCAAAGTCTGCGGGCAATAAACTTAGGATCTTCACCGCCGGCAACCATTCTTGCCAGCCAGTATATTGCCGCATCCGGATCACTTCCACGGATAGACTTTATAAATGCCGAAATAATATCATAATGCATCTCTCCGCCCTTATCGTAAGCAGCCGGGTTCTCCTGCAACCTTTCCACCACTTTTTTATCAGTAATGGTTATCTCCTTTCCCTCTTCAGCGGAAATCACCAGTTCCAGAATATTCAGCAACTTGCGGGCATCACCACCCGAATATCTCAGCAAAGCATCCGTTTCCTGCAAATCAATATGCTTTTCTTTAAGGACAATATCCTCTGTTATTGCCCTGTTGAGCAAGGACAGCAAGTCCTGCTTCTCCAACGACTTCAGGACATAAACCTGACAGCGCGACAGCAATGGCCTTATCACCTCAAACGAAGGATTCTCCGTTGTTGCGCCAACCAATGTGACAACTCCCGTTTCAACAGCATTCAGCAGCGAATCCTGCTGCGACTTGCTGAAGCGGTGTATTTCGTCAATAAACAGAATAGGAGAAACACTGTTGAAAAAACTGTTTCCTTTCGCCTTCTCGATAACATCTCTTACATCTTTCACTCCTGAGTTAATCGCACTCAAAATATAAAACGGAGCATCAAGTTTCCGGGCTATTATCTGAGCCAAAGTTGTCTTTCCCACTCCCGGAGGTCCCCATAATATAAACGAAGGAACTCTTCCGGAGTCAATCATTCTCCTAAGGACAGCACCCTGTCCCACCAAATGCTTCTGTCCGATGTACTCATCCAAAGTCCTCGGACGTAATCGTTCTGCCAAAGGTTGATTCATCATGTAGCAAATGTCGGATATTAAAATCACTTTTCAAAATAGAAATATGAAAATATTTCACATAAAAAGTATGTTTAAAAACAATTTTATTGGACAAAATGTAAGAGCAAGCCACCATCAAACACTTACCCCAAGCGAAAAATATATCATTTTGTCAACATATTACTATCCTGTTTAACAACTCCATTTCCATTAAATTTAATAATGCTATAATCTCGCTCATTTCCATTGGAATCTTTCAATATCCATCTAATACGAGCTATTGCTGGTGAGATAAGATGTTCACTTTCCGTTTTTCCTAACAATAAAATAACGTTAGTTCGACGAATTCTGAACTCTCTATCAAGGCTGAAAGCCTTAATTTTATATCCTTTTTCCCGGAATAATCCATTCTCCAAATCTGTTAACATTTTTAATTCGTCGAACTCACGTTATATTATATGTTTACCTTAAACGAAGATACAAATAAACTTCTCTAGTTCCCGAAAAACCAATGAATATTTTATCCTGAAGAAATAAGATTTCTCAGCAGATGCTACATTTCAGAAAGCTTTTCCGGCTACTTTTTCGCTATGTCAAGTTTTTCGCTACATTTGTGCCAAATTATCACAATCCTCCCCATTTCCACATTCGTTATGGGGACTATCAAGCCATTATCACAATTCATAAAGGCATAGTGAAAGGAGAAATTCCAAGCAATGCTTTAAAACAAGTTTTTCTTTGGATGGAATTACATAAACAAGAATTAGTTGATAATTGGAATCGCCTGCAAAATGGAGAAGAAGCTCAAAAAATAGAACCTCTAAAATAAACAAACTATGACAGAAGATATAGATTTGATCAGAGTTACTGGTGTAGAATACATAAAAGACTATACCATGGATTTGGAGTTCAGTAATGGTAAAGTAAAAAGAATTGATTTTTACCCTTTATTGAAAGGAAAAATGTTTGAACCATTAAAAGACCTGAAAAATTTCGTTCAATTTGGTTTGACTCACTGGACTATTGAATGGTTCAATGGAGCTGATTTCGCCCCTGATTACCTCTACAGAAAAGGGGTTGATGCATAAAAGTCACAACTTAGGGTTTAGCAAAAGTTCGGATTTCAGCCCAAAAGAAAGAGTGAATGGGTAAAAAAACGGAGAGACACCTGTACTACTAAAAAAAGATGCTCCCTTCATTAAGAAGAGAGCATCCTAAAATAATTAATAATATGTTCAAATATTATCTTGAGCCACCAGCCCACCAAACGTTTTCTGTAAATACATACTGACCGTCACCATATGCTTCCTGAACATTTGGATTAGTTGTTGTATCATCATTACCGTAAGGCATACGCAATGGGAATTTACCAGGATTCTGCAATGCATAAACATCCTTGCCCAAAGCTCTCATTCTACGAACATCATTATAACATTCAGTAGATTCACCGTTTGCGTTCCAGAATGCAATATATTTCTGAATCATAATTTCCTTAACCGGATCTGCATCAAACAAAGGAGCTACGTTGTTATCAAAATATTGTGCAGCTTCTTCAGTTGTCACTTCTTCAGTCACATTGTCAAATCCACCCCAATAAGTTGAGTTGATTGCAGCCTTAACGTTAACTTCCATATTTGCCATTGCAGCAACCACAGCTTCTTTCAATGTTGCTTTAGCTGCATCTTTCTGGTTCAAACGAGCCTGAGCCTCTGCCTTAAGGAACAACACTTCATGATAACTCAAGATGTGAGTTGGAGCTGTCTGAGCAGCAACATACATTGAAGTTGTATATTCCAACTGGCTCTGGTTCAAATTACCGTTGTTAGCCAAGTTCAACAATTCATCATCCTTTGATGAAATCATTGTCTGGCTTTGTGGTTCCATATAACAACGGCGAATACGCGGGTCATTACGTTCAACCAATTTGTCAAACATACTGTGACTTGCCACTTCTCCATAACGAGACCAGAATACACCAAAGAACGGGTTCATATTCACACCTGTGTTATACATGTTGTAACTGCACTGTTCAGCAGCAGATGTATAAGATTTTGAAACATAATCAAGAACCTTATTCATATCACCGTTAACATCAGAGCTGCGTGCAAGCAAACGCATAGTATAGCGAGCCTTCAAACCATAAGCAGTCTTCAACCACAATGAAGCATCACCCTTATAAATCAAATCCTGATCACCAACCTTAACCAAGTCAGTCTTCTGCAAATCTTCAATTGCAGCATCCAGATAAGCTATAATATCTTTATAGATATCTTCCTGCTTATCAATTTTTGGAGTCATGAATGAAGAATAATCACAAGCTTCAGTCCAAGGAGTGTCACCGTGCATATCAGTGATTACAGCCAAATTATATGCTGCAAGCACTTCAGCAATACCACGTGTGATATAGTTGCCTTCCTGTGGGCCACCATCAGCACATTTAGCGATAACATCCTTAGCATTTTTCAAAGTTGTATAAGTTCCGCTCCAAGAGTTATTCAAAGTTGAAGCAGCAGTACATGCTGTACGTATCTCTGCATTATAAAACTGGTTGTGTGAACCTGTTTCGTGTTCGATATACATTCCTGAATACAGGTTATAGTCACCACTAACCACGCTAAAAGCAGTAGAAGTCATAACGTCTGTCAGAATCAATCTTGCAGGAACATCTGTTGTATGGTTGAGATCCTTGTTGATTTCATCCATTTTATCTTCCGAGCAAGACGACATTACTGCAGTCAAAGCCATTCCGGCCAAAAGACCTTTAGATATATTTGAAAATTTCATTGTTTTATGCATTTTTAGAATTGAACATTAAGACCAAAACCATAGCTTGAAGCACCCGGCATAGAGAAGCGTTCGAAACCGCCACCCATATTGTTGTTACCCTGAGAAGCTTCTGGATCCAAACCTTTAAGCTCAGACCACAAAATAATATTGCGGGCAAACAAGCTCAAATTAACATTCAGACCTTTTGTTTCCCAAATCGGATAACTCAAAGAAAGTTCTCTCAATTTCAAATAACCACTACCATAAACTCCAGCTTCCGAAATTGCACTCATAATATTATAATAGTTGAATGCATCAGAACCTGCAATCTTGATATCATTAGGAGAATATGTTCCGTCAGCATTCTGTTTTACTGCTGGTTTTTCAAAGTAGAAATATTCTTTTTCACGCATATCTGCAGACAACTGGCTTGTTCCGTAATAGTTCAATGTATTCAATGTTCCGCTATACATATCACCACCACACTTCCAATCCAATGTAGCACCGATACGTAATTTATAGATTTCGAATGAAGTATTGAAACCTAACATGAAATCAGGAGAAACAGTACCGATAACACCTTCAGAACCAAGCTGTGGCATACCATTTTCATCAACTACGATATCACCATTATCGTTACGCAAATACTGTGTACCATAGATTACCGGGAACTTAGAACCGATATTAGCGCGAACCTGAGGATCTACGAAACCACCCAAGAAGATGCTTTCAACACCCGGAGCCAACTCATCAACATAGTTGTCGATTTTTGAGAAGTTGAATGCGAAATCCCATTTGAAGTTTTTAGTGTTGATTGGATTTACAGCCAATGTCACTTCGTGTGCGTTAGTATGGATGGCACCACCGTTAGTCATCAATGAAGAAGAACCTGTTGAACCAGCCAAAGGCACTTGGAAAATCTGGTCTGTTACATTCTGACGAGAATATGTATAGTTCAATGAAACCAAACCGTCAAAGAATGACAAGTCAGCACCCAATTCATATGATTTAGTATTCTGAGGTTTCAAATTAGGGTCATAAACAACACCATACTGAGTGAAAGAAGTTATACCGCCCATCGGATACTGCAACGGCGTATCACCATAGAAACCACCACCATAAGCCGGAGTTGTATAATAGCTTTCATAATAATCACCAGCCATACCTACTTCAGCGTAAGAAGCACGAAGTTTACCGTATGTCAACACATTGTTATCCAACGCATCAAGTTCTGTGAAAATCCATCCCAATGACACAGAAGGATAAGTAAACGAACGGTTGTTGCGAGGCATGTTTGAAACAATATCGTTACGTACTGTAGCATTCAAATACAACATATTTGCATAAGAAGCTGATACGTTAGCAAAGTTACCAACTGTACGTTTCTTTCTTAATGATTCAGTTGCAATCAAAGTTGTTGCATTGTCGATATGGTTCCAACCCGGGAAGTTATAGTTTGCACCATAAGATTCATAGAACTTACGCTGGTTATGAACAAACTCATTACCAACCATAGCATCGAAAGTCCAGTCTTCGTTGATATTCCAAGTATAAGCAGCTGTAAACAATGAGTTCATTTCTGTTACAGTATATCCGTAATGGTCTATTGAACCCAAACCATTTGCATGGCCATAGCCCCAAGAATCAGTATAGTTTGTTGTATATGAGTCAACACCCAACTGATACTTAACATTCAATTTATGGTGATCTGTATTGAATTTTGTAGTATAATTCAAGAATGTATTACCATAAAAACGCTGTGAACGTTCAATAAATTCATTGTTTTCAACAGCCCAGTAAGGTCCGTCAAAACCAGATGTTGCACGGAATGTATTCTGTGTATATGGGTCACCTTCCACGTGTGATGGAATACCTGCCAAATCGTAACTTGCCGGAGCACCATAAACAGTTGCAACAAGACCATTATTTGCAGAAGACTGCTTGTTCAATTTTGAAGTAACAAAGTTACCTGAGAAACCTGTTGTCCAGTTTTCATGCAACTTAGCTTCTGCTGTCAATTTTGCATTGTAACGGTCAAGCCCAGTATTAGGAATAATACCATTCTGAGTTGTATTACCCAAAGAGAATGAATAGTTACCTTTGTCAAAAGCCTGAGAAACATTCACATTATTGCTCCATGTAACACCTGTCTGGAAGAAATCTTTTATATTATCATAAGCCTGAGGTGTTGCCCATGGATCCAAACCAGCTGCAGCACGCTGAGCAACATAATACTGTCCCTGATGCAAATTTGCACCATTGTTTGTATAAGCATTAGCAACATTACCACCATATGTTGGGTCATTTGCCAAATCTTCAATCTTAGGTCCCCACGCAGTTGAAGCATATGGAGAATAAGCTCCATTTATACCCTGAGCATATGTTTTCTGATATTCAGGAGTTGTTGATACTTTATCAAAAGACAAGTTTGTGTTGATAGTAACACGTGGTTTACCTTTAGCTGCACCTTTACCGCTCTTTGTTGTAATTACGATAACACCATTTGATGCACGCATACCATAAAGAGCAGAAGCAGCCTGACCTTTAAGGATATTCACACTTTCAATATCATTAGGGTCGATATCCAATGAACGAGAAGCAAAGTCTGTACCAGTTACAGAATTTCCGGTACTGATATCTGCAGTTGATGCAATAGGCATACCATCAACTACATACAACGGAGTGTTGTCACCAGTAAATGAACGTGCACCACGGATAGTAATTTTTGAAGATGCACCAGGCATACCAGAAGAAGGAGTGATTTCAACACCTGAAACCTTACCCTGCAAAGCTCCTGCCAAGTTTGTACTTGCAGCCTTTGTCAATTCATCTGATTTCACATCCTGAACAGCATAACCCAAGGCTTTCTTTTCTTTAGAAATACCCATTGCTGTTACTACGATTTCGTCAAGGTTCTGTGTATCGTTCTTCAATACAACATTAACATTTGGAGCAACCTTAACAGTCTGTTTTTCCATACCAATGTATGAAATCTCCAATTCTTTACCCTCTGCCGGAACTTCCAAAGTAAAGTTACCGTCAAAGTCGGTAACGATTCCGACTGTTGTACCTTTCACAATCACAGAAGCACCGATAACAGGCATACCAGTTTCATCAACAACGTTACCTTTTACCTGAGTGTTCTGTGCAAAAGCTGTTCCCATACCCATCAACAGGCATAGAGAAGCAAGTGTAAACTTATTTTCCATAAACACACTTTTATTATTAAACATACATTTTATTTTCAAATCGAAGTAAAAACTTTTAAAAAGCCACAATCAACTAACTCTTAAATTTCAAACAAAGGTCTTCTAGCTTTTCAAAAACTCTACACAATTGTTTTTATTCATACAGTTCTTAATCCCTTTAAAAAGAAAAACAGCGCAAAAGTATAAACTTTTTACACATAATGCAACAGTTTCTTATTTTTTGTCAGACCAACAGTGATTTTGATTTCATTTTGTAACTTATCAAAATAACACTTATCAGCACAAATACGAGAGTTTATCGCAATAAACAAAAACAATATTTCGCAAAACACGCCTATTACAATATCTTTTTGTCAAAAAAACAAGATAAAACTTAGGCTATAAATAAAATATATACTTGCAAAAAAAATATTTATTATGCATAATTTTTTCACACCTCACGCCCTCATCTCCCCCCACTTATCAAACTCCTGCTTCAGTAACCACGCCATAGCCTGGGATTTTATGATATACTGACAAGCATGTTCCGGGATTTTAAGATCTCTGGTCGGTTTAAAATCCTTGAAACGCTCCAAGGCTTCCAGTTTCTGCTCGCGGGTGTGATAATTCCACGGTCCTGCAAAGTCTTGTAGATATATGGCGGGCGGAGCATTTCCAGACTTTCTCCGTTTTTATAGCGGCGGAAGGCTTCGCGGGCGTATTCCAAATCCTTGTCGGCAGAAGAAAGGCTGTTGTCGGCGGAAAGGGCTTTTTGCTGTTCTTCTTCCTGAATCCTTTTGCGCACCTGTTGGCGAATATCGCTCGTCTTGTATTTTTCAAGCCAGGTTGTGAATGTCCAAAGATTTATTCCGTTAAAGCGGCCTAAGCGTCCTTTTGCTCCGTTTTCAAAACAATATTCAATTTCCTTGCATGTCAGATAAGAATAACACTGAAAAAGGTCTGACACGAGTTTTGCGGAAATTACACCAACCGCCTTTTCTTCATAAGTCTGATAACCGACCATAAAATAACATTGCACTATCTGGGATGATACAAACTCGGTCAACTCTTTCTGGCTCATATCTTTTATCTTTCTTTCATG
This sequence comes from uncultured Parabacteroides sp., assembly GCA_949295065.1. Classification (GTDB taxonomy): domain Bacteria; phylum Bacteroidota; class Bacteroidia; order Bacteroidales; family Tannerellaceae; genus Parabacteroides. The sequence continues at coordinate 2,220 of CASFJQ010000018.1, read as the reverse complement.
CATTGCTTTATAAAGCTTCATTTCTTCATAACTGTTTTCCATATTACAATCCTCCTCCATCTAATAATCGTTGTGCAATAACACTCGCTCTTTGAGCACATTCCATAGCCTCGTCAACCTTCGATTTCTTTTCTTCCCGAATTTTACGGGGCTTTGAATTTTGCTGTTCCAATATCTCCGGAACTGACCGGAATTTCATGTATCTCCACCAGTTTATCAGACGGCGTTTGTAGTCGTTGATGTTAAGCATCGAACCGGTTTCGCCGATTGAAACTATGTGCTGTTCAAAATAGTCCATAATTTCTGGCAGCAGTCCTAATATCGGAGATCCTTTTCCGCTACTTCTGACAACGCTGCTCAGCCATTCTTCGTCTTTCATAAGCTCGGCATTCCACTTCTTGCAGTTTTCGCTGAATGAGTTTGGCTTTTTAATTTCTTCCTCTAAAACTATAACTCCATTCGCTTCTTGCGCGCACGCGCACGCGGATGATGAAGAAGAAGAATATAAATTTTTTACTTTACTTTCTTTTACTATACTTTCCTTTACTTTACTTTCCTTTACTTTACTTTGTGGCATTTCTTCCGAATTAACCGGGGTTTTTTCTGCAATAACTTGAGTTTTTACCGGAATAATTGCCATATCAAGTAAATAAGGCATTGTTTTTATGTTTATGCTCTTTTTTATCTTTGCTGTAAAATATCTTTTTTGAATCTCCACAGAAGTTAGAATTCTCTTCGTTTTCCACATTTCCGCATCAAACAATTTTAGATTAACCAAGCCGTCAAGCATCTGCAATGATTCGTCTTCTGTTATTCCGAATAAATCAGACAATTCAAAAACTTCATTATCCTTTATTTCAATATAATATGAATTCTTGTATATTTCACAAAGCAAAAATGCGTAAGCCATAAAACCTTTTTCTCCATATTGTTTTATTGCTCTGCGTATCTTTATATTATGCAGTATATCTACATCCATTGGAAAATAATCCAATCCTTCTTTTATTGGTCTAGCCATAATTTTTTCAGTTTATTAGTTTTTATTTATCAGTTAGCTATTTATCAAGGCTGAAAGCCTTCTTATAGGAGGGACACGGAGAACACGGAGATTTTTATTTTATTTATTCTCAACATATTACCTCTGTGGCTTTGTGCCTCTGTGTTTCATTATTTATGTTTTGCAACACCCACTTAGCATGAAGTCGAGAAACGGAGCGCTGAAAGTGCGACACCAAAACCCATTTGCAATCCACATTGATTGGAACGGGATTACAAACCCAATTGAACGGAAACTCCTTATTCTCCGTGTCCTCTGTGCCTCCGTGTTTAAATCAATTTTCAATTTTCAATTTTCAATTTTCAATTTACTATTGACCGCCCTCACAATCAACCTCACCGTCCTCATAGTCAGCAACCTCGACGGCAACTTTAGCCTCGACAATCGCAAAATCAAAGCACCAGTCGCGCGTGGGATGGAAACGGTGCTCCGCAACGACATGAAAGCCGGTGTTGCGGAACACCATGTCGTCAAGCGGCGAATAGCTCATTGTAGTCTATCAGGAATTGCTCAGCTTCATGCTGAGAGTCGAACATTTTAACCTCATACGTGTTCATCCGGTTGTCGAATGCTATCCAGGCATTGTTGGCTTCTTCATAGAAATAGCCGTAATCGTGGTGATAATCAAAATGGTAAGCACGGCTCAGGCGTTCGCCGACATTCAGCTCATTGTACTTTTTCTTTGCCTCATTGTCGAAAAGGCAGGAGCTTAAAAACTCTGTAGTTTTTCATAATTACGCAACTTTTTTTGGTTCAACATTGGTGTTAATTGACAGAAACTTATCCAGACCGTAACGCTTGCCTTTCGTGATATACAATAACGCTTCACGTTCGCACAAAGACAAATCTTCCAAAAGGCGGTCTATCCAAGCATATTCATCTTTGCCAAGATGCAGACGGACAGCCATATTAGTTGAAGACTCGTAATTCACTGAAAGATGGGCATATATGGTCAGCAGCTCACTGTTTCCCGACGGCTGGCGGTAATATCCGTCAACTGCAAGATTATGGTAACTTGTTCCCGTAATTTTTTCAATATGGAATGCAAGGTTTTGCATTGCCAACGCAAATTCTTCGTGAATCGGCGCTTCGTTGAAATAAACTGTGCGATAAGTATCGTCGTTTTTTTCGTCAAAAATTTCCATTTCTACTTTTAAGTAGTT
>CASFJQ010000017.1 GCA_949295065.1 uncultured Parabacteroides sp. | reverse complement strand
ACTACTTGTTGATATATGTAATATTTTCAAAGAACTTAGTCGCTATCGTTATTTTTGATTGCGGTTGCAAAGGTAAGAACTTTTATTTTAATCTTCCAATTTTTTCGGAAGTTTTTTTATTTCCTTCTTCAGCTTTCGGAATTTCGCTTGGATATCTCCAACCTCACCTATGTCTGACAGAATATCTTTCCTTAACCTCTCCATCATGTTGACCACCGCATCTCTATCGATTGCGGGTGCAAAAGTAGAACGGATTTTTGAATCTGCAAAATATTTTTGGAGGAAATTTTGAATTATTTTTTAAGTTGGGCTGAGTATCAGTGGGATAGAAATGGAAGTTTTTTTAGGGGGCAAGTTGACGAGGGTACTTAAATAAAGACTTGAAGGTTTAATCGAGTTATATTCGCAAGGTATCAAAATTCGAAATATTTCAGATAACATATATAGAAAAAATAACTCACATAGCCATTCTTTTATTTGTCAACTTGTCAACTAAAAAAACTAAAACCAAATAACTTCATAATAACTTCATCTAAATCCACTTCCTTCTTCATACAATGCTTCTGTCATCTAAACAACTCATCCAAGTAGTCATAAAAAGCAGGATCCTCACCAACTACTATCTTTGAAACCTTACCTTCTGGATCAATAACAATTTTGGTAGGATAGCCCTCTATACCATATTTCATAGTAATATCAGCATCATCAGAATTAAACACATGCAACCATGGAAGTTCATATTTATTAACTGCTTCTTTCCATTTTTCTTCTGTATCACGGCAAGCCACACCTAGTATCTCCATCTTGTCTTTATACTTTTCATAATATTTCTTCATATCTGGTATGCCTTTAATACACCATCCACACCAACTTCCCCAAAAATCAAGTATTATATATTTTCCACGCAAAGAAAATAAACTCAAATTATTTCCATTTATATCTTTCAAAGTAAAATCTGGAGCGGCAACACCCTCTTTTATATTATTCCGTGCTTCTTCACGAACTTTCTGATTAGCAATAGCCTCTTTAATCGCACGATAGAGTGGAGCCATACAACCATTTTGAGCCTTCTCACCAATAATATCGAGAAGTTCACCAGCATCCTTCCCTAAATCATATATCATATAAACAGAAATATCTTCATCCGGATGTTGACGAATATAGCCTTCCATCTCCTTTTTCATTTCTGTGTTTATAGGCATAAACACTTGACGCAAAGAATCGAGACGTTCAGGTGTTAAAGTTCCATCACTCTGCATATTCATAATTACTTCAGATACTTCATTCATTTTATCCTGATAAGGTTTGCATATACTACGAACTTCTTCGTATGCCTCATGGAATGCATTTCCTTTCACTTTATAATTATCAATAGAACCACTTAATTCAACCGTTTCACCTGGAAATGTCACCACACTAACAGTTTTATGCAAAGATGATGCTTTTGCTCCATTACGCGGCAGAACATAAAAATAAGCTTCCATTGGTACACTATCGTTTTCCAACTGATAACTGAATCTACCATTTTGCAGAGCAATAGTATCCCTATGTATATTACTCCGTGTCAAGTCAGATACATCAAAATAATTTACAATCAAAGTATCATTCTCAATACCAGCCAAAACGCCATTTATTGTTGTTTGTTTTTTTACAGGCTGACAGGCACATAATAGTGCGGAAAAAACCAGCATGCTTAGTTGTTTCACATTCATAGTATTAATTTTAAATTAAATTACTAATCAATCAGTCAAATTACAATATAAAAATACAGAAATATTCTGTATTATAAGCAGTTTAGTTTGAATATGTAAATTTTATTCAACTAAAATAGTATACATCCACACAAATGAAATTTAATAATATACTGTTAAAACGATACTTAACTAATTAGCTCTCCACTCTCCAATATAATATAAATCCTCAAATCACCTTTCGGATAGACTTTGGCACAATGCTTATGGCAAGATTGTAAGAGGGCATGCAGGAAAAGTTGCAAATCTTCCGGCGGGAAAAGTTCGGCAATCTCACGGGCAAGAGTTATATTATCCAAAATATTGAGTGATTGCGTAGAACAACCGACATGCAAGGCAAGGGATTTGAGGAAATCACGGTCCATCACCACCTTGTGGCTGTGAGTATCCAGATGTCCGGCGGCAAGTTTCACAGCCTTTCCCATCATTATTCCAAGAGTTACGTTTGCTATACCAAGGTCGGCAGCAATACTGAGAGTGTCACCGATAAAGTTTCCGAAATGAATGAAAGCCTGGGGCTTGAAATCGGGATAAAGCTGGCGGATATATTTCTCGCTTTTCGCTCCGGAATTTATCACCACATGGTTTACTCCCAAGGCAACAGCTACTTCCATTTCGCGGCGGATTGCATCGACAAAAGCTTCGGATGAGAAAGGACGGACAATGCCGGATGTTCCAATGATAGATATTCCGCCTGTAATACCCAACTTAGGATTAAAAGTACGTTTTGCAAGTTCCACTCCGTCTGGAACAGAAATGACAACATCGAGGGCACCGGGATAGATTGCAGAAAGTTCGCGTTCTATCATTCGACGTGGAGTGATATTGATGGCAGGTTCGCCCACCGGAATACCTAACCCGGGAAGAGTTACCAAGCCAACGCCTTCCCCTCTGATAAAATTGATACCACAGTAACTGGTGGAAGAAAAAGAAACCTTCACGCAAATTGGATGGCGGTGAGTCACATCAGGGTCGTCACCTGCGTCTTTTATCACCGTTGCTATGCAGCCCCCTGAGCAAGGTTCTACTCGAGCAATGGGCATACGCAAAACTTCGCCATCGGGCAAAGTAAACGGAACAAGTGCCGGAACTTCTTTCCCAAGCAAAGCCATCAGTGCCGCCTTTGCAGCAACCGTAGCACACGATCCGGTTGTGAATCCGCTGCGTAAAGGATAGAATGAAGGAACAATGCTTTCTACCGCCTTTCTCAATCCATGATTTCCTGTAACAACAATAAATGACGGTGACAATCTTGGACGGGAAACAACAAACAGCGGGATTCCTGCCTTGCGGCAAGCTTCTTCTTTTTCGGCAAATCCGCCGCTCTCACCACTTTCCTTGGTTATTACGGCATCCGGTGAGAATCGTGAAATCAAATCTCCAACAGGTTCAGTTGTATCATAAGTAAGCAAACCGGATTTAGGGAAACCTGCAGATTCAGCCAACTGATATGATTCTTCTCTGTCCAAGATACGGAAAAAACATTCATGCTCTTTCCAGAAATCTTTTAGGCGGGATATGGTTTTAACTCCCGTAAGGGCAAGCAATCGCCTGACGCCATGGTGTTTCATCTTTGCCACAGCATCATCATAATCCGTACAAACAATATCGGAATGATGAAGGGTTGGAAATATTCTTTCATAACGCACAACAGGCAAATCACATTCTTCGGAAACCTCCGAAATGGTACGATGAAGCTCTGCCGCAAAAGGATGTGCAGCATCTATTATAAGACGGATTCCATTCTCACGGCAGAACGAAACCATAGTTGTTGCGTTCATAGCTCCGGTAAGGCGTGTACCATTACGGCTCTCCACCACCTGCTCCGCTCCGCGTGTGGAATAGAAAAAGGGAGAGCCTGCCTCGTCTAGAGTTTTCACGCAAGCTCTTCCTTCTGTTGTTCCTCCAAAAACAAGTATCATTTTCTGAATAAATGTTTGAACTCGTCGGCATAAAGACGCGACAAGCCGTGTCGGTTGTCAATTGCATCACCCACAACAAGTAGAGTTGTCAGAGTGAGTTTGTTTTCCTTCACTATCTTGGCAAGGTCTTTCAGCACTCCGCGATATATACGCTCGTCTTTCCATGTCAGCTTATAACAAGCTGCGACAGGAGTTTCGGGCGGATAAGCCTGAAGAAGTTCTTCCTGAACTTTTTCCACTATTCCGGCACTCAAATAAATGCACATTGTGCTCTGAGATTTAGCCAATTTGTGAAGCTGCTCTTTTTCCGGCATCGGAGTTCTGCCCTCTCCACGAGTCAGAATTATTGTCTGGACTTTCTCAGGAATTGTGAACTGCGAGCGCAAAGCAGCGGCAGCAGCCTGGAAAGAAGAAATTCCCGAAGTGATATGATAACTCATATTATACTGGTCGAAATATGCCATTTGTTCCTGGATGGCACCATAGATACAAGGGTCACCTGTATGAAGACGGACTACAAGAAGACCACGGTCGTAGAACTCCTTCATCAGTTCAAACTGTTCCTCAAGATTCATACTTGCCGAACTGCGGACAGTTGCGCCAGGCTTTGCATAATAAGTAAGTTCAACAGGAACAAGACTTCCGGCATAGAGAATCAAATCTGCTTGCTGAAGGAAATGCTTTCCACGGACAGAAACAAGCTCTGGGTCGCCCGGTCCGGCACCAACAATCTCTATATGACCTTTGCGTACGGCTGATTTACTGATTGCCACGGCAAAGGTGAAGTTTGAATTGTCGTTAAGCACACCTTTCTGTTTTTCTACAACAAGGCTTCCCATATCGCTACTCTTGATTGCTGTGCTTTCAGCAACGCCATATACACCGGTCACTTCAAAAGCTTTTTCCGATGGATTTGGAACAGCTATATCTTTCAATTCTTCTGCAGAATATATTCCCGGAGAAGATGTGTTGTAATAAGAGGCAAGCGACTGAAGAAGCGGTTCATCTTTTTTCAGTTCTATAGTGGAAACTGAGACTATTGAGGAAGATGATATTCCTTTTGAAGCTAATTCTTTTCCAATATATTCAGCTATTCCTTCCGGATTGCATTGCTTGCGGCAACCTACACCAAGATGCAAAACCTGCGGACGGTAATATAATACAGGCAAACTTGTCTCATAAATGAATGGAGTAACCGCTATCAGAAGTTCATAATCTTCAGGATTGATATCACCGAAATTGTAATATACTTTGATATGCGAAGGCAAAGAACCTTCAAGGAAATCAGTTCCACGGTCACGGATGTCGAGCAGCAAAGCTGTCGGTCGGCGATTGACGAAGGACGAGATAAGAGCATTCATGCTTGCGCCTTTTGTCTCGGCCTTCCAGTTATATTTTGCACCGATTGTATCCAAAGCCCAAAGACCTTCATTGTCGCTTTGAGTAGTGACTACGGCTGTCGCGCCGAGAATTCCGGCAATGCGTGTTGCGAGAAGATTTGCACCGCCAACGTGTCCTGAAAGTACAGGTATTACGAACTTACCGGTGCTGTCGATGCAAACCACAGCCGGGTCCTCATATTTGTTCTTTATATATGGAGCAATCTCACGGACACAAATTCCCATTGCACCGATAAATACAATATTGTCGTATGCATGGAAAGATTCACTTATTTCCTTGCGGAAAGAATCAAGGCGAACGCAGCCTTCAGCATCAGCTTTGGTGAAAACTACGGATTCTGTAAGTTCACAGCTGATAAGTTGCGCCATAGGAATACTGCTTTCCGATATTACAAATATCGCTGTCTTTATATTATTCATTGTGCTTTCAATATTTCAATAGGATTAAACGAATCAACGGCAAGATGAACGGACGATACTATTTCCATACCCAATTCCGACGCGCCTTCACGGAAAAGGCGTAAACTTTCTTCGGAAACGGAATTGAAGACAATCACTCCGCCTGGCGACATTACTGATTTTACTTTACGCATAATATCCTTCAGGTGTCCGTTGTGACCGCCGATAAATACAGCGTCGGGAACAGGGAACTTATCCAAATCTGCCTGCATAAAATCACCAATGTGGACATTTATTCCTGGAGTTCCGAATTTACGGCTGTTGAGCCTCATCAGCTCCTCTCCTTCCGGACGCACTTCAAATGAAGTAACCTTCAAATGCGGGAATTGCAACTTTGCCTCAACAGATATGGAACCGGTACAGAAACCTATATCCCAAAGAGAAGAGCGGTTATGCAAATCCAACATCGAAAGACTGAGAAGACGTATCGGCATTTTTGTTATCATCTTTGTCCTGCCGTTAAGGAGATGAAACTCGCTTTCCGGTATTCCGAAAAATCTGTCCTTGCGTGATGTACGTTGCAAGATAATACAATTCGGAAATTTGAAGTCCGATGTTTCCGCAGCCTCTTCAATTGTAAACGAACGGACACGCTCTGCCTCATCATTTCCGAGAGATTCACCGACATACATAATATAATTGTCATATCCGTAATCTCTCATTCTGGAAGCTATGACTGAAGGAGTGTTGTTTCTGTCGGTGAGCACACCCATCATTTTTTCCTGATTAATCAAAGCCTCATCAAAGGCATCCCAAGGTCTGCCCGTAAGCGACACCATGTGCATATCCTGATATGGAAGCTCAAGTCTGTGAGCTAGCATTTGCAGGGAATTGAACGAAGGGAAAACCTTGATACTTGCCTGCGGCAAACGTGACTTCAGAGTATTGGCAAATCCGAAGAACAGCGGGTCGCCCGAAGCGAACACCACAATATCCGTATATTGACGGTATGAATCGAAAACTTTATCCAAAGGCACAACTATATCAATCCATACCGAATCCTCAGGCAAAAACGGCTTCATTATTTCATAATGCCTTTTTCCTCCGGAAAATACTTTGCTTCCGGAAATGACAGACATTATTTGTGGCGGGAAAAACTGATTCCTGCTATCACTTATCCCTATTACTGTGAATGACTGGACAGACATTAATATAGGATTTAAAATCAGACATCTCTTCCCGGACGCAACTGCTCTGCATCATTATAACACAAAATAGCATTTGTCAATGTTGCTGCAAGATTGCTTCCGCCTTTTCTTCCTTCAACAATGAGTTTAGGAATATGAGTGAAAGGTTTCACCATATGTTTTGATTCGCATACATGAACAAAACCGACCGGAGCTGCAATTATTCCGCAAGGTTTTGCCTTGCCTTTCCTTATCAGGTCGCAAAGCTCCATCAATGCAGTAGGCGCATTTCCGAAAACAAACAGAGCGTCAGGATGCTCGGCTACGGCTAGTCTTATTCCTGCCTGTGTGCGGGTTATACCTTTTTCTTTTGCCAGTTCAACAGCACGTTCGTCGGACAAATAACATTTCACTTCCAGTCCCATTCTTTGAAGAGCACCTTTTCGGATACCGGATGCAGCCATTGTAACATCCGTAACTATTGTACGGACTTTTCCACTGCTCAGTGTTTCATATAAAGAAGGAACAGCGTTATCGTCGATAAGCAGAACATTCTCCATATCGAAATCTGCTGTTGTATGTATGGCATGAAGCAAAGCCCACTTCTTGTCCAAAGGAATATCCGGATTCTTCAGTTCCTTTTCGATTGTGCGGAAGCTGTTAATCATTATTTCCTGTCCGATACCGGCTGCTTCGGTTGTCTGATTACGGTAATATCCGCGCGGAGTTATAAAATGATTATCGTAGATATAGGATTGAGAGTTTCCGATAATCACAATGGTAAACATATCAATATCTTCAGGATTGAATTCGCCTAAAGTAGTGACTGTGACATTCTGCTCCTCACGTCCTGCCTGACGCACGAAACCGACAGGAGTAGCTGCATCTCTGTATTGCAGGAATATCTCCTTCAGTCTGTAAAGTTGCCAATATCTTCCTTCGCTTTTAGGATTATAAACGGCAGTGATGAAATCACCGTCGGCAGCTGCTTTGATACGTTTCTCGATACGTTCCCAAGGTGTCATCAAATCAGACATTGATACGATACAGAAATCATGGCCAATTGGTGCGCCAAGCAATGAAGCAGCTTTCTGGAAAGCACTTATTCCCGGAAGAACCTCGATTTCTATATCACTTCCTCGGTCACGCTTCATTTCATAGATAAGCGGAGCCATTCCATATATTCCGGAATCACCTGAGCTTATCACGCAGACTATGTTACCTTCTTCTGCCATTTCAAATGCTTGCTGGGCACGAAGTTTCTCACGTTTCATTCCGGTATCGATACAACGAGTTTCCGGTCTTAAGTATGATTTTATAAACTGAAAGTAATAGTTATATCCTACAACTATTTCGCTTTGGGCAACTGCCTCCAGCACTGCAGGAGTTATATCTGATGCGGAACCGGGACCAATGCCGGCAACTATAATTCGTCCTTGTTTCATTGATAGTCTTTAACGTTTATGAATGGATTGGTAAAGATACGAAGATTTTCACAGAATTTTCCCCTCTATTGCCACCTTTATCACTCCGTCTTCTCTGTTCTCGAAAACCTGATAGGCACGCTCTATATCACTCAAAGGGAAACGGTGAGTTATCAGCGGAGTCGTATCAATCTTTCCTTCAGATATAAGCTTTAATATTTCCGGGCAATCGCAACCGTCAACTCCACCCGTCTTGAATGTCAGATTCTTCCCATACATTTCAGGCAAAGGCAAAATCTGAGGTTTGTCATAGAGGGCAACTATTGCGACCGTTGCGTTTGGACGGGCACAATCCCAAGCCATGCGGAATGTGTCATCTGTTCCGGCAACTTCAAGCACTACATCTGCACCTCCGTGCAATGAATTGTCAAGCACATCGGATTTGCAATTTTCAGGATTGGTTACAATCACTCCGGAATAATGTTTCCTGACAAAATCTCTTCTCTCTTCCGACTTTTCACACACGATGATTTTCCGTGGAGATTTTAGCATAACACAGAGGAGAGTACAAATTCCTGTCGGACCAGCTCCTATTATAAGAACCGTATCTTCCTGTTTGATATCAGAAATGCGTGCGGCCCAAAATCCTGTTGCCAAAATGTCTCCCACAAAGAGAGCCTGCTCGTCTGTTACTGAATCAGGAATAATACTCAATCCCTGGTCTGCATAAGGAACACGTACATATTCTGCTTGTCCGCCGTCAATACGGCACCCTAAAGCCCAACCTCCGTTTTCGTCTGTACAATTATTTACGTAACCGTTACGGCAGAAGAAACATTCGCCACAAAATGTCTCAACATTGACAGCAACCCTATCACCAGGTTTTACGGAACGGACATCCTTGCCGACTTGCTCGACAACTCCTACCATTTCGTGCCCGACTGTTATACCGGGAACAGCACGCGGAACACTACCATGCTTTATATGAAGATCACTTGTGCATATACTTCCCAATGTTATACGCACCAATGCATCACGCGAATCCAATATTTCAGGCTTCTTCTTCTCCTGAAGCTGGAATTTTCCTTTTTCTATAAATGTATATGCTAGCATAGATGAAGATATTTATAGTTGACGAGGCTACAGAGACAAGTTGACAAGGTATATTTTATACAAACAAATATTCTGTCAACTTATCCCTCTCGTCCATATAAAAACAAAGTTCGGAACATTTCATATATCATGAAACATTCCGAACCCTATTTTAGTTCCAATAGTCCCTATTTATTAAATACTTTTATTCATCACGATTAGCACCAAGGAACATCATTACATAATATAACAATGTAGCCAAAGAACCCAAAGCAGCGACAACGTATGTGTAAGCAGCTGAACGCAAAGCATCTTCAGCCTTATCATGTATTGCAACATTTGTTATACCTGCACGGCTCAACCAAACCAAAGCTCGCTGGCTGGCATTAATCTCAACTGGCAATGTTATCAAACTGAACAATGTTGTCGAAGCAAACAAGATTATACCGAAAAGCATAAGCTGAGGGAAAGAATGAAGCAAAAGCATTCCACCAAGCAAAACCCACTGCACAATATTTGAAGCAAAGCTTACAACCGGCACCAATGCTGAACGCATCTTCAACGGAGCATAAGCTACAGCATGCTGAACAGCGTGTCCGCATTCATGGGCAGCAACGGCAGCAGCTGCAACACTGTTACTATAATATACACTTTCACTCAAGTTCACTGTTTTGTCCATCGGGTTGTAATGGTCTGTCAAATGTCCCGGTGTACATGTCACTTTTACATCGTAAATACCATTATCGTGCAACATCTTTTCTGCTACATCTCTACCTGTCATACCCGAAGGCAAAGGTATTTCCGAATACAACTCAAATTTCTTCTGCAAACGTGAAGAAACCAACCAACTCAACACGGCTACGCCGATAAATATAATCCAATAAATCATATAAAATAAATTTCTAATTATTGTTTATCAATATAATAGCAAAAAGTTTGCCAAATAAAAAATGGCAGAAAAAGCCCTTATAAAGGAAACATTTTTCTGCCATTTTTACCTATTTCGTCAAATTCAAGACCTTTTGTCGGATAAATTCCAATTTGATACGGATTTAAACCGTGCCAACCTGCTTTTTTGTCAAGCAAAGCAATCAGTCTTCTTCTGTATATCTTTCGATAGTCTGTTCGCGGTCCGGACCAACTGAAACAATCTTGATACGAACGCCAAGTTCTTCTTCAAGGAATGTCAGGTAAGCGTTGAATTCTTCAGGGAATTCATCTTCGCTCTGCATTTTTGTCATATCAGTTTTCCAACCAGGAAGTTCCACATAGACAGGTTCAACACCTTCATCAATTGAATATGGGAATTCTGTTACTTCCTCACCGTTTATCTTGTATGCAACGCAAGCCTTGATAGTGTCGAATGTGTCAAGAACGTCACTCTTCATCATAATCAACTGGCTTACACCATTGATTGTAATTGCATATTTCAAAGCCACAAGGTCAATCCAACCGCAACGACGTTTACGACCTGTAACGGCACCGAATTCATGACCCAACTGCCCAATCTTCTCTCCAACTTCATCAAACAATTCTGTTGGGAAAGGACCACTACCTACACGTGTGCAGTATGCCTTGAAAATACCATATACTTCACCGATATTACGTGGAGAAACACCCAAACCTGTACAGCAACCTGCACAAATAGTATTTGAAGAAGTAACGAACGGATAAGAACCGAAGTCAACATCAAGCATTGTTCCCTGAGCACCTTCAGCCAACACAGACTTGCCTTCCTTAAGCAAGTTGTTAACAACATGTTCGCTATCAATCAACTTGAATTGTTTCAAATAGTTCAATGAGTCAAACCATTTTGCTTCCAATTCAGTAATATCATATTCATAATTCAAAGAACGCAAAATAGCTTCGTGTTTTGCTTTTGCTGCTGCATAGATTGAATCGAAGTCAAGCAACAAATCACCAACGCGAACACCATTACGGCTAACTTTGTCTGTATAAGTCGGACCAATACCTTTACCGGTTGTTCCAATCTTACCAGCACCTTTTGCTGCTTCATAAGCTGCGTCCAACATGCGGTGAGTAGGCAAAATCAAATGAGCTTTCTTAGAAATATAAAGCTGCTTTGTGATGTCATGTCCGCTGGCAGCCAAAGCTTCAGCTTCTTCTTTGAACAAGACAGGATCCAATACGACACCGTTACCGATTACGTTTATCTTTCCTCCCTGGAATATACCTGAAGGAATTGAACGCAACACATATTTTTCACCGTCGAATTCCAATGTATGACCTGCGTTTGGGCCGCCTTGGAAACGAGCAACAACATCGTATTTCGGAGTCAACACATCGACAACTTTACCCTTGCCTTCGTCGCCCCACTGTAATCCTAGCAATACATCTACTTTCATGTTCTTTATATAATAGACTGTTAATATACTTATTTTTGGAGGTTGTCGCATTTAGAGCTTAAACCACACAAAGGTAGCTTATTTATAGGAACAAGCAAAAACTTATGGAACTTTATTTGCATAAAGCTGATTTTACAAGCCCTAATCAAAGCAATCCATTCGACTTTAACCATCTCTTTCCGGATGGAGTCAGAAACCATAAAAGAGCCAAAGCACATGGTATTCCAACCATTGACAAAACAAATATAGTTGCCATAATTATTTCTCCTCTTTTTTATTTGTAAGTACTAAACCTAACAATAATGAAAACAATGTAACTAGCATCCCCAATACATAATAAATGAAACGAGTATTTTCCATATCTTTAAAGAAAGATGCTATTAACACTCCTGTAAATGTATATTTAGATACATCTATCAAATAAACTCCTAATTTTTCTTTCCACATAGTTCCAGTTTTTGGTTTTTACAAAAATAGGCAATCTCTGCTTGAATATCAAGCAAAAACTGCCTATTTAAATGTTATTAGTCAATTTAAGTTTCGCAGGATGCTCAACTTAACAAGTTGACAAGGCTTCAGAGACAAGTTGACAAGGTCAAAATAACTCCAAATTATTTAATGCTCTTGTCAACTTGTTTACTTGTCAACTTGTCACCTAAAATTAAACTTCCGAAACCTCTCAATCACTCAAAATAATATTCGAACTCAAACTTCAAGTCATTGAATATTTCTTCCAATTCCGCCTTTCCACAATTCTCATATTCCGAAACCAGGTCCATAACTTTTGCCGCAGAGTTACGGTCTTTCCTGCCATAACGCTTCAAAGCAAGAGAAGCCGAACGCTGTGATGCAGAAATTCCACAATTCAAAACTTCTTTGGCTTTAGCAAAGAACTTGGTTTCCAGTTCCTGAGAAACTGTTTTTTTCTTTATATACATATTTGCCAATGTAAGGAATGCACATACATATGTATATTCGGAAGGAGTCTCACTTTCAAGACAAGCACCAACTATTTCCTCAACAGAAGGAGAATTTGGAATAAGATTGGAACAAAGCTGTTCCGCTATCTCCATATATTTTATATCCGCTATCCATTGCAAAGCTGTTTCTTTCCGAAAATCACCCGCCGGATATAAAAGTGTTGCCAATATTTTCAGCTCACGGACATCTTCTTTCCATAAATCTTCTGCCAATGAAACACTTGGAGTGCAACTGCCGGCAATAAGCTTTATTTCGGGTATTGGAGTACCGAAGATAAGCTTATAGTTCATTCCCTTATCTCGCAGGCTTGTCGAAATAACTCCATTCATAGCCAAACGGAGTTTTTTTCGTATTTGCTGAACTTCAGTATTCATTTACAATAGTTTTAGATACGAGGTGACAAGGCTTCAGATGAGAGTGTTGCAAAAGAAAGAGAATCAAACACAGAGGCACAAAGTCACAGAGGTGATATATTGAAAATAAATAAAAATCTCTGTGTACTCCGTGTCTCTGTGTTTTAATTAGTTTTGCAACAGCCACCCCTTGTCAACTCGTCCCCTGTAATCAATTATAACTAGGCAAGAATGAATAATCACGGCTATAACGAAGCATCTGCTCAACATAGCCTTCTGTATAGTCAAGGACTATATCAGTAACTTCACCATTATCATTCTTAACTTCTTTCATAACCGGATTCACAAATCCTTTGTATGGAGCAAGATTAAGTTTCTTGTATCTTTCAAGAACTTCCTTATGCAAATCCTGGTCCACTTTCACTGCATAATCCTCAACAAGACGTTTTCCGGCTTCAAAATCACCTTCACTCTTCACACGCTGAACTTCTGCCAACAGCTGAGCGAACAAGCCACGCAATTTATCATAATCATTTACGACTACATAAGTCTTGCCATCACGCTGTTTCAACTCAACAACATTGTCAGCTTTACCTTTTTCGTAAGCCCATTTAGCAATAAGCTGGCGGTTACGCATATGTGCTTCTTCAACATCTTTTCCCGGTTCGATACGCACAAGCTGAGTCATCAAACCATTCATCATATACTGATAATATGCAGCTTTGTATGCATCTGCATCAGGAAGCAAGCCCAAATCTACCATCTTCTGGTCAGCCATATAATACAAACCGAACAAGTCTGCACGTGCTTCTTCCAATGTTGAGCTGTAAGCTCCCAAAGCATCAGGATCAACACCATCAAGCAATTTACCTGAGCCGTGACCCAGACATTCATGCAAGTCTGTATGCAAGTTATCAGTCATAAAACCGTATTTCTTAGCCTGCTCACGCTCTGCGTCGCTCCACATGAATTCTGCAGACATACCGCTTCCCTGAGAAGCTTTGTCGTAAGCTTCAGTAATATTTTCGATTGTCACAGACTTAGAACCGTGATCGCGGCGAATCCAGTCTGCATTAGGCAAGTTAATACCGATAGGAGTTGAAGGATAGCAATCACCACCAAGCATTGCAACAGTGATAACCTTTGCACTCACACCTTTGACTTTCTCCTTGCGGAAACGTGGGTCGATTGGTGAATTATCTTCAAACCACTGTGCGTTTTCGCTTATTATCTTTGTGCGCTCAGTAGCTTTTTTATTTATGAAATTAACTGTTGATTCCCAGCTAGCCTTACGTCCAAGAGGGTCGCCATAAGTTTCGATGAAACCATTTACGAAGTCAACATCTGATTTTGTATCTTCAACCCAAAGAACTGAATAAGCATCGAAAGTCTTCAAATCACCAGTCTGATAATATTCAATCAACTTTTCGATGATAGACTTCTGAGCATCGTTTTCAGCAAAAGCTACAGCCTTCTGCAATTCTGCAACGATATGCTCGATTGCTTCAGTGTATAAACCGCCGACTTTCCATACCTTTTCATAAATCTTTCCGTTTTCCTTCACAAGGCGGCTGTTCAAACCATAAGAAATAGGTCTTACTGAGTCCTGACCAATCTTCATTTTATTATAGAAGTCGTTGACTTCAGCCTGAGTCAAATCTCCTTCATAATAATTGTTTGCCGAAGCTTTGATGATATCATTTGCTCCGCTCTGAACTGTTCGTTTGCTCAAAACAGCAGGATCAAATATCACAGGAGTAAGTTCTTCGATAAGCTGCTCAACTGTTTCGCCTTCGCGCAAAGGCAAAGCCGACGGTTCAACCTGTTTTACGCATTCAGCAAAAAACTCTTTTGAGAAAGCCGGCAAGAATTTATCTTCTGCATAATGATGATGAATACCATTTGCAAACCAAACTCTTTTCAGATAAGTTTCCAAAGCCTTGAACTCTTCACTGTTCTTATCACCTTTATAAGAAGTATAAACAGCTTCCAAAGTGCGACGGATAGGCAAATTGTAACGGCAATTCTGGTCTGCAAGAATATCACGACCCATCAATGCCGCTTCCGACAAATGATATAATAATTGTTTCTGACGAAGTGTCAGTTCTTCAAAACCAGGCACCTGATAGCGGAGAATCTGCAAATCTGCAAATTGATCCACCACATAATTAAAGTCATTGTTTACAGCCTCAACAGTTTTTGTTTGCTGTCCTCCGGTGCAAGCTGTCATTCCAATAGCTGTCATAACAGATAAAATTACGTTTTTCATATTTCTATTGTGTTTTTTATTCCAAAGCGCAAAGATAGGAAAAATAAAAAAAAGACCAATCGGAACTTGCACAAGCACCGACCAGCCTTTTTATGTCATCATATAGATATATATCCTTATTTCAGTTCAAGAGTAAAAATAGAATCATATTCAGAATGTGATATTATCTAAATCTGCTGCTTTCACACGTATAATCTTACCATTACGAGAGAATACCAATTCACCGTTTTCTTTCTTTTTCTGACTAACCAAACGTTGAAAAGCCATATTTGCGCCCTTTACAATATTCTCTTCAAATTCTCTTAATTCTTGTTCATTCATGATTCTCTAATTTTTTATAGATAACCGGATTATATATTTCGATTTTATCTCTTTTGAAGCCTTTTGCAATGATTTGCATCGGCGACATAGAGTTATCGGCTATCATCCAATAATCACTAATAGAAAGGTAGAGTTCAAACAAATTGCGAATTCCGGCAGCATAACGTCTTCTGATTGTTTCTTCCGGTATATTGTGTCCTCCGGCCGAGACTCTCATTTTAACTCGTTCTATTGCCAGCTCCGGCGTGTTAAGCCAGAAATACAATAAGGTGACGTAATAACCTTCCTTTTGAGCCTCCCGTATCAGGTTTGCCACCGAACGGGTTGCCAGCGTAGTTTCCATCGCAAAAGTCTCGCCTGCGGCGATCAGCTCCTTTATGCGCTTATACATAATACGACTTGCTTCTACGGCCACCGCAATGCTGTCTGAATTAAAGGGAGAGAGACCTTTCGCGATCTCGTCAGAGTTAACGAACTCTTTACATTTAAGCATTTCCGGCAGTATAGTAAATGAAGCAGTTGTTTTTCCTGCTCCGTTACAACCCGCTATTATATATAGGTATGGCACTGTTTCGCTTATTTTTCCGGCTACAAATATATGAAGAAGTTTTATATCTCCATACATTTTTGACACAAAAATGCAATATATGTGCAAAAAAAGTACTTGATAACCCCTATTTCGTCATAAAAACCGGTGAATTTGTACGAATTCATACCCACAAGAGGTCGCTCATTATTCCGTCAGATATAAAAACGCCCTTTTCTGTCAAGGTGAGATTTCCGTCGTTTTGTGATATCAAATCCTGCTCAATATATTTTTTTGCTTGCGCTTCACAATATTTGCGGTGTTTATCCCCATACCGTTTTTCAATTTCATCAAGATTTATTCCCCACATTGTGCGCAATCCTGTAATGATATAATCGTTATAGCTTGTGTCTGCATCTTCAACTTCTTTCTCAACGGCTGGTTTTCCGGCAGCTAAAGCCTCAATCCATTTTGGCAGTGATGACACGTTCCATTCCCTTCCTTCGCCATTAAATGAATGTGCCGAAGGACCAAGCCCCAAATAGTTTATGCCTTTCCAATATGAACTGTTGTGACGCGAGATGAATCCTTCTCTGGCAAAATTGGAAATTTCATAATGCAAATATCCGGCTTCCTTAAGCCGGGATATCAATTGCGAGAACAATTCAACGCTGGTTTCCTCATCGACGGACGAAACCTTTCCCGCCTCCCATAGTTTATACAGAGCTGTGCCCTCTTCATATATTAAATGATATGCCGAAATATGTGGTATGTCCAACGAAATAGCTTTCCGCAGATTTTTCTCCCATTTCTCTGGTGTCTGACCGGGAAGTCCGTATATCAAATCTATACTTATATTATATATATCATGATTCTTGCATATCTCAACGGCACGGATTGCCTGTTCACTAGTGTGACGGCGGTTAAGAAACACCAAATCTTCCGAATCAAAACTTTGCACTCCCATACTGATTCTGTTGAACGGGAGAGTTCTCAACTCCGACATATATTTATCTGTAACATCATCAGGATTCGCTTCAAGGGTTATTTCGGGATTGTCACTTACATTATATATATGGTATATCGAATCAAATATCTCCGAAAAGTCTGACGCATCCAGTTGAGAAGGTGTTCCTCCACCAAAATATATGGTTTCAATCTCCTCTCCTTTCAGATAATCCGCACGGAGCTGCATTTCCTTTATGACCGAAAACACATAGCGGCGCTTATAGCTCATGTCCGTATTTGAATAGAAATCACAATACAAGCATCTTTTGGCACAAAACGGAACGTGAATATACAATCCTGCCATAATCAATTAAATTTCTCTGTCTAAGTAAAGATTTTCCGGATACAAAAATAGAGAAAGACGAGTGGAGAGCAAAATATCATTCGGGCATATCTCCGGTTTTTCATCGCAATGAAACTTTTTTTTCATATATTGTGAAAAAATTTTTCCATATATTATGAAAATTCTTTTTCATCAGCATGAAAATTTATTTTCATATATTATGAAAAAAGTTTTTCACCGCATAGAAATACGATGGAAATGTAAACACAAGATTATAAACATATTACCAAAACCGGTTCAGAATACTATATTTTAGACAAAATACCGCTTAAAGACATGCAAAAGTTATAATGCAAGAATATTGAACAACAGAAACAAGCCATAAAAACATAGTTAATAATCAGATAAGCGGACAAATAAGGCTATACAACTGCTGAACAACATTGTTTTCAAACAACAGATATCTTTTGCTTTTCTAGAAGAGTATTTATAATTTGCGCTCACGATAAAACAAAAATCGTAACAAAACTATATGTTTAACCTTTAATACCTATATGATATGAAAGTGTACCAAACTAATGAAATTAAGAATATCTCCATATTGGGAAGTTCAGGCTCTGGGAAAACCACTCTCGCTGAAGCAATGCTTTTCGAGGGTGGAGTTATAAAACGTCGCGGTTCTGTTGAGAATGGGAATACTGTATGCGACTATTTCCCGGTTGAGAAAGAATACGGATATTCAGTCTTCTCAACCGTTTTCAGTGTTGAATGGCAGGACAGAAAACTAAACTTCATCGACTGTCCGGGCTCCGATGACTTTATCGGTGGCGCGGTTTCAGCTCTGAATGTTACAGATACAGCATTGATGGTACTGAATGCACAATACGGTGTTGAAGTAGGTACGATAAATCAATTCCGCTATACAGACCAGTTCCACAAGCCTGTAATCTTCGTTGTCAATCAATTGGATAATGACAAAGCAGATTATGAAGGTACTGTAGCCCAGCTTAAAGACCGTTGGGGCAGCAAGGTGGTACAGATTCAATATCCTGTAACTTGCGGTGCTTCATTCAATGCAGTAGTTGACGTGTTGAAGATGAAGATGTATCGCTGGAAACCGGAAGGCGGTGTTCCTGAAGTTCTTGAAATCCCGACTGAAGAATCTGAAAAAGCTATGGAATTGCACAAGGCATTGGTTGAATCTGCAGCAGAACACGACGATGCTTTGATGGAAAAATTCTTTGAAGAAGGTACTTTGAGCGAAGACGATATGCGTGCCGGTATCCGTGCTGGTTTGGTTACTCGCAATATGTTCCCTGTATTCTGCGTATGCGCTGGCAGAGATATGTGCGTTCGCCGTACATTGGAATTCCTTGGCAATGTTGTTCCTTGCACAGACAAGATGCCTCGTCTGATTACAACTGAAGGAGTTGAAGTTACTCCTGATTCTAACGGACCAACAAGTTTGTTCTTCTTCAAGACAACTGTTGAGCCTCATATCGGACAAGTTTCTTATTTCAAAGTATTATCAGGTAAAGTTAAAGCGGGCGACGATTTGCAGAATGCCGACAGAGGTTCAAAAGAACGTATCAGCCAGTTGTTCAGCATTGCAGGCCAGAACAGAACAGAAGTTCCTGAAATGGTTGCAGGTGATATTGGTGCAACAGTTAAACTTAAAGACGTTCGCCGTGGAAATACATTGAACGGCAAAGGTTGTGACTATCGTTTCGACTTCATTAAATATCCGGATCCGAAATATCGCCGTGCTATCAAGCCTGTCAACGAGGCTGATGCTGAAAAGATGATGGAAATTCTTTTCCGTATGCGCGAAGAAGACCCGACTTGGATTATCGAACAATCAAAAGAATTGAAACAGACAATCGTTCTCGGACAGGGAGAATTCCACTTGCGTACTCTGAAATGGAGAATCGAGAACAACGACAAATTGGCTGTTGAATTTATGGAACCGAAGATTCCATATCGTGAAACTATCACTAAGGCAGCACGTGCCGACTACCGACACAAGAAACAGTCTGGTGGTGCCGGCCAGTTCGGTGAAGTTCACCTGATTGTTGAACCTTATTACGAAGGTATGCCTGTTCCTGATACATATCGTTTCGGCGGTCAGGAATACAAGATGAACGTAAGAGATACTCAAATAATTGATTTGGATTGGGGTGGTAAACTGGTATTCGTGAACTGTATTGTTGGTGGTGCAATTGATTCACGTTTCTTGCCTGCAATTTTAAAAGGTATTATGGGACGCATGGAACAAGGTCCATTGACTGGCTCATATGCACGCGACGTACGTATCTGCGTTTATGATGGTAAGATGCACCCGGTTGACAGTAACGAAATTTCATTTATGCTTGCCGGACGTAATGCATTCAGTGCAGCGTTCAAAGAAGCAGGACCTAAGATTCTTGAACCTGTTTATGATGTTGAAGTTTCAGTACCGGCAGATTTCCTTGGCGACGTGATGAGTGACCTACAGAGCCGCCGAGCATTGATTATGGGTATGAATAGTGAAAAAGGTTTTGAAAAGCTATTGGCTAAGGTTCCTTTGAAAGAAATGTCTAACTATTCTACTTCATTAAGTTCTATCACCGGTGGACGTGCTTCGTTCACAATGAAGTTTGCTTCATACGAATTGGTTCCTTCAGATGTTCAGGAAAAACTGTTGAAGGCTTATGAAGCATCACAAACCGAAGACTAATATTTTTTTGTTTTAGGTTAAATAATAAGGGCGGCTAGTTTCGTGAGAAACAGGCCGCCTTGCTTTTTGTCAGAGATAAAACTCCTTATAACTTATTATCTCGTCAACTTGTCAACTCGTTAACTTGTCAACTTGTCAACTATAATTATCTATTCAACGCTTGCTCAATATCAGCAATTATATCATCTGCATTTTCAATACCAACAGAGAAACGGATAAGGTCAGGAGCAATTCCAGCCTCACGCAACTGTTCGTCGGACAACTGACGGTGAGTGTGACTAGCCGGATGCAATACGCAAGTACGAGCATCAGCAACGTGAGTAACGATTGCAGCCAACTTAAGATTGTCCATAAAACGGATAGCAACATCACGACCACCTTTCAAGCCGAATGAAAGAACACCACAAGAACCGTTAGGAAGATATTTCTGAGCAAGGTCATAATATTTGTTGCTCTTCAATCCAGGATAATTTACCCACGCTACTTTGTCGCACTTTTCAAGCCATTCAGCAACTTTCTGTGCGTTTTTGCAATGCTGTGGAACACGGAGATGTAAAGACTCAAGACCAAGGTTCAGAAGGAATGCATTCTGAGGAGACTGGATTGAACCAAGGTCGCGCATAAGCTGTGAAGTTGCCTTTGTGATAAATGCCAGTTTGCCGAATGTCTTTGTATAAGTCAGTCCGTGATATGATTCATCCGGAGTGCACAAGCCAGGGAATTTATCTGCATGAGCATCCCAGTCGAAATTACCGCTATCAACAATGCAACCACCAACGCAACAAGCATGGCCATCCATATATTTTGTAGTTGAATGAGTAACAATATCAGCTCCCCATTCGAACGGACGGCAGTTGATTGGTGTAGCAAAAGTGTTGTCAACAACCAATGGCACTCCATGTTTATGGGCAATACGGGCAAACTTCTCGATATCCAGAACCATCACGCCCGGATTAGACAAAGTTTCGCCAAACATCATTTTAGTATTAGGGCGGAAAGCCTTGCTTATTTCTTCCTCACTTGCATCCTGGTCAACGAAAGTACATTCGATGCCCATCTTTTTCAGCGTAACAGAAAGAAGATTATATGTTCCACCATAGATGCTTGTTGCACTTACGATATGGTCGCCAACCTCACAAATATTGAAGAATGTAAAGAAATTTGCAGCCTGACCTGAAGAAGTAAGCATTGCAGCCACACCACCTTCAAGAGCTGCTATCTTTGAAGCAACAGCATCATTTGTAGGATTCTGAAGACGAGTATAGAAATATCCGCTGTCTTCAAAATCAAACAGACGTGCCATCTGCTCGCTTGTTTCATATTTGAATGTTGTACTCTGATAAATAGGAAGCACACGAGGCTCTCCATTTTTAGGATTCCATCCTGCCTGAACACAAAGTGTTTCAGGCTTAAATTGCTTTTCCATATAATTTAATTATTTGAATTATTACAATCAGACTATCAATAATGTCAAATCGACGCGCAAATATACCTAATTTATCCAAATTTTCACCAGATTTTCTTTTCAAGGATTCTGAACCATATGAAAGAAACTATACCTTTCAATATGCTGGAAATACTGATAGCCCACCATACACCTGCAATTCCGAATCCTATATAACCAAGGAAGATTGCCAACGGAAGACGAAGAGTATTGAATGTTATGCTTATTATTGCAGGTGGAACAGTGCGTCCTGTGCCATAAAACAAGCCCTGCATAGTTATTTCAATCATCATGAAAATCATTGAATATCCGTCAATTTTCAAGAATAAACCGCCGGCTTCATATGCTGCCTGTTCGGGAACAATCACAGAAAATAGTTCTCCACCAAAGAAGACAAACAACAAAGTGCAGAACAGTCCGAACACAGAAGTCATCAACATTGTAGTGCGATATGCACTGTAAACCCTTTCTCTTTTTCGTGCAGCATAATTTTGTGCCGTAAAAGCACTCAAAGCAGTGCTGAATCCCTGAGAAGTATTCCATGCAATTGCTTCAATTTGTCCACCGGCAGTAAGAGCCATCAATCCATAATGTCCTCCATAAGTAGAAGCTGTTCGTCCCATCAAAAGGTTTATCACAGCAAAGAAACAGTTAAGCATAGCAACCGGAAGTCCCAAGTGAATTATTTTACTGCAATATGAAGATTTGAGAGGCACAAAGAAGCTGAAATTCTCCCACAACGGATGCCGTTTTTTCAGCTGATAGATAAAAAGCAACACTACAAGCAATTGCGAACACCAAGTAGCGTAAGCTGCACCTGCCGTTCCCCAACCAAACACAAGTATGAACAAAGGGTCCAATATCATATTCAACAGAAGACCTGTTCCGCTAATATAGAAGGGAACTTTACTCAGCCCTGCAGCATTGTGTATTCCAGTGAAGGCTGAAGTCAGAAATATAAACGGGAAGCCGGAAGCAACAATGCGCAAATATTCTACAGCCTTTTCCGTAATACTGTCTTCCAGTTTATATAAAGAAATAATGGGAAAAGCAAAGGTAAACAACAAAGTTCCCCACACTATTGAAATAATCAGCGCCATTGTAAGATTATGCGAAGCATAGGCCTTTGCCTCATCTGTATTTCTGGCACCAATGCTTTGTCCGACTGAAACCTCAGAACCAACCTTGTTAAGGTAAGAAAGAGACTGAGTCATCCAGGTCAGAATACCAACTGCACCGATTGCAGCTACAGCCTCACTTCCCAAACGTCCAACCCAAGCCATATCAGTCAAGCTATAAGCCATCTGTATGAAAGACGTTCCCATTATTGGCAAGGCAAGATTGAACAACTGTTTCTTAATCGGTCCTTCTGTTAAATTTTTAGTTCCCATTATCAAATAATGAATGACAATTATAAAACAATAAAAAAGGAATGAAGAAAAAGTATCATATTACAAATGAATACAATTTCTTCATTCCCGAATTATATTATTCGCAAAATATTATCGAATAAACAAAAGTTCACGATACTTTGGCAATGGCCACATCTGATTATCCACCATCAACTCCAATTCATCAATATGATTACGGATTTCATCCAAATATGGAGCAACAGTGTCATGATAAGCGATAGCTTTTGTTCTCCAGTCAGAAATTCGGTTTGCTTTCTTTCTTGCTTCAACCATTTCGTCAACTTTCTTTGTTACGGCATTGATATGTCCGGCAATCTTTCTTACAAGACGACGTGGTTCTTCTGAAAGTTCTGCATATTCAGCATCACCGAAGCTTTCCTTCAATTTAGCAATATTATCCAAAAGAACAGACTGATAACGGATAACAACCGGAATGATATGATTCAATGACAAATCGCCAAGGACTCTGGCTTCAATCTGTACTTTCTTGATATATACTTCCCATTTAACTTCGTTGCGGGCTTCAAGTTCCTTCTTAGTAAGAACTCCTGTCTCTTCAAACATCTTGATTACTTCAGGTTTCAGATAAGCATCATACTGCAATGGAACACTGTTTTCGCAATCCAAACCACGGCGCAATGCTTCTTCTTTCCACTCATCACTATATCCGTTTCCATCAAAACGAATTGGCTTTGATTCCTTGATATAAGCCTTAAGAACTTCAAAGATTGCCTGCTCCTTGCTCTTTCCAGCTGCACGCAAAGACTCAACATCTGCCTTGAACTGACGAAGCTGATATGCCACAGCAGAGTTCAAAGCCAACATTGCTGCACCACAGTTTGCTGATGAACCCAATGCACGGAACTCAAATCGGTTTCCTGTGAATGCAAAAGGAGAAGTACGGTTGCGGTCAGTATTATCCAGCAACAATTCTGGAATCTGTCCGAATCCTAAATGCAAACGATTCTTATCGTCAATTTCAATGGCATCTTCAATTGAGCAATTCTCAAACTTATCCAATACTTCTGAAATCTGAGAGCCTAAGAAAGAAGAAATAATTGCTGGAGGAGCTTCGTTTGCACCCAAACGGTGAGCATTTGTAGCTGAAGCAATACTTGCTTTCAACAATGAATTATATTTATAAACCGCCATGATAGCATTCACTACGAATGTTATAAAGCGAAGGTTATCCTCACGGTTCTTACCCGGAGAGAACAGGTTGATTCCTGTATCTGTTCCCATTGACCAGTTACAATGTTTACCTGAACCATTCACTCCTTTAAACGGCTTTTCATGAAGCAGAACACGGAAATTATGCTGGCGCGCTACACGCTTCATAACAGACATCAACAGCTGGTTATGGTCGTTTGCCAAATTACATTCCTCATAAATAGGAGCCAGCTCAAACTGGTTAGGTGCAACCTCATTATGACGAGTCTTAACAGGAATACCAAGTTTGTAGCATTCTACTTCCAAATCTTTCATGAATTCCTGCACACGTGAAGGAATAGCACCGAAATAATGGTCGTCCAACTGCTGGTTTTTAGCACTTTCATGACCTAACAATGTACGTTCAGTCAACGACAAGTCCGGACGAGCAGAATACAAATCCTCATCTACAAGGAAATACTCCTGTTCCCATCCCAAATATGAAATAATCTTATTTACATCTTCATTGAAATAACGGCAAACATCTTTAGCGGCACTAGTCAGAGCTTCAATTGAACGGATAAGAGGAGTTTTATAGTCCAAAGCCTCACCAGTATATGCTATAAAGATAGTTGGGATACACAATGTATCATCAATAATGAATGCCGGAGATGAAGGATCCCACGCAGAATATCCACGCGCCTCGAAAGTGTTTCTCAACCCACCGTTAGGGAAACTGGATGCATCAGGTTCCTGCTGGACTAGCAACTTGCCGCTGAACTCTTCAATCATACCACCATTTCCGTCATGTTCCACAAAAGCATCATGTTTTTCTGCTGTTCCGTCAGTCAAAGGCTGGAACCAGTGAGTGTAGTGTGTAACACCTTTTTCCAAAGCCCACATACGCATGCCGGCTGCAACCAGATTTGCTATTTCACGGTCAATCGGTGTACCACTGTCAATTGCCTGAGTCAAGGCTTTGTAGGTTTCTTTTGAGAGATACTTTTGCATCGCTTTGCGATTAAA
Source organism: uncultured Parabacteroides sp. (assembly GCA_949295065.1). Lineage (GTDB taxonomy): Bacteria > Bacteroidota > Bacteroidia > Bacteroidales > Tannerellaceae > Parabacteroides. Next base: position 26,051 of record CASFJQ010000017.1, on the reverse strand, counting down.
CACATTCTCGCCAAAGAATTCCGATACTTTCTGTTCTGGAGCCACAGCTTCAACCGCCTTACGATTAGAAGCTTTCTCCACTGCATTAAAGCGTGAGATTGACATAATCTTCTGTTTATATTATTGTATAATTAATTGCAAAGATACTGGATTTTACGCGTTATTTCTACGCTATTTATTTTTTTTAGCTAAAGTCAATTGTTTCATTAAAAAAGGCATGAACACAAATTGTGTCCATGCCCAATATATTGCCTTTGAAAAGAATAGGCTTAGATAACATACAAAGAGCTGATAGATTCACCGCTACATACACGACGGATAGCTTCAGCAAACATATCTGCTACAGAAAGAATCTTAACCTTATCACATTTCTTAGAATAAGGAATAGAATCTGTGAAAATCATTTCAGAAAGAGCAGACTGGTCAACACGTGTTGAAGCAGGATCTGACATTACTGCATGGCTGGCAATAGCACGTACAGATTTTGCACCATTTTCCAACATCAAGTTTGCAGCTTTTGTAATTGTACCCGCTGTATCAACCATATCATCAACCAACAATACGTCCAAACCTTCAACGTCACCGATAATTCTCATTTCAGCAACTTCATTTGCACGCAAACGTGACTTATGGCAAATAACCATAGGAACGCCAAGATACTTAGCATAGCTACTTGCACGCTTAGTTCCACCAACATCCGGAGTTGCAATACACAAGTTATCCAGAGAAAGATTATTCTTGATGTAATCCAAGAAAATAGAAGAAGCATACAAGTGGTCAACAGGAACATTGAAGAATCCCTGAATCTGATCAGCATGGAAGTCCATTGTAATCAGACGGTCGATACCAGCTGCACTCAACATATCTGCAATGAGTTTTGCACCGATAGCAACACGTGGTTTGTCTTTTCTGTCCTGACGAGCCCAACCAAAGTAAGGAATAACAGCTATGATAGAGTGAGCAGAAGCACGCTTTGCAGCATCAATCATAAGCAACAATTCCATCAAATTGTCAGCATTCGGGAATGTTGACTGAACCAAGAAAACATCACGGCCACGGATTGATTCTTCATAAGAAACAGAGAACTCTCCGTCAGCAAAATGCTGAATGTTCATCTGTCCAAGAGGACAACCTAAGCTTTTACAAATTTTCTCTGCAAGATAACGGGTGTTTGTACCTGAAAACACCAAGAAAGGAGTTTGTGCACTCATTATTCCGATTTTTTATCTTAAGTGAATATAATAAATTTGTTGCAAAGGTATGAAAAGATTATTAATTACTCAAGTTTAAGCACATTTTCAATACACAAACTTGATTATTCTTACCGAATATCCAGGAATTACCAATTGATACGGCCATGATTCTGTCAATGTACTTACAGTTTCAAACCCACTGAACAAATCTATCTGTCTAGCAGCCTTATTGTCCTCAAATCCCAATACAGTAAAGGCATCTGAAGGAATTTCAACACGCACTTTTTGCTCGCTCTTGTCGAAATTAGCTACCACTAATATCACTTCATTATTATATTTTCTTAAAAATGCATACTGACGATGAGTATTAAAATATGGATTTGATGAATTTGCATACATCAAATCATAAAATTCCCCTTTGACAATAGCCTGTTCTTCTTTTGCCAAATGAAGTATTTTAGAATATGTTTGACGCAAATATTTCTGTTCTTCACTAAGATTGGCCCCGTCAAATTTGCCATTGTTATTCCAGTCACGCAACGATTTCAAACTCCAATAATCAAATATGGTTGTTCGTCCGTCACGACCGCTAAAGCCTTCCTCATCCATTCCAGGTTCACCTAGTTCCTGACCGCAATAAATCATAACGGGATTTGTATTCATAAGTGCTGAAACAGCCATAGCTGGTATTCCGGCAAGTGCATTTCCTGCAAAAAAGGCGGAAGCGATTCTCTGTTCATCATGATTTTCAAGGAAATTCAACATATTGCCTTGTATTCCGTTAAGAGATTGCCAGCAATATGAAATATCCGAAGCGAACTGATTACCGCACATCACATTACGCAGAGTATCATACAAACCAACTTTATCATACAAATAATCAAAATGGCCATTGAAGATATAGTTCCTGTATTCAGAAGGATTATAAACTTCAGCTATGAAACATACAGGATATTTCTCTTTTACTGCCGGTATTGCCCAGTTCCAAAACTCAACGGGCACCATTTCTGCCATGTCACAACGGAAACCATCAATACCTTTAGCAGCCCAGAACAAAAGAATGTTAAGCATTTTCTTCCATGTACTTGGTATAGGATTGAAATGCTTTGTCCTTCCGTTCATATAATCAACTCCATAATTCAACTTTACCGTTTCATACCAGTCATTCTGAGACGGGAAAGCAGAAAAACAATCGTTTCCTGTCACCTTTGCCGGGAACTCGCTGTATTCATAATCCTCACACTGAGCTCCAAAATGAAGCACCAAAGGCTGGTCCGGTATATAATAGAAATTATTGTTTGGATCAAAAGCTTTCGTACAATCATCTTTTTCTCCCAAACCTTCAATATATGAATGACGGACATCTGACTTGTACTGACGAGCAACATGATTAGGCACAAAGTCGATTATTACTTTCATCCCGGCATCATGAGTCCTCTCAACCAGAGCCTCAAATTCTTCCATTCTATTGGCAACATTGTCTGCCAAATCCGGATCAATATCAAAGTAATCCTTGATAGCATATGGAGAACCGGCGTTACCTTTTACAACCGCATCATGGTCTTTTGCTATATTATATAATGTATAATCTGTTTTTGTGGCATGTTCGATTACACCAGTGTACCATATATGATTTACACCTAACTCTTTTATCTTAGCTAAAGCATCAGGAGTAAAATCCGAAAATTTTCCCACACCGTTTTCAAATATACTTCCGTTTTTCACTGGCGATGTGGTCATGTTTCCAAACCAGCGTGGGAACACTTGGTAAATAACCATTTTCTCTGTTTGTTTTCTATCAGTTTTCATAGGTCTATATATTTAGCATAATAGCGAAAGCTTATTATGCATTCATTATCTTTATTAATTAAGTTAAGTTTCGCTAGTTGCTCAACTTATATAAAGTAAACAAGGCTTCAGATACAAGTTGACAAAATCAGAACACCTGTAATTTCACAAATTATTATCCAAAAATCTTGTTAACTTGTCATCTTGTCAACTTGTTATCTGGAAGTTGAGCTTGCGAAACTTAAATTATTATGATTCCAAGGCTTTACGTTTACCTGCATCTATAGCCTTGATCAAAGCTTCACACTTATTTTCGCCGATCATCTTTGCAAAGGCTTTTGCAGACTCTTCATAACCAATATTAGCAATTTCATCAATACTATCCAGATCAAATGTTTTATAAAGACCAACCTCCTGTGCTTCTATAAGCAAGTCACAAAGTTCACGGTCTTCCAAAGAATTCGCCTGAAAAATATAATTATAAGAACGCACTGCTATATGGAACAAAGTCTGTTTATATTTTTTCGGGATAAGAGGACTTACATTAACGCCTATAACTCTCTCACATTCATCACGGATAACAGATACAGGAAAATTCTTAAACAATCCACCGTCAACGTAGTTTATCCCATCAATCTCAACAGGGCTGAAAATTATTGGAATACTACATGAAGCAGTTACAGCCTCAACTATCGGCCCCTCACGGAACTCGCGGCTGACACCATTATCAAGGTCAGTGGCAACTATAACCATTGGTATTTTCAAGTCTTCAATCCTTTTCGCTCTTAAATGACGTTTAAGAAAATCCTGAAAACGTTCCGTATCAAACAGGCCGGACTTTGGAATTTGTAACTGAGCGAATTCCGAAAACTCTCTATCAGTGAAAAGACGTTTTATTTCTTCCGCCGTATATCCGTCAGCAAACAGTGTACCCATTAATGCCCCGGCACTTGTCCCTGCAATTATATCAGGTCTCAAACCGCACTCTTCCAACATTTTGAAGGCGCCAAGGTGAGCAAAACCTCTTGCGCCTCCACCACTTAATGCCAAGCCTAATTTATACGGCATGGGAGTTTTCTCATCTGTCATATTTCAACTCTTTTATTATCGTCTCTCAAAGATGTAATTTTTTTTCGGATAAAGTGTTACATTTTTGTGTTTTTTTGTATGGAGACGAAATAACAGCCTAAAGCAACAGCGAGCTGTCGCCATAACTCAGAAAACGGAAACCATTATTCAATGCATAATCATATATTGGTCTCCAATTTCCTTTAACAAAAGCTGAAATAAGAAGAATCAACGTACTCTTAGGCTGATGGAAATTGGTTATTATGCCTCTTACAACCTTAAATTCATATCCAGGAGCAATTATTATCTGAGTTGAACCAACAAGAGCTTCCAGTTTATGACTGTCCAAATAATTGAGAATATTCTGAAAAGCCTCATCCGCCGAAATATGATTATTTTCTTCTGAATATGGCATCCATTGTTTAATATGAATATCTTCAGCTGCAATATCTGGATTATTACCCAAAAGAACTCCTATATAATAAAGACTTTCGAGTGTTCTTACCGAGGTAGTTCCTACAGCTATGATATTTCCCAATTTCCCCTTTATATTTTCAATTGCCGAACGTTTCACTGAAATAAACTCAGTGTGCATCTCATGGCCTTCAATAGTCTCACTCTTCACAGGCTTAAAAGTTCCTGCACCTACATGAAGAGTAACCTCCTCTCTCATTATTCCATGAGCATCAACATCGGCAAGGACTTCAGGAGTAAAATGCAAACCGGCAGTTGGAGCTGCAACCGAACCTTTTATTTTAGAATATACAGTCTGATAGGTCTGCAAATCGCTTTTCTGTGTCTCTCGGTGCAAATATGGAGGAATCGGAAGAACTCCGGCAGCATCCAACAAATCAGCAAAAGTATAATCAGAATTATCCCATTTGAATTCAATCAAATGAGTATCACCATAACTCTCTTTCTTTTCAGCCGTCATTGTAACCTCATTGCCATCAATAATGACTGTTTTGGTCAATGCACCCTCTTTCCATTTCTTAAGATTTCCGACAAGGCAATTCCAGCTACATGATTCGTTCTGCTGAAACACCAATGCATAATCATGAGGAACAACAGGCTCAAGGCAGAATATTTCAATCTTTGCTCCTGTTGATTTCTGGAACAACAGGCGAGCCTGAATTACACGCGTATTGTTATAAACCAACAATGATTTCTCTGGCAACAAAGACGCTATATTCTTAAACTGGCTCTCGCTTATATTACCATTCTTATAAACAAGTAATTTTGATTCATCTCTGCGTGGAAGCGGAAACTTGGCTATTCTCTCATCCGGCAGTTCATAATTGAAATCGTCTATGTGTATTTGCTGCGTATTCATCTCGAATAATTGATTATGGCGCAAAGTTAATCAAAAAACATGAGTTCAATAACTAAAAAGCCCCGAAGAACCGAAGCTCTCCGAGGCTATTAATAATATATGTGAGTCAAATATTGGTAGTTCGGTTTACAAAGTCCAACCTGCAGTCCAGTTATTGTCTGCGCTTACAGCACCTTTATAAGGAGCGTCAACAAAGAAAGAATCTTCAACTTTTGAACCGCCTTCAATTGTTCCTACGAACAAGTCTGACAATTCAAATTTCTGATTAGTCAAGTTACCAGCTTTTACAAACATATCATTTGTATAAATTGAATTTTCAGAATCTAATTCTGTGCTGATAGCAACATTCTCCAAAACAGAAGTACCGTCTGCCAATGAATTTTCTGTTTCTACAGTTTCAACTGTCAATGCTTTACCCTTATTTGCAATGATAGCGTTATACAATTCTACCTGAGTACCGGCACGAAGACGCACGCCCTGTTTTTCACCACCGTTACCAACTAATGTCACGTTTGCCAAAACCGGATGTGATGTTGGAGTTGCAGCCAAGTCCTTGCTGTTGTTATCGCATTCCATCAAGCAGTCGCAATCATAACCCAATGAGCTTTCACCTTCCTGATAAGCAACAAGGAACTGTCCTTTACCGTTCCAGCCTTCAGTCCAGTCGAAAGAGTCATCACTACAGCTTGTAACAACGATATTCTTAACATTTACAGAACCACCGAAGAATTCCAAACCGTCATCAGCACCTTTGTATGCCTGGATATTTTCAACAACTGTTCCGTTTCCTACACCATAGAAAGAAATACCGTTTGATTCATGTTCTTCGTCCAAAGCGAAACCAGTATATTCCAAACGGATATATTTCAAAGTACCTGAATTGTCGGCATCATCATCTCCACCATAAGTAGCACCACCGATTTCAGAAACACCAGTACCACCAGAAACATTAGTATGAGCATAACCGCAAATATGCAAACCACCCCAAGCTCCAACTTCTTCCTTTGAGCTTGTCATCACGATTGTTTTTTCAGCTGTACCAATTGCATTGATTTTTGCACCCTGCTCAATCAAAATATAATCAGCAACATCATCGTATTGAGCTACAATCTTAACTCCTTCCGGAATATTCAAAGCAGCACCTTTCTTAACATGAACACCGCCACTCAATGTATAAGTCTGACCTGCTTCCAAAGTCATGTCTGATGTAATTTCACCTTCAAGCTTATATTCAACCGGATTTGGTTCTGGTTCCGGTGTTGGATCATTACCATCTTCATTATCACAAGAAGTGAATGCAGTCACACCTGCTAACATTGACATTGTCAAGAATTTCCAATTAGTTGTTTTCATACGATCAAAATTTAATATAATTATATTTTTAGTTTATTAGTTTATTAGTTTATTAGTTTATTAGTTTTTATTTCAACTCAAAAACTCAAAAACTTATCACAATCTATATCCGAAACCTACTTCAAAATTCACACCTTTCTTGAATCTTTCCACCTCAACAGTTGTGTTCTCTCTTGGAACTTCCTGTTCGAAAACAATTGCCTGGTTTAGGATATCGTTTACTTTTAGTTTCAATGAGAATTTCTCGTTTATCTGATAATTAGCATTGAAATTCAAAGTATGCTGCGGACGTTGTTTGACATCACCCAATCCTGAAATACCTACTGAGTGGATACGCGGACCTTGCAAGTTATAAAGCAACGCTGCGCTAAGTGCCTGCTCATCATTTATGCGTGGAGAATATGTCAAGTCGGCATTAACCAAATAAGGTGAAGCACCCTGCAATGCTCTCTGGCTGTTTGTGTAAGCACCGCCTTCAGGCAATTTTACGTTTGTGTACATGAACGAACCGTTAACACCAAGTTTCAATTCACGTGTCAAGGCTTTTCTCATTTCAATTTCCAAACCTGCTGCCAAACCGTCATCTGCGTTACGGAAAGAGTGAACTGCTGCACCACCTGCCAATGTCTGAATTCGTTCGATAGGTGAATTCAAATATTTATAATAACCTGTAACGGAAATCATATCCTGATTCTGCTTGAACAATTCATATCTCAAATCCAGGTTATAGTTATATCCGTTCTGCAAATCTTCGTTACCTCGAATCTGAGCTGATCCGTATGATTCCTGATAAAGGAACGGAGCCATTTCGATAAATGACGGGCGAGTGATTGTTCTTGAGAATGACAGTCGCAAGCTGTTTTCGTCGTTCAACTGATATTTGAAGTTTGTTGCCGGGAAGAAATCATCCTTATCCAAGTTTCTTCTTTTAGCAATACCGTCATCACCGTAATAATCAACCCACTGGCGACTTGATTCATAACGTACGCCAACGTTAATCAACAATGCTGACACCGGATAATAATCAGCCGAAACATATCCTGCATAGATATCGTTACCTGCCTTATATCCGTCACGAGGCTGACGGCTGCGCTGAATAACGATTGTTCCATTCTGTACATTCTCAAAATTCATATAATCATCTGTATCATATATATTTGAGATTTCCGGGTTCAATTTGTTCAGATTATAGTAGAAACGAGTACTGCTATAATCACGGCTCTTATTCTTCATATTGAAACCGAACTGAATCTTGTTCATTTCGCCAAACTTATATGTACTACTGATATTTGCAGCAAACTCATCTTCATCAAGTTGGCCAAAGTAGCGCATTGTTTCCTGTCTGTTCAATTTGAACAATTCAAGTTTTCCGTTATTTTCAATAAACATTATCTGACGGCGGTCCGGTTCATCACTACCAGTCTTACTGTATGAAGCTCCCCAGTTTAGCAACCAGTTATCACCGAAACTGTGTTTTCCATTCAACTGATGATTCTGCAAGCTGTAAATATGTGTAACGCTATGGCTACCGAACAAATGATGATCTTCATAGTCCACACCTTCACGATTCAGGTAAGTATCACTGGCATTACGTGCATAGAAGAATGTATAGCTTAATAAATCCGCTCCTTTCAACTGATAAGCCAAACTACCCAAACCGGCAATCTTAAGCTCATTAGTATAACTGTCGTATTCAAACTCGTTAAGAGTAGTTCCTGTTGCCTCAAGAGTTTTCACTGTAGCATCACGCATAGTCTGCAAACCATTGCTAATACCTAATGAAGCAAGAATGCTGAGATTATGACCGTTAATATCATAAGTCTTTCCCCATCCGATATTACCGCCAAATTCAGGAAGAGCTGTTCTTTTTGAAGTCTGGAATGTTGTATTGAATATATTGTTCTTTGATGAATAATCTTCAAAATCAGCCAAAGGCATATTCAGAACATTTGAACTCATATTATTGTTTCTGAACAAAGTTCCATTTCTATCCATCTGATAAAACTCACGGCCGAGAGTATTGAATTTACCACCTGTATTCAAAGAGACAGAGAAGAAATCCTCACCAGTCTGATCTTTAGTACTGATATCAATATGAGCACCAGAATAATCCGCAAACGAACTTGCTTCATATACTTTACTTACAGTAATATTCTTTACAGTAGAAGTAGGGAATAAATCAAGTGGAATCAACTTATTATCAGGGTTAGGTGAAGCGATTGGCAATCCGTTCAACGTAGTTGTACTGTAACGGTCACCCAATCCACGCACAATCAACTGTCCTGCCGATGCTATCGAAATACCTGTAATTTTCTTCACTCCATCCTCAACAGTCGAAATACCTTTGATGCTCATTTCCTTCGAACCGATATTCTCGATTGCAACCGAAGCTTTCTGTCTTTCCATCAAAAGAGCCTGTTCAGACTCAAGCTTTTTACGTGCAACCACTGTTACCTCATCTATCTGTTGATTATCTGGAGAAAGTACGATTTCTATACTTGTAGTCTGGTTAGTGTTTACTACTATTTGTTCTGCCTTATATGACACATAAGAAGCAATCAATGTGTAAGTTCCTTTATCCAGTCCTGAGAGAACAAAGTTACCATCAATGTCAGTTATGGCTCCAACTGTTGTTCCTTGAATCTGCACTGTTGCACCAATCAAGGGTTCCTGATTGGTTTTGTCTTTCACAACTCCTTTTAAGTCAACTGCCTTAATCAACGAGGCAGGGATTAATGTTAATAGTAAAAGTAATAAATACTTCGTTGATAAAAATCTATTCATATAACTACCATAATTTTCACGACGCAAAATTATGGCTGCGATATTTCATAACAGAAACACTTATGTTTTACATCTTTTACGATTTTATTTCATATATGTTACGATGTGTTTAGATTTTGTTACAAACTATAAATCCTATTATTTTTCTGTTTTATCTCCTATAATCTCTTTTTCTATAACGTCCTGGCTTACAAGTTGCCCTTCTTCAAAAAAGCCAAAAGTTGTGTGCTTATATAATGTCTGCCGGATATAAAATATGTGCAGCATCCTTGTTGTGTGGCTCATTTTTCAAGAAAAGTATTACATGAACACTTTGCCCTTTTTTAATAAAAGGCAAGTACTTTATCTTTGCTTCAAGTGAATTTACAAGTCTTTGCGCATCTTCTTTGTTAGTCCATTTACATTCTCCTATGAGTATATGCTTCTTGTCGATTGATTCGGCAACCACATCAAGTTCAACCATCTCTCCATCCTTATTTTCTTCTGAGAAAATTTTTCCCCACCATCGTGAAGCCATATTGTATGCTATTCCGTCAATGATGTTACCACTCACATATTGGCGACAAAGATGTTCCCAACAATCTCCTACATATCCGGGGAATTGCGCTTTTATGATGGATAAAACGGTTTCTGTTCGTCCAAGTTCCAAAATAGATTTATAGGGCGCGACAAATCTGTAGTTGAACTCCAGCAGACTATCGTTAATACGATATATCCCTTTCTTGCTCTTTTTCTCGTCCTCACCGAATGGCACTTCTCTACGAATATATCCAAGCTCCCTTAGCTTGCCTAAAGGTTCAGTTATCTGAGTGGCTTCCTTGCCTACTCGTCCGGCTATTTCAGAGAGTCGGTTCGCTCCGTTACCGATAATCGATAGCAACGTGGATGCCTGCACAGTATCTCGCATATCATCCCTTAACAGGCGTATCGGTTCGTCCGCTAAAAATCCTTTGTTATCCAACAGTAGTTTTTCAATCGCTGTTTCATTGTCCTTATAGTCCGCTCTCAACTCCCAATATCTGGGAACTCCTCCCCATACAGCATATTCTTCTATCGCTTGCTGTGCATTACAACCAAGAGCTTGCCCTATGTATTGCACAGGTATTGGCATAAGACGTATGATTTCATCAGCGAGTCCATAAAGAGGCTCTTTCCTGTCAAGTATGTAGCCCTGCATCAGTTGTTGTGAAGAACCGCAGATGATAAGATTGAATTTCAGAGATTTCTCGTTGAGAAGCTTTTGTATGACAGAAGGCAGAGAAGAGCAGCTTTTTACCAGATACGGAAATTCGTCAAAGCAAACGATACTCTTTTCCGTTACCCGACGGTTCAAAGCACGCAAAAGCGTTTCCCAATCAGGATATGTAACCTTATCGAAGTCTTCTATACCTACCATTGTAGCTGTCTTTGCAAACAGCATACGCTGGTTTGCTTCATTGGTCTGGTCGCTTAAAAAATAAATGTCTTTCCGCTTCCAGTCCATGATTTCCCTGATAAGTTTTGACTTGCCTATTCTTCTGCGCCCGTAAATGACTATAAACTGTGGCTTTTCTCTTTTTAAGGCTTCATCTACCCTTTCCAAATAGTCCTTCCTATCTATAAAGTCTTTAAATTCCATGCCATTTAAATATATCTTTCACAAAGATAATCTTTCTGAAAGATATTTCAAAAGGATATCAGACTAATTTTAGTGATCCATGCTATAATTCGATATAAACTATAATAAACAAAAGGCTGCTTCCCCGAAGAGAAACAGCCTTCCTTAGACATTTAATTTTTATTCACATGCCCTTTCATTCCTCACGGAGTTACTTCATCGGGCTTAGAACTTTTTTATTACACAATTATTATTAATAACTAAAAATTAATGGGATTCGCTCATCACGAGTTACTTTATTTCTTTAAAGGTAACAAGGCTTCAGTTGACGAGTTGACAAGGATTTTGTTTCCTTGCCAACTCTATCTTTCCTAAACCTTGCCGACTTATTGACTGTTGACTGACTTACCTCGTCAACTTGTCAACTCGTCAACTTGTTACCTGAATTATTTTACATTTACTTTGAAGCTTTCACCCTCAACAGCAACTACCACGATACCTGCAGGTACATTGATTGTTGCGTTGTCTGATGTCAATACTTCGTTAGCTACTACCTGACCTAAGATTGTAGATACTACTACGTTCTTGCCGGCTGCGTTCTTAACTACTACTGAACCGTTGTTAGCAACAACTTTAACTTCTGTTGCAGATACGCCTTCGTTAGATGTTGGTGCTTCAACGCGAGTAACGATAACCTTCAAAGCATCCTTAGCTTCCGCAGTGAAATAAAGTTTCTGGTTGTGAGCAGCAACATACTTGTAACCGTTCAAGCTCTTGATTACATATTCGTCAGCATTGTCTGCAGACTGTACAATCTGGAACTTGTAGTTGTTGATATCACCAACCTTAGTCAAATCTGCAGTCTGGAAGATAGCCTTTGCATATTCAACATTATTAACCTTCATACCGAAGTCTTCAGCCTTTTCAGCACTTGCAGTACCATCATTGTAAGCATTCAATGAATCTACTGCATTGTACATATAGTTACCTGCTTTAGAAATCATGAATGATGGAGTTACAGCTTCTGAATCTGTTGTATCCAACCAGAATGTCAAATCTTCCTTAGTATATTCAGCCTTCAATGTTGATACAGGAGCAACGATACCTTCCTTGTTTTCAGCATTCATTGCAATGTAACCGCCATTTACAGCTTCCATTGTAACGTGCTGTGGAACGTGGTTGAAGCTTGTACCAGGAGTTTCTTTCAAGATATTGAAGTCAAACAGATGTGAAGTTGTATAATCATAATATACAGATGTTGAACCTTCAATTGCTGCGTTATTGTTCAATGTTAAGATATCAGAATTTTCTTCCAATATTTCACGGAAATAATCACCACGATTCCAAGATGTTCTATCTACAGAAAGTAGTCCATAAGAACCATTCTTATACAATTTAACCAAGAATCTTGGAGCATCAGCTTCATCATCGAATTTTGTCAACTGCATATCTGCATTCAAGTAATAATTCTTACCATCAGCACGCAACTGTTTGAATGCATAAGCAACTACAGCAATAGAGTCACCATCTTCTACCATCTCTGTCTTTTTGTCTGAAGCATTCCAGATTACATAATTATTATCTGCATAGATTGAATCTGCCAAAGCCGTTGATGTTGAAGATGCATCAAACTTAATTACTGAGAACTGAGCTGCTTTTGATTCCTCTTTATCTACTTTAACAGCATTATCTGAATTTACAGTAACATAGAAATCAGACAACTGAACATCGCTTTCTTCATTTCTATTGAATACAAAACGAACCAATCCCGCATTATCCAATTCTGTAGATGCATAACCAGCTTCCTTGTTTGGAGTTACAGCTGTCAATTCAACTGACATTCCGCTCAATGCCTTACCTCCATAACGTTTATATTCACCATTGCCATCTACATAAGCAAATAATGCCAACTCATCATCATTAGTAGAACGCAATTCATATACATTATCTTTATCTGTTGACAACAACTCTACAGTGATTTTAACTTCTGCATTTTCTCTGTTTTGGAATACAAATTCGCCGTCAGCAGTAACATCTACAACTATCCACTGGCTTTCTGGAGCACTCAAGTTTGTGAAATCAGAACCATGAGCCAAAGTTTCGTTTCCATAAACTGTCAGATACTTATTGTATTCAGATTTAGTATTTGCTTCATTTCCTGTCAAATCACCAGCAAGAGTCTTACTTACAAACTTAATATTGAATACAGAAGCCTTTTCTGTTGATAAGAAGTCTTTTGCTTCTACTGTTCTTGTATTTCCGATACTTGCATGAACGCATAATTTATTTGCATCTTCTGTTGCAAATGTTGTAGTTACAATACGATCTTTTCCTGTTCCTATCAATGCCACTGTAGCAACAGCTTCTGAAGCTTTTACTTTTTTGTTATTATCAGACAAACCGTAAAGATTAGGCATAGTAAACTTATAGTCACCAGCATCTTCATCTGCACATGTAGCATCATTAACTACTCTAAACTGAGCATTTACAAATGCATATTTTCCAGCCTTAGCAGCATTAATAGAAGATACATCATTACCAGGATATATGTCAGAAGTTAAACGGTCACCCTTGACGGAAACAAACTTAACAGATTCTCCAAATTTATTATGTCCTGCAATATTGTAATATTCATTAACATCTGTACTTGGAGCTGCAACCAAGAAGTCACAGTCGTTAAATTCATCTTTAGAAATAACCGATTTGTTATTCAATGACTCCGGCCATGAAGTTGCTAAATAAACAACCATTGTAGCTTCTCCTTCCAAACGGAATGCTTTCAATTCTCTATCAAAAGGATTTTCTGTAGCCTTATTGTTTTTATCAAACTGGTAACCAATAGAGAAAGAACCACGATTTACATCGTTCAATTCAGCAGATGAAAGATATTCAACTCCATCAGCTGATATACATGGATTATCATTATTTGGATAACCTTCACCATCTACAATATTTGCATTATTTGCATATATAACATAATCGCCTTTCAAACCAACTTCTTCAATTACATCTACCACTTCACTTGGTTCTGCATCAGAAATATACAACTGAGCATTGTAAGAAAGTTTATTATTTTGATCTGTAGCTATTTTTTTCAAAACTTCCTCAGCAGCTTCATCTAACTCATTAAAGCTAATTTCAGCTACGTCATCTCCATCAAATCCAGACAAAATAACATTTGAAGTAGTTGTTTCAAATTCATTTCCTTTTACAATTGATTCAATAGACATTCCAGGATATGCAGAAGGACCAGCGCCTATTACATCATTATTAATACCTTTCAATTTAGAGTCATTGAATGCATTCTCTAAATTAGTCTTATTAGGATCATCTACTTGAATCGCCATCCAATTGCTTCCTCTATTGATTCTTATTGCAGTATTAAGCTTATTATTATCACCCATATCTGTAGTAAATCCAGAAAATTCATTTCCTTCAACTACATAATTTACCTCGTTAGACTGAGGAACCAAAGAGATAGCTTCATTAAATGCTCCTGAACGATTAGCAGCACCTTCAAATGTATTACCCTTAATAGTTACATTATTAGCATAAACAGAAATAATTGAGCTATTCCAGTTTCCCTGACGAACAACACTTAACAAATCTTTTGAAGTAAGTTTCAAGTTTGAAACAGTGATGCCATCACCTGCCAAAAGCAAATGTCCTTTAAATGTTTTTCCATCTTTTGATGTGATAGTAACACCATCCTCTTTTACTATTACAAGGTGCTGTCCTTCAGCTAGATTAACATCTTGAGTCAAATTAATAACATTGTCCGGTGCCAATGTTTTGACATCTAAAACGCCATTTTTAACAGCATTAGCAAATGATGTTGCTGTAACATCTGTTGCAAAAGCCGAACTACTCAACAGTGAGCCTCCAAGAGTAAGAGCCACTGTCAAAAGTGTAGAAACTTTCTTGTTCATAATAATTTAATTTTAAAATGTTAATAAAAATAGTTCCGTAAGAAGAAGCATTTTCGGCTCAACATCTTAAAACCTTTGATTAAGTATGAACATAAAAAAAGCGCAGACGTTGTATTTATTATTTACTCGGAGGCTCTGCAAAGCCAGTAAAACAATAATAAAACAACAGCCTGCGCTTATTCGGTTATATAAAGTATCCTATAATATTTGTGTATATAGATACGCTTTCCACCCTCCTAAAAAGGCGTGACTTTAGTGTATGAAATATACACGAACAGATACAACAATATCATATAATCCTTCCAAGCGCAAGCATTTCATGTTGTCCATTATTCCGTCTTACTTAAAAAATTTTGCAGATTTTCCGAGTAGGAATAATCACCATAAAATGCTTACATAAATATGTACTTCCTCAAGTGCAGAACGCTATCTGCCTAATGGAATTGCTGCAAAGTTAAGTAGTAATTATTAATCTGCAAGAGAAAGTTGGTATTTTTTTTCAACATAATGGGTTTATGGGACGAAACATGGGGGTTTGGGGGATAAAACACAGAGATGCGGAGACACAGAGAGATATTTTTCAATACAGAGGAGAAAGAGAGAATGCGGGGAATTTTATTTTCTATTCCACCAACACAAAAGTCATCACATTAATATTCCACATTCATCCTAATAATTAAAGTAGGAAATCGCATTCAAAATATCGCCCCACCTAGATGGGTTAATCGGCTCACCTAGGTGGATTGATTGGCTCACCTAGGTGAGTTGATTGAACCACCTAGGTGAATCGATATTTTGAATACAATAAATTCAATATATGATTTAGTTGGATTATAACTATCAATAAGTTCATTTGTTCTTTTTTCTCCTTAGTGCCTCAGCTATTTCCTCATGCTTCAATGCCATCTCTTCATCACCAAGGCAAGTGTAAACTTCTGATAAATATACGTGAGTAGCAATATGTTCCGGTTTCAGACCAACAGCGACATTAAAATCAGACAAGGCTTCTTCGTAATATTTCAATCTCAAACGGCATTTTCCACGGTTATATCTTGCCTTGAATGATTTTGAATCCAAAGAAACTGCTATATTAAAAGCCGACTGGGCATCATATTCATCACCGATTTCAAGCAATGTCACACCTTTTCTTACCCAAGCATCCAAATATTGCGGATAAAGTTTCAGAGCTTTTTCAAAACAACGAAGTGCAGCTTTTAAATCATGAGCCTGAGTTACACACTCATTCCCCATAAGATAATATTCACGAGCATATTCCTTCTGTACTTCGCGCATCGAATGAATTTGCTCCTTCAAAGCCTTGATTTGCTCACGCTGAGAGTTGATACGCTGCAATTTCCGACTTATCAAGCGTCGGACTTCAGGCTTATCCATTACATTTTTCTTACTTAAGGCTTTGGCAAACATATCAACTGCTTCAGAAAAATTATTTTTGTCGAAACTTCGTGAAGCGTTTGCATAAAGAAGTTCAGCTTCGCTTTCCTTCAAACTTTCCTCAATAAGCCGGGAATCATTGAATTGTTTGCTGAACGCAACTATTTCTTTCTTTATAAAAATATCAGATTGAGAAATCCTTCTTCTCAACACCAAACCATCTATTGATGTGCATCTGCTCAATGCCACATAAGTCTGACCTCCGGCAAAAACTCCGCCAGTCAGGTCAACAACCACACGGCTGAAAGTCAATCCCTGACTTTTATGCACAGTTATCGCCCAGGCAAGACGAATCGGCAACTGTTCAAACGAGCCGATAATTTCTTCCTCAATCTGCTTTTTCTCTTCGTTATATTTATACTTATAATTATTCCATACAGTAGGCTCAATCAAATACTCATTTCCATTTTCAAGAAGCACAAACACATGCCCTTCGTCATCAATGCCCGAAATCATTCCAATTGTTCCGTTCACCCATCTCCTATCTCTGTCGTTTTCAATAAAAATAATCTGAGCATTTTTCTTTATCGACAATTTAAGTTGAGTAGGCAAAGAAGACTCCGGAAAATCACCGGATATTCTTCCGACGGAAACAAACTCCTCTCCCTCGAGCGACGCCAACTTTTTGTCATTGATAAAATCCACCTGGTCGCGCCTTGTTGCCAAGGTGATATACATATCCTTGTCGTCAGGCTCAAAAGAAGGAATATATCTTGAATTCAGCTTTTCCAAATCCTGATTTCTGGCAGAATTGCTTCTGATTTTATCCAGCACTGAAACAAAATCAACATCTTTCTGCCTGTAAACTTTCTGCAATTCAATCGGCACAAGATTTATTTCCTTGAAAACTCTTGCCGAAAAGAAAAAAGCACTGGGATAAAAGCGTGAAAGAATATCTTTCTGATCAGAAGGCACAACAGGCTCGAGCTGGAAAACATCACCGACAAAAAGCATCTGTTTTCCACCAAAAGGAAGACGCATATTTCCCGAAAACACACGCAAAATACGGTCCACACAATCAATAATATCGGCACGCACCATCGAAATCTCGTCGATAATCACGAGTTCCACCTCCGATATTATTTTCCTACGCTCTTTTGTATATTTGAAAAATTCGAAAATACGCCCGTTTCTCAAGCTGAGATCCGGATCTTCCGGCAAAATAGGCCTGAAAGGAAGTTTAAAGAAAGAATGGAGAGTAACTCCTCGGGCATTGATTGCAGCAATTCCCGTCGGAGCCAAAACTATATGTTTTTTCCGAGTATTCTCACATATATATTTAAGGAAAGTAGATTTACCAGTTCCAGCTTTCCCGGTAAGGAAAACAGATTGCCGGGTATGAGTTATCAGCTGCAATGCATCCTGAAACTCCCTGTTATCTGTATCTATAACAAAATCCACCGGAATAAACTCTTAGCGGCTGATAAAAAGCCATGCATCCTTATAAGGAGAGTTGTTTCTGAAATTCTCCAAATAAGACTCTGCCTCTGCCCTATTATCAAATTTCTTTGAATAAACACGGAACTTTCCTCCGCGCTCTATTATATCTGTCTGAGGGAATTGTTTTCTGTCCACCTTAGCTAGGAACTTATCGGCCTGGTCTTTGTCCGGAAAACTTGCAATAACGATATGAAACATTTTCTGCTGCGGAAGCGGAGCTTTCTTTTCTTCAGCCACAACAGTTTTTTCAGCTACAACAGGCTTTGGCTCCGGCTTCGGTTCATCAATAACAGGAGAAACTGTCATTTCCGGAACTTCATTTTCAACAGCCGTTTCATTATTATATACGCCAGTATAATTTACCATCTCTGTCGGGACAAAGCTAGCCTTATATGCAGCATGGTTCACATCGCGCACCGGAGTCGATACCACAAGGAACAAAGAAACAGCAGCCACCGATGCAGCCACAGTTCTGATAAAACGACGGCTCACAGGGATATACAGAACATCCTCGTGCGTTTTTGCAGATTTTCTTTCCTCTGTCACTGCAGTTCTTTCAGCGGCTTCAAGTTCAGCCAATGTAGGAATGCTGAAAGAAGTAAGCCCATAAGAATAGACTGACATTATATCCGTTGTTTTAGGCACAAACACCACCTGGCCTTCATCACCCATACGGAAACAACCGATAAAGCCCAACGAAACTTCACCGGCAGAATGCAACTCAGATTTCAACTCTTCAATATCCTGAATCAGCATCTGCTGAGCTTTATCATAATCTGTATGATAAGCCTGCATATACGACTCACACAACAGACCGTCATTATGCTGCAAAGTAGTGTTAAACATCACTTCCTTGCTCATAGGAACAAACATGGATTTCTCGGCATTGTATGAAGCATTCACCGCCTGAATAACAAAGCCGCCAAAACCCGGAACTATGACACAATCCTGTGTCAATAACAGTCTTTCTATATGTATAGTTAGTCTAAGCATACTACAAAGGTAAATATCTTTCGTCAGAAAGCAAAAGAGTATTCTTTTTTTCTACTATTTTTGCAAAGGAAAAATAGTTTCGAAAGCTGCTCGACTCAAAAATTGATAAGTTGACAAGGCTTCAGAGACAAGTTGACAAGGTCAGAACACCTATTTATTTCACAAATTAATATCTGAATACCTCGTCAACTTGTCAACTTATTAACTTGTCAACTCGAAACATAAATAATAAAACTAAGAGACACAAAACCACTGAGTTAATATATTCAGAATAAATAAAATAAAAAAACTCCGTGTTCTCCGTGTCTCTGTGTTTAAATTAGTTTTGCAACATCCTCGAAACTTGAATAACAAAAGCCGTTTACAAATTTAATAAAATGCTTAATTTGCTATACAATCCTCGTTTCCTTCCATTCCTTACCGGATGGCTTGCCGACAGAATTTTCGGTGACCCAGTTTCATTGCCTCACCCTGTGATATATTTCGGCAAAGCCATATCAGCCGGGGAAAAAATCCTGAACAAAGGTGATAATCGCAGGGAAAAAGGAGCATTTCTAGCCATTACGTTAATTCTTGCCACATTCGGACTGACATTAGCAATCTTATATATAGCTAATATGTTCAGTTCTGTACTGGCATATATAATAACCGCCATTGGTGTATTCTTCTGCCTCGCAGGAAAAACCCTTATCAATGAAGTGCGTATGGTTTTCGAAGCTGTTGACAGAAGCACCGAAGAAGGACGAGTGCAAGTTGGCAGAATTGTCGGTCGCGACACAGCAAATCTTTCACCACAGGAAATAAGAGCAGCAGCACTTGAAACCTTAGCCGAGAATCTGAGCGACGGTGTGATTGCCCCAATGTTCTGGTTCCTTATTTTCGGGCTTCCGGGAATGATGGCATATAAAATGGTGAACACTCTCGACTCAATGATAGGATATAAAAACGAAAGATACATAAAATTTGGAACTGCAGCAGCTCTGATTGACGATGTTGCCAACTTCATACCGGCACGCATCACCGCAGTATTCATGCTCCTTGTTTCCGGAAATATCAGCAAATGGAAATTCGTCAAAGAATTCGGTCCGGCTCATGCCAGTCCCAATTCCGGATATCCCGAAGCTGCACTTGCCACAATTCTGAACTGCCGCTTTGGAGGAACTCACGACTATTTCGGCAAACCGGTGTATAAGCCATATATCGGAACACACGAACGTGAATTCAGCACAATCGACATGATAGTTGCCGTGAGAGTGAACGAAAGGACAGAATTGTTCATGGGAATAATTATTTGTCTGCTTTCTTTCTTATAGAAACAAAGCTTTTTCAGTAACTTTGCCGATAATTTCCAAAAGATACAATTTTGTCAACTCATCACTTGTATCTTTTCCTTTAAACAACAGAAAGAAAACAAAACAACAATATAAAAAATGGAAGTAAGACTAAACAAACTTTTAAGTGACTCGGGATTATGTTCTCGTCGCGAAGCAGACATATTTATTGAGATGGGACGTGTCACCGTGAACGGCCAACTTCCCAGTATCGGACAGAAAGTAACCGAAACAGACATCGTCCTTGTTGACGGCGAGCAGGTTCGTTTCGGCAAACACTCAGTTGCCGGTACAATCAAAGCGGCTCCGGGCAAATCAAAGAATCTCATTATGGGTGAGCCTGTAAACAGACAGATCAGACGAAGCCCGTCAAAGTCAAAATCATTCAGCGGAAACAAACCGTCATCTTCTGCCTCATCATCAGGCGAAAGACGCGAGCACTACGGAAAATACAACAAATATGCTGCTGCCCGCCGTGCTGCCAAGGAAAGAGAAGAAAAAAATAACGGTTCCGGAAAACCAACTATCGACCGCGAACAGGCTTTCCGTGAAGCATTACAGCCAAAGTTCGGCAAATCACTCGGACGCTCAGCAGTTGCTCAACGTGTAGCTGCATCTCCAAAGTCGGCTGCTCTCAGAAAAACAAGCCGCAACAATCCGGTGAACAAAGCCAAACGTGCGGCAGAAAGAAAAAGACAAAATGACAATGAATAAAAAAATAACATTAGTCACTGGTGGAGAACGCTCCGGCAAGAGCGGATTCGCACAAAAAATGGCTTTAAGTGAAACTCCTCATCCTGTTTATCTGGCAACATCCAGAATATGGGACGAGGAGTTTCGTCTAAGAGTCCTGCGCCATCAGGCAGACCGCGGTCCGGAATGGACAAACATCGAGGAGGAAAAAGAACTCAGCAAACACAATGTTGAAGGCAGAGTTGTAATCATCGACTGCGTCACTCTATGGCTTACTAATTTCTTCTTCGACAACGAAAAGGAAAAGTCAATCGACGAAATCCTCGAAATGGCAAAACAGGAATTCACCCGTTTTACATCTCAAAACGCACATTTCATATTCGTAACCAATGAGATTGGAATGGGCGGTGTGCCTATCGACCCGGTTCAAAGGAAATTCACCGACTTGCAAGGATGGATGAATCAGTTCATAGCGTCGAATGCAGACGAGGTGTTTCTGATGGTTAGCGGAATACCGATGGAAGTGAAGAATAGGTGACAAGGAAACAAGGCTTCAGATACAAGAAATATATTTCATCTCCCTTTTCAACTCGTCAACTCGTCAACTTGTCAACTAAAACAAACTTAATAATATCATGATAAAATTCAACATAGAACAACCGGATGAAAATATCAGTGACAAACTGATTGACAAAATCAACAATCTTACAAAACCCAAAGGTTCATTGGGAAGACTCGAAGAGATTGCCCGCCAAATTGGTCTGATCCAACAGACTTTATCACCTAAACTTTCACACCCGGTCAACGTAATATATGCCTCAGACCACGGTATTGCCGACGAAGGAGTCAGCCTGTCACCAAAAGAAGTGACCAGACAAGTCGTATATAATTTCCTTAACGGTGGCGCCGGAGTGTGCTATCTGGCAAGACAACACGGATTCGAAATAAAAATCGTTGACGGTGGCGTTGACTATGATTTCCCAGAAAATCCTAGAATCATCAACAGAAAGATTAGAAAAGGAACTCGCAATTTCCTTTACGAAGCAGCCATGACATACGAGGAAATGGAAAAGGCGCTTGAATACGGAGCAGAAATTGTTGAACAATGTTTCAACGAAGGCTGCAACATCATCAGCTTCGGCGAAATGGGAATAGGAAACACTTCTGCATCAAGTATGTGGATGACTTGCCTCACTGGAATTCCTTTGGACAAATGCGTGGGCGCCGGCAGCGGACTCGACAAAAACGGTGTGAACCATAAATATAATGTGTTGAAGAAATCTCTTGAAAACTATAAGGGCGATGGCTCAACACTCGATGTCATGCGATATTTCGGCGGCTATGAAATGGTGATGGCCGTGGGCGGAATGCTTAAAGCTGCAGAATTGAAAATGATTATCCTTGTTGACGGATTTATTATGACAAACTGCGTGCTTGCTGCTTCACGCCTATATCCTGATATGCTCCACTATTGTATCTTCGGTCATTGTGGCGACGAAGCCGGACACCGCCGTGTGCTCGACAGCCTCAACGCAAAACCTCTCCTAGACCTTGGTTTGCGCCTTGGCGAAGGTTCCGGAGCTATTTGTGCATATCCTATTGTAGATTCTGCCGTTCGTATGATTAATGAAATGCATACGTTTGAGCAGGAGGCGATAACGAAGTATTTTTAAGGAGACAAAAAATGTTACGCATCCTAGCAGCACTCATATTTTTCACTCGCCTGCCGTTCTGGAAACTTGCCGAAGTTCCGGCAACATATTTCAAGAACATAGTCAGCATGTGGCCTTTGGCAGGATGGCTCACTTCCGGAATCAGCGTGTTTGTCCTGTTACTGGCATCACAATTCTTCCCCGCAGAAGTTTCCGTTTTGTTTGCCATAATAAGCAGACTGCTTGTTACGGGGTGCCTTCACGAAGACGGGCTTGCCGATTTCTTCGACGGTTTCGGTGGTGGAACAAGCCGCGAGAGAATACTATCAATAATGAAGGATTCACACATAGGCAGCTATGGAGTGATTGGACTGATTATGTATTTTCTGCTTCTGTATCTCACCCTTTCGTCAATGCCATTGCAACTGGCAGCCGCAGCCATACTGACCGGCGACCCTCTGTGCAAAGGCATTTCCGGAATGATAATAAACCGCCTTCCCTATGCCCGCAACGAGCAGGAAGCCAAAAACAAAACAGTATATAGCAGGATGACAACAAGCGAATATATAATATGCATAGCCACAGCAGCCATTCCATTGCTGTGGCTTCCGGATGCATATTATTTGTTTGCAATAATTATCCCGGTTATCGTATGGTATGCTCTCACATCATTTATGAAAAAGAAAATCGACGGATATACCGGCGACTGCTGCGGAGCCACATTCCTGCTGACCGAGCTGAGTTTCTATCTTGCAATTCTGGCTATTAAAACAACATTCCTATGATAGTATATCTTGTCAGACATACATCCGTAAATGTTCCCAAAGGAATAACCTACGGATTCTCCGATGTTGAACTGAACAACACATTCGAGGAAGAAGCCGCAAAAACCAAGGCTGAACTCGAAAACATCAGTTTCGACGAAGTATTCTGCAGCCCGCTCACCCGATGCCGCAGACTTGCCGATTATTGCGGATTCAAAAATCCAATTATCGACAATCGCCTGAAGGAAATGAATTTCGGAGACTGGGAAATGAAATCGTGGGACGAAATATATGCCGACCCGCTCTCAAAAGAATGGTTCAGAAACTGGACAGACACCCGCACACCGAACGGCGAATCACTCAGAGACCAATATCAGCGAGTTGCAGATTTTCTTTCCGAGAAAAAAGCACAACACTACAATAAAATTTGCATCTTTGCTCACGGAGGTGTACTCACATGTGCAAGAGTATTCGCAAAGGAATATCCAATAGAAGACGCATTCAAAAGCATACCCCAGTACGGAGAAGTGATAAAAATTGAAATATAGCAGGCAGTATGGATATAATACACTTAAACAGCATTGACGCATACAACAAGCTTTACGGACTTCCCACAAAGCACCCGTTAGTCACAGTTGTTGACCTTACAAAGTCAACCGGCTCAGTCAATCACGTCAGAATGAACTATGGCGTATATGCGCTATATCTGAAAAACGGAATCAACTGTACGCTGAAATATGGCAGGCAATACTACGACTATCAGGAAGGAACAATCGTAAGTTTTGCCCCCGGACAAATTGTAGAAGTTGAAATGAAAGACGAAGAAATCCGTCCCGAAGTATATGGCATACTGTTTCATCCGGACCTGATTTACGGAACAGACCTTGGCGAGAAAATCAAGCAATACACATTTTTCGACTATGCGCAAAACGAAGCCCTGCATCTCTCCGCCCAGGAAAGAAGTACAATCATCGACTGTCTGAAAAAAATCGACCATGAGCTGGATTATCCCGTTGATAAACATTCACGTGACATCCTCACAACTCATATCGAGCTTATCCTGGACTATTGCATGCGTTTCTACGACCGCCAGTTCTGCACACGAAAAAAAGCCAACAGCGATGTTCTCACCAAATTCGAGAATCTTCTGAATGAATATTTCAGAAACAAAGACAAAATAAACGGTCTCCCGTCAGTAAAATATTTTGCCAACGAAATCTGTCTTTCCACCGGCTATTTCGGCGACCTGATAAAAAAAGAGACAGGCAAAACAGCCCAGGAATATATCCAGCACAAAATAATCAGTCTGTCCAAAACCGAACTTATCAACGGAAAACAGAATATCAGCGAAATCGCATATTCCCTTGGTTTCCAATATCCTCAGCATTTCATCAGACTGTTCAAGAAAATCGAAGGCTGCACTCCGGGAGAGTTTAAGGAGAGATTTTTGGTGGGATAAGTTTTTAATAAAAAAACAAACATAATTTTGGCTGAAGGCCTTTAACTTTACAGGAAGGTGTTGCAAAACTAAATATTGAATTCAGAAAACTTACAATTTGAAACTTATTGATTAATTTCAAATTGTAAGTTTTCTGAATTTAATAATAACTCCAACCCTTATTAAACATTAAAAGGAATAAATTATCAAACCTTCCCAAACCCCAAATACCTATCCCAAAACCTCTCATATACCTGACTGTAACGCTTTGGAAGGTTTTGAACCATCACATTTACAAAATCCTCAAGAGTGATGGAAGTTAGTTTATAGGCATATTCCGGTTTCAGATAATCCGACACTGACTTTATTTCTTCAGCTGTTGACGGATGATCTTTTGGTGCAATCACTACGGAATAAGAATCTTTCAGACCTTCAACAATTCTATACTTTTCGGTAAGTAATATATTTCTGTAAATCTGCGTTAGTTTTACTTTTCCTTCGCTCAGCAACTCTTCAAATTCCGAGCAGAACAAGCCTGTTTCGAGCAACATTTGTTTTTGTTCCTGCGAATTACGAGCTTCATTAACTCCAAGTACATCTGTATATTTTGTTTCAATGGCTATAATTTGCTCACAACCATTATCGTCAACAAATTTGATGAATGCGTCCATTGCAGACTTATCTTTTGTGTATTTATCTATTGGGGTCGGTATAAATTCCAGACCTATTTCAATAACATTGCTAATAGGAATATTCTTAAACACCGACTTTATTGCGGATGAAACTTTTTCCGGCTCTTCGTCCAATAGAAGCATCAAAGGGTGAAACAGATTGAAAGCCATTGGCATACTGGACAGAAGGTTATTAAACAAACGAAACTCATCAATTGTTTCAGATTCTTTTCTGTTTTCCACTCTTTTCCTGGCATATTCAAAAGTCTCCTGCATCAGGAAATTTTTCCCAGAAACTTCTCCTCCGGTAATCATATTTCCATATAGCCTTTTGGAATTTTTTGTTGGTCCGACACCTTCTTTTTCTCCAATCTCGACTCTATATATTGATTGAAGCAATCTTGCTTTTTTAGTAAATGAGTTGTCACTCTTACATTGATTTCCGTATTTTTCCATTTTATTCACTGTAAAATATAATTCTGTTCTCTTTCACGTTTTCTTCTTTCCTCTTCTTGTCTCTCTCTTAAAACTTCACGGTTTAATCTTCTGATTTCAGCCAAAGTTTCCTCGTT
>CASFJQ010000016.1 GCA_949295065.1 uncultured Parabacteroides sp. | reverse complement strand
AGACCAATTTCAATGATGTCAAAGATCTAAATGATCCCCAGATTCCGGGGCTATTTGATTAATTGTTTAACTCGTCCCATTTTAACGGGACACTAATGACGTCCATACATTGAATTCCAGACATTACGATACAAGAATTTTCCTATCGTTCTGTTGCTTTTCCTTATGTTATGCCTTAATCAGACAACATCATCAGTTCTTCAAAACCTGCTTATGTCAAGAATTCTGAACTATGATAATCTGAATAGCATATCAATTAATTGGTTCGCTTTTGCAGGAATACTATGTGGTTCTGCAACCGTTTTTTATCGTAAAGCAATATTAAAAAAAGGATTTAAGATGCTTATATTCTTAGGATTTCTTTTAGTAGTAATTTACCAGTATTACATGTATTTCCTTATTTACCCGGATTTGAATATTGAAAGTCTTTATTTCCCTAACTTCTTGCGAGGATTAGGTCATGGAATACTGTACATTTCCCTTACAATATATATAGCATTGAGTGTCCCATTCAAACATTTCTTCCAGGCATTGTGTGTTCTCAGCTTTATAAGAACCAGTATTGCCACACCGTTAGGAACAGCAATTCTTAACAGATGGATGCGACATCTGCAAGTTGACAAAATTGGAATTGTGAGCAGAAACATTGACCAGCTGCATGAATGGATGCCCAATGCCCCAATAAAAGAACTATATGCCGAAGTGAGCAGGCAAGCCACTATGGTCAGCATGAAAGAACTATTCGGATGGGTCTGTATCCAAGGTACAATTATATTATTAATTATTATAGGATATAGAATCTGGGAGTTATATAGAGGAGAGAATAAACTGGAATTATCAGATAAAGACGATAATCTTGAATAAACATATCCGAGCCCTACTTTATGTGGGTTCGGATGTAATAAGATTTAGGTTCGACCCCGCGTTTATTTACTTCTATATATATTTTATGATACTTACGGATGTATTTTTTATCTCAATTTATTATCATGTTTTAGTCTTGTATAAAAGGTTTTCTGAAATCATATTTACTAAAAAACAAAGAATAAATAACAAATAATTAAATTGATTCACTATCTTTAGCCTATTAATTGTATCCGAAACACGTTGTCGATAGAACAGGGAAATATCACTTGCTAAATATCTCTTCTTCTGTTCTATAAATCAATATTTTCGGTATTTATATATCTAAAGCCACTTAATATAACTTATAAAAAATGAAAAAGCAGCATTTAAGAAAATGTACAGCTTATAGTATGATTGGAGCTGTACTATTATCATCAGCAGCATGTTCTAACCGTAAATGGACAGAAAAAGAAAAAGGTTCTTACAACATTATCACGCAAGATGCCGGTGCAACTCTTGGTTATTCCACAAAATCCGGCATTAAGATTCTGACTATAGACGGTTTGGCTTTCAAAGATTTGAACAAAAACGGGAAACTTGACATTTACGAAGATTGGAGAAAAGATGCACTTGAGCGTTCAAAAGATTTGGCATCACAACTTTCCATAGAGGAAATTGCCGGATTGATGTTATATAGCGCACATCAGTCTATTCCTGGTGCAAGTAAAGGTTTTGGAGCTTCAACATATAACGGAAAACCTTTTGACGAAAGCGGAGCAAAGGCTTCAGATATTTCTGATGCCCAAAGAAAATTCCTCACCGAAGACAATTTACGTCACGTATTGATTACTAAAGTTCAAAGTCCAGCTATTGCTGCCGAATGGAACAACAATGTTCAAGCTCTTGTTGAAGGTATTGGACATGGTATTCCTGCCAACAACAGTTCCGATCCACGACATGCAACTGCAGCGGACACTGAATATAACTATGGTAGTGGCGGACAAATATCACTTTGGCCAGGATCACTTGGATTAGCAGCAACATTCCGCCCGGAACTTACCAAACGATTCGGAGAAATTGCATCTATTGAATACAGAGCATTAGGTATAGCTACTGCCCTATCGCCTCAGATTGATATGGCAACTGAACCGAGATGGAGCAGAGTGAGCGGAACCTTTGGCGAAGACTCACAATTGTCTGCAGATATGGCAAGGGCATATGTTGACGGATTCCAAACATCTGAAGGCGAGAGTGAAATAAAAGACGGATGGGGATTTCACAGTGTAAACGCAATGATTAAACACTGGCCTGGAGGCGGACCAGGCGAAGCTGGCAGAGACGCACATTATGCCTACGGTAAATATGCTGTTTATCCAGGAAAAAACTGGGAAGAGTTGAAAAAACCTTTCACAGAGGGAGCATTCAAACTTGAAGGTAAAACAAAGATGGCTTCTGCTGTCATGCCTTACTACACAATATCTGTCGGTCAGAATGGCGGCGGAGTAGATATTGCCAACAGCTACAATAAATTTCTTATAACAGATGAGTTGAGAAATAAATATAAATATGAAGGTGTTGTATGTACTGACTGGGGAATAACTGCAGATGAAACAGGTGTTGAAACATTTGCCGGAAAACCTTGGGGTGCGGAAAATATGACCGTAGCTGAACGTCACTATGCTATTTTGAAAGCTGGAGTTGACCAATTTGGCGGGAACAACGACAAAGGTCCTGTGCTTGAAGCATATCAGATGGGTGTAAAGGAATTTGGAGAAGAAGCGATGAGAGAAAGATTTGAATTGTCAGCAGTAAGACTGCTTATGAATATATTCAGAACAGGACTGTTTGAAAATCCATATCTCGATCCGGAAGAATCACAGAAAACCGTAGGTAATCCAGATTTCATGAAAGAAGCTTACAACACTCAGCTTCAATCAATCGTCATGGTAAAAAACAAGAACAATGTTTTGCCTATGAACAAGAGCAAAAAGGTGTATATTCCTAAACGCTACTTCCCTGCTGTGAAAGGATTCTTTGGAACTATTAGCGAAGCTCATACAGATTATCCGGTCAATCTTGATTTAGTAAAGAAATATTATACACTGGTTGAAAATCCTGAAGAAGCAGATTTCGCAATAGTATTCATTACAAGCCCTAATAGTGGTGTCGGGTATGATAAAGCTGATCGTGATAAAGGAGGAAACGGATATCTGCCAATCAGCCTGCAATACAACGATTACACAGCGACACACGCAAGAGCTAAAAGTCTTTCTGGCGGTGATCCTTTTGAAGACTTCACAAACAGAAGCTATAAGGGTAAATCTGTAAAAACAGCCAATAAACAAGATATGCTGTCTGTAATTGAAACAAAACAGAAAATGAAAGGAAAACCCGTTATTGTTTCTTTGTCTATGACAAATCCAACTGTCATGTCAGAATTTGAACCTTCAGCTGATGCTATACTAATAGGTTTTGATGTTCAGAATCAGGCAATGCTGGATATTATCAGCGGAGAAGCAGAACCTTCAGCACTTCTCCCATTACAAATGCCAGCAGATATGAAAACCGTAGAAGAGCAGTTTGAAGATACTTCACATGATATGAAATGTTACAAGGACAGTGAAGGAAATGTATATGATTTTGCATTTGGTCTTAACTGGAAAGGTGTAATAAACGATGAAAGAGTTGCCAAATATAAAAAGTAAATCTTAATCTGTTTATAAAATGAAAAGCTCATTATGGTATTATAAGAATGTATATCAAACATCCGCAAATACCATAATGAGCTTCTTAGTATATATTACTATCACATTAAGCTTTCTTAGCCTTATAAGATCTTATCGGTAATTTATTGAACCAGCTCCATACTTTTAGTTTAAGCACACCAAACAAAGCTTCACCAAAAATTGAAGAGTTCATCTTTGAAACGCCCAAAACTCTATTAATGAAAATTATAGGAACTTCTATTATCTTAAATCCACATTTGTATGCGGTAAACTTCATTTCAATCTGAAACGCATAACCTTTGAAGTGTATATTATCCAAATCTATGGCTTCAAGAACATAACGTCGGTAACACTTAAAACCGGCAGTAGTATCACGAACATTCATTCCTGTAACAAAGCGGACATAAGTTGAAGCAAAGTAAGACATCAAAACTCTTCCCAACGGCCAATTCACAACATTCACGCCATTACAATAACGCGAACCTACCGCAACATCAGCACCTTGTTCGGAACAAGCAGAATAAAGTCTTGGCAAATCATTAGGATTATGACTGAAATCGGCATCCATCTCAAAAATATAATCATATTTATGTTCTATTGCCCACTTAAAACCACAAATATATGCTGTTCCAAGACCTAATTTTCCAGTTCGTTCAACCAAGAAAAGCCTTTGGGGAAATTCCTCTTTCAATCGTTTAACAATAGCAGCTGTTCCATCTGGAGAACCATCGTCAATTATTAAGATATGAAATTCCTTTTCCAACGAAAAAACCGCACGAATAATATTTTCTATATTTTCCTTTTCGTTATATGTAGGAATAATAACTACACTGTCTGACATAAAAATAATTATTGATTCAATGATAACCGGATTGAATAATATATAAGTAATTCTTATAAAACGACATCTCCGACACAACCCGACATACCAGAAATGTTGAACACAAAATTAATGTAATCTTTGTAAAAAACTAAATTTTACCGACATTTTTGAATTTATAGCGTATACCGATATTAAAAACATTTTTCAATCACATGAAAACACTTATACAGTTATTTGGGTTATAAAGAAAAGTAGTAAATTTGTAGCGATGCTCTGAGGTGACATTAAGAGCTTCGCTTTTTTAATAATTAAACAATTTAAGTTTTGCAAACTTACAACTCTATGTTGACAAAGATTCACTTATGAAGTTGACAAGATTTTATAATAATAAATGAAAAACTTGTCAGCTTATTTATTGTCTGCCATACGTCGAGTTTGCACAACTTTAATTAATAACAAAAGCTATGTATACTGTTGTTAAAAAATTAGAAATTTCTGCTGCTCATTCCTTGCAGTTATCTTATCCAAGTAAATGTTGTAATTTACATGGTCACAATTGGATTATTACTGTTCATTGCCGTTCTAAAGAACTGAATGAAGATGGAATGGTTATTGATTTCAGCCATATCAAAAATAAAATCAAAGACAAATTAGACCATAAGAATCTTAATGAAATTCTTCCTTTCAATCCAACAGCAGAAAACATTGCTCGCTGGATATGTGATCAACTTGAGTCATGTTATAAAGTAGAAGTTCAAGAATCTGAAAACAATACCGCAATCTATGAGAAAGATTAATGAGATTTTTTACAGCTTGCAAGGCGAAGGTTTTCATGTTGGGACACCAGCATTGTTCATCAGATTCTCAGGATGTAATCTCCATTGTGACTTCTGCGACACAAAACATACTGAAGGAGAATATATGGATGATGAAGAAATATTGCTCCATGTCCGCCAATGTCCGGCAAAAACTGTAATTCTAACTGGAGGAGAACCTTCACTGTCGATTGATTCAAATTTTGTGGATATGCTACACAAAGAAGGTAAATTTGTATGCGTTGAAACAAATGGCACGCATAAATTACCAGAAAACATTGACTGGATTACATGTTCACCCAAAGAAAATTCTATTATTAAATTGCAAAAAGCTAATGAAGTAAAAATAGTATATACACAGCAAGATGTTGAGCAATATTATCATAACATCAAAGCTGAGCATTATTTCCTTCAACCATGTTCTTGCAAAAACACTGGCGAAGTGATTGAATATATAAAAAGACGTCCTTGGTGGAGATTAAGTTTACAAACACATAAATTAATTAACATCCCATAGAGTTTCAGACTATACTTGGGGTAAATATTCATTTTAAACACATTTTAAGGTAAATGAGAAAATGGAAAATTGAAGATTCAGCCGAGCTGTACAACATCAATGGATGGGGGCTGAATTATTTCTCGGTCAACGAGAAAGGGCACGTGGCTGTTCAACCAAAGCCGGGTGGTCCAACTATCGACTTAAAGGAGTTGATGGAAGAACTGCAGCTGCATGATGTAGCTGCCCCTCTGTTACTGCGTTTTCCAGATATTCTGAACAATCGAATTGAAAAAATATCCGGTTGTTTTGAAAAGGCAGCAAAAGAATATGGCTATAATGCCAAAAATTATGTCATTTATCCTATTAAGGTGAACCAGATGCGTCCAGTTGTGGAGGAAATTGTAAGCCATGGCAACAAGTACAATATTGGTCTTGAAGCCGGTTCAAAACCTGAACTCCATGCCGTTTTGTCAATTGATATTGACAACGACGCAATAATTGTTTGTAATGGATACAAAGACGAGAGTTATATCGAACTCGCTTTATTAGCGCAGAAAATGGGAAGGCAGATATTCCTCGTTGTTGAAAAGATGATGGAACTGCATACCATCGCGACTTTGGCAAAACGAATGAATGTCCGCCCTAATATTGGCATCCGTATTAAACTTGCAAGTTCCGGAAGTGGAAAATGGGAAGAATCAGGAGGCGATGTCAGCAAATTCGGTCTGAACTCAAGTGAACTTCTTGATGCTTTGGCTTTCCTTGAAAAAAATGAATTATCAGATTGTCTCCAGTTGATTCATTTCCACATCGGAAGCCAGGTTACTAACATCAGAAGAATCAAAACAGCTTTGCGTGAAGCAACTCAGTTCTATGTGCAATTGAAAAAGATGGGATACGACATCCGTTTCTTTGATATTGGCGGAGGCTTAGGTGTTGATTATGATGGCACACGTTCTCCTCTTAGTGGTAACAGCATGAACTATTCTATACAGGAATATGTAAACGATGCTGTTTCATCTCTTGCTGATGTATGCAAAAAGAACAATATGGAGCAGCCTAATATCATCACAGAATCTGGACGATCACTTACTGCACACCATTCAGTTCTAGTATTCGAAGCTCTGGCAAGTGCAGGTCTTCCGATATGTGATGACAACGAAGAGTTGCAACCAGATGCACATGAGCTTGTGAAAGAATTGTATAATCTATGGGACAATTTGAATCAGCCGAGACTTATAGAAACGTGGCACGATACAATGCAATGCCGTGAAGAAGCTCTCGAACTTTTCAACATCGGTCTGATTGATTTGAAAACCAGAGCACAGGTTGAGCGTTTATTCTGGTCAATAGCACGAGAAGTATATGAAATGGCTGAGAATATCAAACATTCACCTGAAGAGCTTAAGAAAATTGCAAAAATGTTACCCGATAAATATTTCTGCAACTTCTCTCTGTTCCAGTCTCTTCCTGACTCTTGGGCTATCGACCAGATTTTCCCGGTTATGCCTCTGAGCCGTTTGGATGAAAAGCCGACAAAATCAGCAACTATACAAGACATAACTTGTGACTCTGACGGAAAGATTGATAACTTCATATCAACAAAGAATTTCTCATACCACTTGCCTGTTCATCCATTAAAACCGGACGAACCTTATTACATAGGTGTATTCCTTGTAGGTGCATATCAGGAAATTCTTGGTGATTTGCATAATCTGTTTGGTGACACAAATGCCGTTCATATAAAAATCAAAGACAACAAATATGTCATTGATAAAATTATCGAAGGTGAAACAGTTGCCGATGTTCTTGATTATGTACAGTTTAATCCTAAACGTATGGCACGCTCAATCGAGGTGTGGGTTGCAGGAGCTGTAAAACAAGGTAAAATATCCACAGAAGAAGGACGCGAATTTCTGGCAAACTACCGTTCCGGTCTTTACGGATACACTTATCTTGAAAAATCCAGATAATAATATATTAATCTGATTATAAAATCACAAAACTTAGATTTCTGAAAAAGGAATCTAAGTTTTGTTCCAAATATATGACAACCCCAAACAAAATCACTAAAAAACAATTATTCCTTCTTGTTTACAATTACAGCTATACCAGTCCTTGTAACACGATTGTAACACATTTTTCATAACTCGGAAATACCATATATATTCTTTTGCAAACAAAAAAAGACGACAAAATGAACGACAACATTACATCTTCACATATTCTGGTAGTAGATGATGAAGAAGACCTATGCGAAATTCTTCAGTTCAATCTTGAAATGGAAGGTTTCAAAGTTGACACAGCACATAGTGCAGAAGAAGCATTAAAGTTGGATCTTACAAAATACCAGCTTTTACTGCTTGACGTAATGATGGGAGAAATTTCAGGTTTTAAGATGGCGAAAATTTTGAAGGCAGACGAGAAAACTGCACATTTGCCAATCATATTCCTGACCGCAAAAGACACAGAAAACGACGCTCTTACCGGATTCAACCTAGGGGCAGACGATTATATTTCCAAGCCTTTCTCAATAAGACAAGTTATTGCCAGAGTAAAAGCTGTAATCCGCAGAACAGGTTCCTCAAGCAAAAAAGATGAATCCGATGAAAACAGGTATCTCAGTTACCAAACTCTCACACTGGATACAAAACGCATAAAAGCGACTATTCAAGGAGAAGAAATATCTCTTACAAAAAAAGAATTCGAGATACTCAAACTATTCCTGGAAAACAGGAATTGTGTGTTAAGCCGCGAAGATATTCTCTCCAGAGTATGGAGTGATGAGGTCTATGTCCTTGACCGAACTATTGATGTAAACATCACCAGATTAAGAAAGAAAATAGGCGAATACGGAAAAAACATCGTTACACGCCTTGGTTTTGGTTATTGCTTTGAAGGAGAATAATAATGTATAATAATACAACAGAGAAAAGTTCACAGAGCAGAATACCTTTTAGCCAAAGACTGTTTTGGTCTGTGTTTTTCATTTTTTTAGGTTTCACTGTTTGCGTTCTCTTATTTCAATATCAGCGCGAAACAGAATTTACCCGAGAGAAACTCAACAGTGTTCTAAGCAGTTACAACTATCAGTTACATCATAGAGCACAATACACTAACAATCTCGACAGTCTTGTTGAAGAATTTATCAGGGAAATTCCAGAAACTGAAATGCGAGTGACTATAATCAGTCCCGAAGGAGAAGTTCTGTTCGACAATACCGGAACAGAAAAATTCAACAACCACAACGACAGAAGTGAGGTAAGAAAAGCTCGTATGAATATGAACGGATATGCCATCCGCTCGTCTGGATCAACAGGACAAGAATATTTCTATTCGGCAAACAATATTGACGGATACATCTACAGATGTGCTATACTTTATGGCCCTTATGTAAAAAACACATTGAAAGTAAATAAGGAATTCATATACTTTATGGCGCTGATGATTCTTGTTTTCTTTATTGTGCTTTCACGTTTTACTTTCAGTATCGGACAAACTATAGCCAAACTAAAGTATTTCTCACAAAATGTTCCAAAGAACCCAGAAAAGGAAATTGAATATAATTTCCCCAATGACGAACTTGGAGATATAGCACAACAAATCATTTCAATATACAGAAAACAACAAAAGGCAAAGAACGATCTGGCTCTTGAAAGAGAAAAAATAATCAAACACTTCCAATACGCCAAAGAAGGATTTGCCGTATTCACAAAAGAAGGTGTTGAGATTCTTTCCAATATCCAAATTATCCAATTTGCCAATCTGATTTCAAATACAGAAATTCATTCTTCTGAAGAAGTCATTGACATTCCCGAACTCGAAGAAATCCGTAATTTCATTAATGAAAAATCTAAAGAACCAAGAGTAAAAGTTCTCAGGCAAACATCAACAATTGATAAAGGAGGAAAAACATTCTCCGTTGAATGTATTCTTTTCCTGAACAACAGCTATGAGATTTCAATTAATGACATAACTCAACAGGAAGAAGAATACAAGATGAAAAGGCAATTGACTCAAAACATTGCCCATGAACTGAAAACTCCTGTCAGCAGCATACAAGGTTATTTGGAAACATTACTTTACAACGACAATATTGAAGCTAGCAAACAGAAATTCTTCCTGGAAAGATGTTACTCACAAAGTCTGCGCCTTACAGATTTATTGCAAGATATTTCTGTCCTCAACAGACTTGAAGAAGCTTCAGGTATGTTCGAAATCACAGATGTCAACATCAACAAGATGATTGAAGAAATTGAAAAAGAATGTGCCCAGAAAATTGAAAGTAAAGGTATAACAACAAAAGTAATCCTTCCGGAAAATGCTATGATTCATGGAAACTACTCTTTGTTGTATTCTATATTCCGTAACCTGTATGACAATGCTATTGCTTATGCTGGCGATGGTATAAAAATAAAACTTAATTGCTACAAGGAAGACGATTCTTACTATTATTTCAGTTTCGCAGATAATGGTACAGGAATTCCGGAAGAGCACCTAAACAGAATATTCGAACGTTTCTACAGAGTAGATAAAGGCAGAAGCCGAAAAATAGGTGGAACAGGACTAGGATTGTCAATAGTTAAAAACGCTGTTCTCTTCCACAAAGGACAAATATCAGCCAAAAGCACATTAGGAAAAGGGACAACTTTCCTGTTTACTCTAAAAAAGAGAGTATAGCTCCTATAAGTGATATGTATTAAACATCATTTAATGCATATCACTTGTTTTTTATACAGAAGAGTTCTTATATTTGAAAAACGTAAATCTTAGATATTATGGAATTAACTCTTCCCATAAAACAAGGAGCAAGAAATACAGAAACCATCCATACAAATATTCTTGTAGTAATCGGGACGAATGGTGTTGGTAAAAGTTCGTTCGGCCGCGATTTACTAGACAGATATCCAAATCAATCAGAAAGAATATCAGGACTGCATGCCTTGTTTATTAACAGTGACAATACAGAAAGTCCAGGACCATCATTCGCATTCTTCAAATCTATCCTTAAAGAAAGAATTTCTGTACCTGTATTATCAGATTATGAAAAACTTATCCTACAGCTTCAATATGAAGAATACGAAGCTGCTGTAAACTTCAAGGAAAGATATAAAGAAAACAAAGATTTTCAGCCTCCTGTAACAAAACTGGACTATATACAGAAAATATGGGAAAAAATGTTTCCTCACAACCAGCTGGTAAGAAAATCAGGATTCATTGAAGTTCGTCCGGCAAAAAAGAATATTCCATCATATACTGCTGGAAGAATGAGCGACAGTGAAAAGCTCGTATTCTATCTGGTTGGTGCAATATTATGTGCCAAACCTAATGCGCTTCTAATAATTGATGAACCAGAAACTCTTCTCCATAATTGCATCAAAAACCAGCTATGGGATGAGATTGAAAATATGCGTCCTGACTGTACATTTGTATATCTTACCCACGACATAGAATTTGCCGCATCCCGAAACGACAGCAAAAGAATCTGGCTACGTTCTTTCAATGCCGAACAGAAATGTTGGGATTATGATATTATAGGAAATAACGAGGGTTTTCCGGAAGAATTATACATGGAAATACTTGGAAGCCGTAAACCTATATTATTCATCGAAGGAACAGACAGTAATAGCATTGACAGCCGTTTATATCCGCTTATATACCCTGATTATATGGTAAAGCCAATGGGTGGATGTCAGAAAGTTATTGAAACTACAAAAGCTTTCGGCGAGCTCAAGGATTTCCATAATCTGAAAAGCATGGGTATTGTTGACAGAGACAGAAGAACTGAAGGCGAAATAAAATATCTCAGAAGTCAGAACATATTCGTACCAGATGTAGCAGAAGTAGAAAACTTACTGATGCTCGAAGACGTAATCAAAACTGTAGCCGGAAGACTTCTGAAAGACCCGGAAGAAGTGTTCTCACAAACAAAGGAAAATGTAATCCGTCTTTTTGAAAAAGAATTAGACAGCCAGACTCTTCTGCATGCAAAACATTTAGTCCGCAAGAAACTAGAAATGGCTATGGCATACAAGATTAACAGCTGTGAAGAACTTACAGCTCATGTAGAAAGTATTCGCCATAACATCAATGCAGAAGAAATATATAACAATATAAAAGAAGAGTTCAAAAGCTATATTGACAATGAAGATTATAGCAGTATCCTTCGCGTCTACAATCAGAAAGGGATGCTTCCGCAAAGCAGATTATGCTCATTGTGCGGCATCAGTAATAAGGAGAACTATCTGAACCTTATCCTTTCACTGTTAAAAAGCGACGATGCTGACGGACAGAGGATAAGAAACTGCATTAGATGCGCTATCGGTTCATGCTGATTAATCCTCAAAAACATCTAAGCAAGTTGGCAAACTAAAAACATCTTTGCCAACTTGCCATCACATTAACTTACCACATAATTTATCGTACGTTTAGCTTGTAAAACTTCTGTTAATAAATTATGTTACCCAACATATTTATAAAAAACAGACAAGCAATAATGATTGTTTTTTGTATATTTGACGCAATTTTTTAAATCAATTATTATGCGTACACCTACACTGCAATATTTGTACCTGCAAAAACCGGTAACAATGATAGTCATCATATGTATAATATCGGTTTTGCCATGGCTTGGACTTTCGGACATCTCTATGCCCGACAATTCCGAAACGGCACAAATTTCATCGGCAATGCTTGAATCGGGCAATTGGATAGCTCCTATCCTGTCTGGTAAATATGTATCATATGACCATCCAATGCTCTATTGGCTTGTTTCTTTATGTTCGTTATGGCAAGGATATGTCTCACACCTAACAGTGTTGCTTCCGGGAGCCGTTGCATATATTGCTATAATAACCAGTACACTGATATTTTTCGGCAGACGAACCAAGTTTCACGAAGCTTTCATTGGCTCACTTTTCTTAATCACTTGCGTTGGTATGCAGAATATATACTTCGTCAATTCAGGTGATTTACTTTTTGCTACATTCATAATCATCTCCCTAACCCAGCTCTACAGATGGGAAGAAACCATTGAGCTGAAAGGACTTCCGGTTGGAATATCCGCACTTCTTAGCGCTGCCGTACTCACAAAAGGACTTATGGGATTAATATTGCCACTTCTAGCGTTCGGAATATATCTTTTAATGCTTAACAAATACGACAAACTTACCATATTTAAAACACTTTTCTATATGGGAGTTTCGGCTTTATTTATTCCAGCATTGTGGTATATTGCAATATGGAAACAAGGCGGTTTCGAATTATTACAGTCTGTGATGAGCCTTGAGTTTGATTATTTCTGGAAAGGCTCAAACTATAATATATTCTACACATTCCTGCTCCTTGCTGTTGGATTCATGCCTTGGGTTGTATTTTTTGTATTCTCTCTATTCGGAGCTCAATACAAAAAACCATCAATGCCGAAAAACAATGTAAAGTTTTTCAGTTTCATTGTCCTTGTTTCCCTGTTTGTAGTATATGCGATCATGCCGGTAAAGAAGAGTTCATTTCTTCTACCAATATATCCTTTCATAACCATATTCCTTGCAGAATATGCTCTTTTCGTAACAGAATACAGAACGCTTTGCACCCGCATATTTGCTGCATTTCTTGCAACAGTTGTACTCCTTGGTCTGATGGTTCCATTTTTCCCTGAAAGTTGGGGCATCAATCTGGTTATAGATTTCACTCCAAGAATAACACTTGTTGCCGGATTCACATGCGTAATGCTGGCTGCTGTATATTATCAGATGCTGAAACGAATAAATATAAAAATTCTATACGCAACTATTGCCCTTACATTTGCAGTAAACATGCTGCTTAATGTTCTTATGGAAAGTTCATTCCTATCTGGATTTGTTGGGTAAAAGCAACAAGTAATTACATCCGGACATAAATATAATTTGTTTCGAAAACAATCAGATTTTCTTTCGGAACAAAAAGAAATTCCTTTCGAAAGAAAATTAAATTGCTTTCGAAAGGAATTTTATTTTGTATTTTAGAATGAAATCGTAAACGGCAAAATCATTTCTCAATTGTCGTGCAATACCTTCTTACATAAATTTTGTTTTGACAACCACTCATCAAGTAATTCCGCCAACTTGTCATTATTTAAATCTTGCATCAAAAAATGCGTATTACCATAAATACCGATTTTAGGAAGTTCTACCAATGTGGCATTTCCTCCATGTCGATTTACGGTTTCCACAAACTTACGTGCCATTTGTAAACGAACACGCCAGTTCTCATCACCAAGATTCTTGGTGGGGATTTCTGGAATATAGTCTCCAAAATAGATGACAATAGGTATTTCCGTAAGACGTTTGAATTGTTCCGACGAAACAGGTATCCCAGCAACACCTCCAGTCAGTCCTTCGATACGTTCCGGCACTTCACCCTCTGGAAACACAAAGCCGCCGGGCTCATATGATACCACAGCCTTAACCTCCGGGTTCAGCATGGCAGACATCCAACCTGGAAAGCCACCTGCAGAATGGGTGACAAGAATATGATATCCGATTCGTTTTGCCAATACAGAAAGTGTGGGCACATCCTGCTTATGGTCACTGATATCTGGCGTCATTTCGCGGAAGAATTGCGAAAGCGATACGGAATCCTTCGGGAATTGTACACCTTCATTGTAGTCCGGCCAAATACCTATACGCCAGATATCGAACCAAAACATCTCATCAGCTACAGGTTTTGTCGTAGTAATTGCCGATGTCCTTCCTGCACGTCCGCGTCCAGGCAAATCCATTACATAGCTGCTCCATCCGCGGCGTAGCATCAATGTAGCAAACCCTTCCCTACCATCTGGTGTCATCTGCCAGCAAACACCAGAACCTCCATAACCATGTACATAGACAAGTGGAAGCGACTTACTGCCAACTGGAATCTGATAATCCACAAAAGCATGGTCAGCACGATAGCTTTGTCCAGTCTCTTCCTGCTCCGCCCATCCAACGAATTTACTGTTATCATAAGTTCCCGGTCGCTGTATGGTTGTGCCTCCTACCGAGAAATGTCCTTGTTTGAGTACCGCGATTGGTTCTTGCGCTCCTGCTATCGTTATAATCAAAAGCGACAATACCGAAAATAATATCTTCTTCATTTCTTTTCTATCAATTGGTTCAACACTATACGAAGTGGCTCAGAGTAATTCTTGCCGAGATTCGTTTCCACAATATTTAGCAACGCCGAAAGTTGTTCCGGCATAAATCCAAGATGCAGGCATATTGCTGCATGGCTCTTGAACATAGGCTCTACACCACCCACTCCAGAAAGAATAGACACCGTGGCAAGTTCCCTTTCACGATATGTCAGCAAATCACGCTCGAAAAGGTCAGCAAAAAGATGCTCTTTGAGAAACCGTTCGATGACTGGGGCAAACAGGGCATATCCGGCTTTCGGAACATCGGCAGGCACACCCGATATTTCGGCAAGCACGTCACGGCCACGCTCATAGCGGTTTCTGCTGTCAGTAATGGCGGATGCTTCCCTACCGACCTTATCATTTATACCGTTTGCCTTACGCTCGTCCACTACTCGCATGAAAGTTTGAATGGCCCGCAAACTGCGTGGAAATCCACAGTAGGCATATGAGTGAATCAATACTTCATTTATCTCATTGATAGTCATGCCAGCATCCAATGCCCGAACTAAAGCGGCCTTCAAATGTTCCAAGTCACCTTTTCCCGTATAGGACGCGACAGCGACAATAGCTTGCTCACGCAATGTGAGCACCTTGTTTACTTCAGCATAACGACATTCCGCTTCGGTAGAAGCATCAACGTATTGCGCATCGCTTACCGGAGAGAGCCATACAGTTGTATTATCTAGTGGATTAGCTGTAATGGCGATGTGTGCAAACCAACTGTCGGGTGCTGCCCCATGCCAATGCTCCACACCTGGAGCAATCTCCACGATATCACCCGGAAAGAGTCGGCGGGCTGGTTTCCCTTTCTCTTGATAGTAACCAATGCCTGCTGTGGATATTAATAATTGTCCTGCCTTATGCGAATGCCAGCTGTTGCGACAACCCGGCTCGAAGGTCACATTTGCCATAGGGACATTCAACTCTTTTTTCTCACTTAATGGTGCAAGCCATACCTCACCCGTGAAATTCGGATTCGGAGATAGTTTGTCGCCAAGCGGATAGGGCTGACGGAAGGACTCTGCCAAACTTTGTGCATATGTCGCGACAGATGATATGGACATCATAGTTATAAAAAATAAATCTTTAATATTCATACGTGTTTTCAATCAGATTATTCACCTAAAGTTTTTGTAAAGGCAAGCGAAGATAGTTGCCATTTTCCATTTTCCATAACATACACTTCCGTAACGATGAAAGGAAAACGCACGGAATTGCCACCAACTACCGAGTTCAGATGAATCCGGCTGTAAATCGTTGCTGTTCCTGCAGCAAACTTCACCTGCACATCGTGTATTTCGGCTTTCTTATACCAAATACCTCCCGTGCGGATAGTTTCCAACTCCTGTTGCTTGCCCCAATAACCACCCATGTGAACGAATTGCGAGTTTTCATGGAACAACTTTGCCAACTTATCCACGTTCTTTTCAGACATCCATTTCCATTTGTTGTTCGATAAATCAACTATTACCTGCTCTTCGGAAGTAAATACTCTCTGATGCTCCTGTGCATTTGAACCAACAGCTAAAGCAAGTAGCATGAATACCGTAATGACCAATGATTTCATATTGCTCTGATTATTAATTAAATTATCACAAATGTAATGGTACTAACTAAATTTGGCAAGACAAAAAAATCGGTAAAAACTACAATTTTTACCGATTCTAATATATTTGGATATAAGAAATTAAGCTATTCCCTGTAATCCGATGGCTTTACACCTAAATTCTGTTGTACATAACGGCTAAAATAGGTCGGTGACGAAAAGCAGAACATATCGGAAATTTGCACGAATGTCAGAGACTTGTTTCGCAACTGTCGGGAAATATCAAGTATAGTATAGCGGTTTATCCAATAGTTAGCAGCATATCCACTTACTTTTTTCGACACTTCGGACAAATATTTTGCGGTGACACACAGACGGTCGGCATAATAACTTACCTCCCGGTGTTCACGATATGTACCTTCTTCCAACATCGCGAGGAAGCGGCTCATGATAGAAGCGTTCTGTGTAGATATATCCGTGTGACCATAGATACGGGCATGGAAATCGAAGAAATCGAGTATGGCTGTTTGCATGGCATTAATCACCGTTTCACGATAAAACAGGTGTCCGGTATCATTTACACGCTGTTCCAGAATATCAAAATCACGACGGCAGAGTATCTGCTGTTCGGGCGTGAGGTGGATAACCGGATTATTGAAAAGAGAAAGCTGTCCTTTCATAGCATAGTTACTTTGCGGCGTGCTCAACTCGATAAAAGCTGGTTTGGCATAAATAATCTTACACTGAAAGTCTACGGACGGGTGTATTTTCTCCACTAAAGAACGACGACGAATAATGCTTAGGTCACCTTCATGTAACTCGAACTCCTGTCCGTTGAAGAAGAAACGACATGTACCGCCCATGCAAAGCAGGTGCGACAAGTATTGCTCTTCGATGTCCGTTTTTACTATACCAAGCGAATCAACAACGATAATATCTTTCCATTCTTCCATACAAAATAATCCTTTAAGACAAAAATAATTATAAATACCGAAATCTCCGATATGTTACACAACAGGACGCAGATAGTATCATCAGTTTGGTTATCATTATTTTGTAAACATCAAAGATTTTCATTGAAAAACGCCGCCAGCTTGTCTACCGCCTGATCAACATATTCCGGTACATAATAAGTCTTGATATGCGTCGCACCAGGAATAAGGAACAGCTCCTTACGTTGTGTACCAGTTGCCTTACTATAACACTGCTCGGTCATATAGAACGTGTCGGCGATACTTCCAGCAATCATCAAAAGTGGCTGGTTGATGAGAACCATTCCCTCACTAGCATCAAACGCCATCAAATCCATAAGGCTACTCTTAGTGTAGCGGAAAGTCGAATTTGGGTGTACATGGCTTTGGAGGTAATACTCATAACCGTCGCGGTATAGGTCAAACGGCAACTTAGCAGCCTGCTCCGGTGTCATACCGCTCATGTCACCCACATATTCTGGCTCTTCACCTTTCGCTTCTTTTTGGCGAGCTACACAGGCATCAGCCATACGCTGCTGCACGTCATTGATTTGAGAATCTAGGAAACCATTGCGGCGCACCAATCCGCTATTAAACATACTGAGTGTAGCCACTGCCTTGAAACGCTTGTCGGTTTGTGCTGCGGCCAATGTATAACCACCGCCACCACATATACCAAGAATACCTACACGACTAGCGTCTACACCGGGATATTGCATCAGAATATCAGCTGCACGACGGATGTCTTCGATACGATTAGCAGGTTTATCCGTATTGCGCGGTTCACCTTCGCTGGCCCCCTGATAAGCGGCATCAAAAGCAAGGCAAATATAACCAGCCTCTGCAAGTCGCTGACTGTAAAGTCCTGCCACCTGTTCCTTTACTCCACCATTGGGGTGTGCCACCACAAGTGCTGGATAACTTTTTGTCTTGTCATAGCCAGCTGGCGTATAGATATTCGCAGATATTTTCAAACCATTCAGTACATAAGAAATTGGCCAAATGTTTATTTCTCCTTCTTTGTTTTCCGTAATAGCTCCAGCATAGACTAGACCCCACGGATTATTGTTGTGACTTTTGAAACTTGACATATCAGTCATCGTGAATGCTTTGTTCTCTTTCATCATATCCTGTGCTTTTAATGTGTTAC
Source organism: uncultured Parabacteroides sp. (assembly GCA_949295065.1). Classification (GTDB taxonomy): domain Bacteria; phylum Bacteroidota; class Bacteroidia; order Bacteroidales; family Tannerellaceae; genus Parabacteroides. Next base: position 32,835 of record CASFJQ010000016.1, on the reverse strand, counting down.
ACACGGCCATAGCCGCAAATAACACAGTTATTATTATCCTTATCATATTAATTTGTTATTTATATATTCCTTGTAATTTTTATCGGTGACCCGCCGAATACTTCGCTCATCTCCATACTGTCGAGGGCTGTATCGATTGCTCTCACCTCCTCATCGGTCAAATAAATGTCTGCCGCACCTATATTCTCTTTCAGACGGCACAAATGGCGTGTTCCGGGTATGGGAACAATAGGTGGACGCTTATTCATCATCCATGCCAGCGAAACTTGCGAAGCTGTAGCGTGGTGCTCGTTCGCCAAACGCTCGAGCAAGGAGAACAGCGCGCGGTTCTTCTCGAAGCTCTCCGAGCGGTATTGAGGCATCGAGGCTCGGAAATCGGTTGCTGGATCAAACTTTGTATCAACTGTATAGCAATTGGTTAACAAGCCATTGGCTAGTGGTGAGTATGCTACGAAACCGATACCGAGTTCTTCACAGACGGGAAGTAACGATTCATGCCAACGTGCCATCATCGAAAAGCGGTTCTGTATTGCTGTCACAGGGCAGACACGGTGGGCACGGCGCAGATATCCTTCGGTTGCCTCAGAAATACCCCAATGCAGGATCTTACCCTCTCGGATAAGGGCGGACATGACCTCTGCCACCATTTCAGGTTCTACTGACGGGTCTATACGATGCTGATAGTAAAGATCTATATAATCTGTATGCAATCGACGGAGCGAGGCTTCCACTGAACGGCGAATAATCTCTGGGCGTGCATCGGGTATTAGTGCGTGATGGAATGCGGATTCTGACGCACCAAAAGCCAACCCGAATTTTGTGGCAAGAACAATGTGGTTGCGGTAAGGGCGCATAGCTTCGCCCAAAAGCTCTTCGTTATGGTGCGGACAGTCGGGCGTACCATATACCTCAGCAGTGTCGAAAAAGGTATAACCCATCTCCACTGCTTCAGCAAGAAGTTTCGTCATTTCCTGTTTATCAGAAGGTGCGCCGTAAGCGTGACTCATGCCCATGCAACCAAGCCCTACTGAGGACACTCGCAAACCACTTAATCCTAATATTCTATATTTCATTTTATTAATTTGTTTGATTTTCTTTGTTGATGTTGCAAAATTAGATAGGAGCGTTCAGAAAAGTCTTACAAGATTTTCGGTTGAAACTGTACTTATTTCGGTTTTTACATATGTTCAATATTTAAACAGATAAACAACAAATCCATTATCCGAAAAAATGGTAATTTAAGCCGTATTTTTTATTCCAATAGAATGAACGTAGCTCTCTAACTTTGCAAACAGATAACCGCAGTACAATCAATAAAGCTATATCAATATGATAAATATGTTAAAAAAATTTCTTGTAATAATGGCGGCGGCTGCTACCGTTACAAGCAGCTACACAGCAAAAGCTCAAATAAAAACTGAAAATAACATGAAATCTGTAATCGTGTATTTCACACATTCCGGCAATACCGAACTTGCAGCCAAGCAACTGGCCGAAGTGACGGGAGCAAAAATGATAAGACTTATACCTGAACAAGCCTATTCTTCAGATGATGTTGATTGGACAAACGAACAGTCCCGTTGTACTCAGGAACATCTAAACCAATCTCTACGCCCAGCTATCAAACCTATTGATATTGACTTTACAAAAGTCGATACAGTGTTTATAGGTTTTCCTATATGGTGGCACGAAGAGCCGGCTGTAATCCGAACATTTTTAGACAAGTACAGCAAACAATTAATTAATAAGGTAATACTACCTTTCTGTACATCGTATGAAAGTCCAATGTCAGAAGCCGATGCCACCCTTAAGAAGGGCTATCACTCATTAAAAATCAGAAAGGGACTTCGCCTGCCTGCACAACCTGAAGAAATCAAAAAATGGATAAAAAAATGAATACAGTAAAATTGAACAACGGCATAGAAATGCCCCTGATAGGTTACGGCGTCTATCAGATTTCGCCCACTGAATGCGAACGTTGTGTAAGCGATGCTTTACAAGTAGGTTATCGCTTGATTGATACGGCACAAGCTTACCACAATGAAGAAAGTGTAGGTAATGCGGTTCGTAAAAGTGGGATCGACCGCAAAGATATCTTTATCGTATCGAAAATATGGATTTCCAATTACGGTTATGAGAAAGCAAAAAATTCTATTGAAGAAAGTTTGCGCAAGTTGCAGACAGACTATATCGATTTGATGCTTTTGCACCAACCTTTCTGCGACCGTTATGGCGCTTACCGAGCGTTGGAAGAAGCATATAAGGAAGGCAAGCTCCGTGCCATCGGGGTGAGTAACTTCTATCCTGATCATTTTATCGATATTGCCAGCAATATGGAAATAGTTCCGGCTATTAATCAAGTGGAAACCCATGTATTCAACCAGCAAATTGAAGCACAGAGAATCATGGAGGAATTTGGCACGCATATCATGTCTTGGGGACCTTTTGCAGAGGGACGCAACGGTTTTTTCACAAATATACAGTTAGCTGAAATCGGCATGAAATATGGTAAAAGCATAGCACAGATAGCTTTGCGATGGCTTATCCAGCGTGGTGTAATTATAATTCCTAAATCTACACACATCGAACGTATGCGACAGAACATCGACATTTTCGACTTCTCTCTTTCAGTCGAAGATATGACGGCTATAAGTACGCTTGATACTGGTAAAAGCCTATTCTTTAACCATCACGACGCAAAAACTACACATATGTTTATGGGATGGAAGTAAACAATAAAAAGAACTTATGAAATACACTAGTAGTCGTTTGCTACCAATACCGATCGAACGACTTACAATACACAATGCCAAATAGAATAAATGTAAAATATGTCAAATTATTTGTATACAAAGCTTTTTATTGAGAAATATGTACATAATAGACGAAACGGTATAGAAAGTAAAATGGAAAGTAGATTTTGAGAAATTATAACAGATTTCTTATGATTACGCCTCCAGTTTACCATGTACTCGACGATATACCTTTACTCTTTATGAGGCAATCGGTGGAGAGCAAGTCCACCGATTGCTTTGTTATTTTATAAATTTAGTAGTCATATGGTAAAAGATAGGCTCTTTGCATGTAAAACATTATCTATAATAAAATATTGATATGCCATTATGTCACTTTAACTTCACGAGAATCGATTATTCCTATACAAATTGAAGAAAAAACAAATACCCAGCACTCTCACGAAATTCAGAAAATACATATTGAAAGTAAAATCAAATAAAAACTTACATGAAAAGAATATTCATTAGAATCATTTTATAGAAACAGGAAATAATGTAAAGCTTATTCACATTATCATCATCAAAACGACATTCTGATTTTGGTCACGAAATTTGTCATTCCAGATGAAAAAAGCTTGTTTTTTGTGGTAAATTAAGCATAGAAAACAGTACTTTTATCTAAAAGAAGCGACTGTTAAAAAAATGATTGCAATGACTTCAGGCAATGATTGCAATCATACAGTAAAATCATTTAGAAGACTTGAGGCAACGATTGTAATCGTTTACTGAAAACATTGCAATCATTTTTTTAACCAATCTAAAACAAAAGGATTTTTAGTCTAAATTAAGAGCTAAAATGCTGAATTTAATAAAAAAAGCAAGAATACAATATGCCATTTTGTCATACAAATAGTAATTATTTCAATATTAAATAAAACTCACTGATTCACAACACTGTTCTGAAAAAAAGACAAGTTTTTTTTTCTTTTCTTCATCAAAATAGATTTCAAATTGAAAAAGTTTTAATTAACTTTGGCAACAATAGAAAGTGTTACATTTGTTTATAACTAATGTTTAGCGGAATTCAATTTTTCGATAGACAAACAGGCGGTTCATCCGCAAAGCAGCCGAAAAACACAGTTCTCCGGCAGTGTGCGGGGATGGGAACCTAATTTTGCCACGGATGTTGGTTTCCTCTAAAATCAAACAAACTATAATTATATGGCAAAAATAAAAGGAGCAGTTGTTGTAAATACTGAACGCTGCAAAGGTTGCAACTTATGTGTGGTTGCATGTCCCGCCAATGTTTTGGAACTCCATCCAAGAGAGGTCAACAACAAAGGCTATCACTATGTGTATATGAAGAATCCCGACAATTGTATCGGATGTGCAAGTTGCGGACTGGTATGTCCGGACGGATGTTTGACTATTTACAAGAAAAAAATAGAGATATAATCAAAGCTTATTTCTTCAAGCTTTTCATCTTATTTCAATAAAAAGCAATAATTATGGCAGAAGATATAAAACTAATGAAGGGAAACGAAGCCATCGCACATGCTGCAATCCGTTACGGAACAGATGGCTATTTTGGATATCCCATCACTCCCCAATCAGAAGTTCTGGAAACTCTTATGGCTGAAAAGCCTTGGGAAACAACAGGTATGGTTGTATTGCAGGCTGAAAGCGAAGTTGCAGCAATAAACATGGTATATGGCGGAGCCAGCACCGGAAAAGCTGTTATGACATCGTCGTCTAGTCCTGGCGTAAGTCTGAAACAGGAAGGTATTTCATATATTGCGGGAGCTGAACTTCCTTGCCTGATTGTAAATGTTATGCGAGGAGGCCCAGGACTTGGAACAATCCAGCCCAGCCAGGCAGATTATTTCCAGACAGTAAAAGGTGGTGGACATGGAGACTACAGACTTATCACCCTTGCTCCTTCATCAGTACAGGAAATGGCCGACTTTGTTGCACTGGGATTTGACCTTGCTTTTAAATATAACAATCCGGCTATAATACTTGCGGACGGTATTATCGGACAGATGATGGAAAAGGTCGTTCTTCCTCCTTTCCGCGAAAGAAGAACAGAAGAAGAAATCATCAAACAATGCCCTTGGGCTGCAAGAGGAAAGCGTCCGGAACGCAACAGAAACGTAATTACATCACTTGAACTTGACCCTGCGAAAATGGAAGAGAACAACATCCGTTTCCAGAAAAAATATAAAGTGATTGAAGAAAACGAAGTGAGATATGAAGAATTCCATTGTGACGATGCAGAATATCTGCTTGTGGCTTTTGGTTCTTCAGCCCGTATATGCCAGAAAGTTGTTGAAAACGCAAGAGCAGAAGGCCTGAAGCTTGGTTTGCTGAGACCTATAACACTGTGGCCGTTCCCAAGCAAAGTTATTTCAGAATATGCCGACAAAGTTAAAGGTATGCTTTCTGTTGAGCTTAATGCCGGACAAATGGTTGAGGATATCAGACTTGCCGTTAACGGAAGGGTGAAAGTTGAACATTTCGGACGTCTTGGCGGTATTGTTTTCACTCCGGATGAAGTGTTGAATGCCTTAAAAGAAAAATTATTCTGATATTATGACTAAAGGAAGTAAAGCTGATGAGATTATGACTTTGGTGTTTATGGTTTTTGCCATTGCAGCAATTGTTTCATATATATACTGTTTCTCGTCGCCCGACAAAACAATCTTTCTATGCTGCGCCGGCGCTGCAATCATAATGCGTGTGGTTCAGTATTTGCTGAGATTCTTTCATAAATAATTAAGTTTTGCAAGCTATTCAACAATATAGTTGAAAGGCTTCAGACACAAGTTGACAAGGTTTACATAGCCTTAGTAATTAAAGAAAAGAATTAAGTTATGGAACTCAATGATATTATAAAACCGGAAAATCTGGTTTACGGCAAGCCGAGATTAATGAACGACAACCCAATGCACTATTGTCCGGGTTGCAGCCACGGCGTTGTTCACAAACTCATTTCTGAAGTGGTTGAAGAAATGGGACTCGAAGGAAAAACCATCGGTATTTCGCCTGTTGGATGTGCAGTATTTGCTTATAACTATATTGATATTGACTGGATTGAAGCGGCTCACGGACGTGCTCCGGCTGTTGCCACTGCTGCAAAAAGATTAAATCCGGACAAGATGGTGTTCACTTATCAGGGTGACGGAGATTTGGCAGCTATCGGAACTGCAGAGACAATACATGCGGCAAACCGAGGTGAGAATATAGTAATCATATTCATTAACAATGCAATATATGGTATGACCGGAGGTCAGATGGCGCCGACAACTTTGGAAGGTATGGTTACAGCAACGTGCCCTTATGGACGCGATGTTACGCTGAACGGTTATCCTCTGAAAATAAGCAATCTGTTAGCTCAACTTGATGGAACTTGCTTAGTGACACGCCAAAGCGTTCACACACCAGCGGCAGTACGCAAAGCTAAGAAAATGCTTCGCAAAGCTTTTGAGAATGCCATGGAAGGAAAAGGCACTTCGGTTGTAGAATTTGTTTCAACTTGTTCTTCGGGATGGAAAATGTCTCCGGAAAAGGCAAACCAGTGGATGGAAGAGAATATGTTCCCGGCTTATCCGTTAGGCGATTTAAAGAATGTATAACCAGTAAAAGTTGTGAAGATTATGAAACATGAAATAATTATTGCAGGTTTCGGAGGTCAGGGAGTGCTATCAATGGGTAAAATCCTTGCATATTCTGGCCTTATGGAAGGCAAAGAAGTGACATGGATGCCATCTTACGGTCCGGAACAGCGTGGCGGAACTGCAAACGTAACTGTCATACTAAGCGATGAGCCTATCAGTTCACCTATCCTGAATGAATATGACATTGCAATCATCCTTAATCAGCCTTCACTGGAAAAGTTTGAGAACAAAGTAAAACCTGGTGGAATACTTATATATGACAGCTATGGCATTCACACTCCGGTAAAAAGAACAGACATTCAGGTTTATAAGATTGATGCTATGGATGCTGCTACTGAAATGCAAAATGCAAAAGCATTCAACATGCTAATTCTTGGCGGATTGCTTAAGATAGAGCCGATGGTGAAGCTTGAGAACGTGCTGTTAGGCTTGAAAAAGTCTCTTCCGGAAAGACACCATAATCTGATTCCGATGAATGAGGCTGCAATCAAAAGAGGAATGGAAATCATTGAAAAGATATAATTCTTTTTATAAAAGATTAGAAAGCGGGGCATTTCTTGCATTAGAAATGCCCTTTTATTATATCTTTGCAGACCATGAAACAATGTATATATATATTATTATCAATACTGGTTTGCTCATTGACTCTTACTTCAAATGCTCAAAGCAGAAGTGGAAGCCGAAGAGGAGGCTTTTCATTGTCTAACCTGACACAAAAGCAAACCAATATTCCGGACAGCTTGCTTACGGACAGCACTACCCTTGGCACAAGAAGACTAAACGCCTATCAGCTAACTCCTATTTTAGGAGATTATTATGAAGCTGGAGTTGACACGTTGAGAGAGAACACGGCAAATTCCACACTCGTGGAAGGAAAATCTCTTTCCATTGCCCATTTGGGTAATCTGGGTTCTCCATCACAATCGAGAATTTTCAGAGAACGAAAGGAAGCCAGGGATTTCATATTCGCAGATGCATACGATCCTTACATCGTAACTCCTGAGAGAGCGAAATTCTATAACACAAAGGTTCCATACACCAATATCATGTACACCACAGCAGGTGGTAGTTTGAATAAGGAGGAACAGCTTAAAGGAATTCTTACAATAAACTTCGGCAAGAAATTAAATGTCGGTGGCGACTTTGATTACATTTACGGACGCGGATATTACCAGTCAAACAGTACAAAACTAATCGGATACAGAATTTTCTCGAGTTACAACAGCGACAGATATGAGGCAAAGGCTTATATAAGAAACTACAGTGTGACTAATTATGAAAATGGAGGTCTGACTAATGACTCTGTGCTCACACATCCGGACAATTATGCCGTTGGCAAACAGATGATGAAACCCAAAGATTATCCAGTCAGATATATCAACACATGGAACAAAGTCAGTGGTATGCAGATATATCTTACTCATAGATATAACCTTGGATTCACAAAGACAATGGAGGAAACTGACGAAGAAGGAAATCCTAAGGAGCAATTTGTTCCCGTATCAAGTATCATCCATACTATAGACTATGAACAAAACAGAAGGCACTTTTTGTCTGACAATAATATTGATGCCAGTTATCCAAAAGTTTATACTCTTGACGACTTACCTAACGATTCAACATCGGCATGGATACTTAAAAATACTCTTGCCCTGTCACTAAGAGAAGGTTTCCAGGATTGGGCAAAATTCGGACTTACAGGTTTCATCAGGATGGAACAAAGAAAATTCCGTTTACCTTATCTAGGTCCGATGGATAATTTCCCGAATATTCAAAGTATGAGAAATAAGGAATATAGTGAATTTTCAACATATATCGGTGCTGAGCTATCGAAAAGATTGGGTACTTTATTTACTTATAATGCAAACGGAGAGCTTTGTGTTATCGGAGATGACATCGGTGAGTTCAGGGCTAACGGAGAAATGCAAACTCAGTTCAAATTATTCAACAAGAATGCGTCGGTGAAAGCTACAGGATATATAAAGAATGTAACTCCGGCATTTTATCTGCGTCATAATTATTCGAAATATTTTGCATGGGAAAACGAGTTCAGTAACATACAACAGTTCTATGCTGGCGGAGAAGTAAACATAGAATCAACAAGGACTAAACTTTCAGCTGGAGTTGAGAGCATACAGAATTATGTCTATTTCGGCAATGACGGATATCCGGTGCAACACAATGGGAATATACAAATAATCTCGGCAAACCTTAAGCAAGATTTCAGATACAGGGCATTAGGATGGGAAAACGAAGTTTGTTATCAATTGAGCAGTAACAAAAGTGTTTTGCCATTACCGGCAATAAGCGCATACTCTAATTTATTCTTGTCATTTAAGGTTGTAAAAGTGCTTTCGATTCAACTTGGAGCCGATGTTCATTATCATACATCATATTATGCACCTTATTATGAACCGGCAACACAACAGTTCCAGACGCAAAACGAGGTAAAAATTGGTAACTATCCTCTAATTAATGCATATGTTAACTGCCACTTGAAACAAGCTAGATTTTTTGTCACAGCATATAATCTTGGTTCACAATTTATAAAACCTAATTATTTCTCGCTGGCTCATTATCCGTTAAATCCGATGATGATTAAGATGGGAGTTGCAGTAATGTTCAACAACTGATTAGGGAAGCAGAAAACTACAAGATACTAAGAGAGGAAAAATTTAAGGAAACAAGTTTTTAGTCTTCTTAATTTATCAACTAAAATTTCCTATAAATGAAAACTAAGAAACTTCTTATCGTATATATAGCTTTGCTTGTGTTGGCTATAGCAACAATGATTAACCTTATGCCATCAAATAAAAAAGAGCAAGCTATGCCATCAACGAAAGACTATCCTGAAATAAAAGAAGAAGGGATATTAAGGGTAATCACCGAATATTCCTTATCAGGATATTTTGTAAATGGAGATACGATAAGCGGATTCCAATACGAAATGAGTCAAGCTATTTCCAGAGAATCAGGACTTGAGATTCAAACTCTTCTGGATATGAACCTTGAGAACAGTTTTGAGAAATTGAACAATGGAGAATGCGATATAATAGCTCGAAACATTCCCGTAACCAGTGAACTGAAAGAAAAATATCTGTTCACGGAACCAATTGTTCTCAACAAACAAGTTCTTGTCCAAAGGAAGTTGGAAGAAGGGAAAAACCTGAAACCTATAAGAAATCATCTGGAACTGGGAGGTAAAACAATATATATACCCAAAGGTTCACCGGCACTGCAAAGACTGGAGAATCTAGGGGAAGAAATTGGAGACACGATTTACATAAAAGAGGACAGTTTGTATTCCGACGAGCAACTTATAATAATGGTTTCAAGCGGTGACATTGATTTGGCTGTATGCGACCAGCAAATTGCGGAAGCTTCACTGAAAGATTTCGATAATATAGACATCAAAACAGACATAAGCTTCACCCAACTACAGGCATGGGTATTAAGGAAGGACTCTCCTATTCTAAAAGACAGTCTAGACAAATGGATTAACCAAATAAGAGAGAAAGGTCTATATAACAGAATATACCAAAGATATTACAAGTAAAGCCTTTTGTTTGCTCAAGGTTGCATTTAAAAAAACATATCACATTATTTCGCACAATCAATGAAAATCCTTAATTTTACGAATATTTTTGATTGAGACATGAGATTTGATGAATTACCTTTGGATGAAGCTATCCTTGATGGTTTAGATGCAATGAACTTCACGGAAGCAACTCCAATACAAGAGAAAACTATTCCTATAATTTTGGAGGGTAGAGACATTATAGCATGCGCGCAAACAGGAACAGGTAAAACTGCTGCCTACGTTCTCCCCATATTAAACGAACTCCATTATGGCGGGTTTCCAGAGAATGCCGTAAATGCAATAATTATGGCTCCTACCAGGGAGTTGGCACAACAGATTGACCAGCAAATTTCAGGATTTTCATATTTTGTTTCCGCTTCAGCAGTAGCTGTCTATGGAGGGACAGACGGTATTGTATGGGAACAGCAAAAACGAGGTCTGGAAATGGGCGCCGACATTGTTATTGCTACTCCAGGACGATTGATTTCACATTTGAAATGTGATTCTATCGACCTTTCAAAAGTTTCTTTCTTTGTATTGGATGAAGCCGACAGAATGCTGGATATGGGATTTTATGACGACATAATGCAGATCTACAAGCATCTACCCCAATCATGCCAGATAATCATGTTTTCAGCGACTATGCCACCAAAAATACAGACATTGGCACAGAATATATTGAAAAATCCGGTTGAAATCACTATAGCGATTTCGCGACCTCCGGAAACAATCATGCAAACTGCCTATATATGTTATGAAATACAGAAAATACAGATTATAAAAGACCTTTTCAAAAACAGTAAACCTAAAAGAGTTATCATTTTCTCCTCGTCAAAATTGAAGGTCAAGGATTTGGCATCCAGTCTTAAAAGAATGAAATTCAATGTAGCAGAGATGCACTCGGATTTGGAACAGAGCCAAAGAGAGGAAGTGATGAAAGATTTCAAAAACGGTAAAATTGATATTCTTGTAGCAACAGATGTTGTTTCACGAGGCATTGATATTAACGATATCCAACTTGTCGTTAATTTCGACATTCCTCACGATCCGGAAGACTATGTGCACAGAATAGGCAGAACCGCGAGAGGGAAAAACGACAAAGGTCTTGCCATAACATTTGTATCACCTGAAGAGCAATATCAATTTCAGCAAATTGAAGCTTTCCTTGGCAAAACAGTATATAAAATACCTGTTGACCCTGAATTTGGAGAAGTTCCGGCTTATGAACCGGAAAAATATGCCAAGAAGAAAAATGGCAATAGAAAGAATTCGCGGAAAAAGAACGGACAGCGTAAAACTGCTAAAGCAGTTTCTTCAAAAATGGCAAATCAAAATACTGAAGTATAATTCTAATACATTAAGAAATGAAAAAAATACTATTAGCAGCCTTGCTTACAATTGGCTCAATGCATTTATCTGCACAGGAAATCAAAGACTGGGCAAACTTTGCTCGTTATGAAATGGCAAACAAAGAAGTAAAAAATCCCAAAGTCGTGTTTATGGGAAATTCCATAACTGACGGTTGGCCAAATGCTGACCCGGAATTTTTCAAGAGCAACAACTATGTGGACAGAGGTATTAGTGGACAAGTATCAGCACAAATGTTATTGAGAATGCGTCCTGACGTAATAGACTTGAAACCTGAAGCCGTAGTAATTCTTGCCGGAACCAATGATATAGCCCTGAATGATTATGCTATGACTCCGGAAAAGACTTTCGGAAACATTGTTTCAATGGTTCAACTTGCTAAAGCTAATAATATCAAAGTCATATTGTGTTCCACTATGCCGGCAAGCAAATTTGGTTGGCGTCCGGGAGTAAAACCAGCTGAGACCATAAAAGCATTGAACAAGAAAGTTAAAGAGTATGCAAAAGAGAACGGTATTGAATATGTGGATTATCATTCTGCCATGAGTGATTCCGAAGGTGGCTTGCCTAAGAAATATTCAGAAGATGGAGTTCATCCTAATCTCGAAGGATACAAAGTGATGGAAGGACTTGTTCAGAAAGCTATAGAAAAAGTCTGCAAATAAAAATAAGTCATTGATACGAGTTGGTAAGGTTATAATGGAACTGTAACAAACCTTGCCAACTCGTTTTTTATTTATTAACAACAAATTCAACCTTACAAAAACTCAAAAGAAGAATTATTCAGATCGTAACGCTAAAGTTTCATAAAACACAGTTTTAACAGATTCCAACTTAACTAAAAGTATAAATACAGAATAATTTATTAACTTTACGTTTTGAAAAAATACTTTGCCTTAGTACACACTTTTGCAAAGTATCCTGCAGACAAGCATAGTATCTGTAATAAAGCTATTTGCGATACTGATGATTGAGGATTTTATAAATAAATAATCCTTTTTAGTCTGCTATGAGATATGACAAGAAAAAAAATAATATATAATGACTAACAAATGGAACTATCGACCTCCAACACAGGAAGAGCTAAATCAAAGGGACAAGCTTTCGGAAGAAATGAGCATAAGTCCGGTAATCAGCCTGCTGCTTGTCCAACGTGGTCTTACGACAGTTACTGAGGTGAAGAAATTTTTCAAGCCGACTTTGAGCGACTTGCACGATCCGTTTCTTATGCCGGATATGGACAAGGCGGTAAAACGCCTGAATAAGGCTTTGGGAAATAAAGAAAAAATATTGATATACGGAGACTATGATGTTGACGGAACGACAGCTGTGTCTCTTGTGTATAAATATTTGCGCACTTGCACATCTTCGGCAAATCTGCTGGACTACTACATACCTGACAGGGATGATGAAGGATATGGTATCTCCTATAAAGGTATCGATTACGCTAAGAATAACGGGATAACACTAATTATTTCTCTTGACTGTGGTATAAAAGCCATAGACAAGATTGAATATGCCAAAGAAAAAGGTATAGATTTCATCATTTGCGACCATCATATGCCGGATGATACACTTCCGGATGCTGTTGCTGTGCTTGATGCAAAGCGAGCCGATTCGCTATATCCATATGAGCATCTTTCAGGCTGTGGAGTTGGATTCAAGTTCATGCAGGCTTTTGCCATGAACAACAGACTGCCACTTTCCGACTTGGACAAATTGCTGGAACTTGTTGCGGTTAGTATTGCTTCAGACATTGTTCCGATAACAGGAGAAAACAGAATCCTTGCATATTACGGACTGAAACAGATAAACAGCAATCCGAGCTTGGGACTAAAAGGAATTATTGATGTATGCGGATTGAGCAACAAGGAAATTACAATCAGCGATATCGTGTTTAAAATAGGCCCAAGGCTGAATGCTTCCGGAAGAATGATGAAAGGCAAAGAAGCCGTAGATTTGTTGTTGGCAAAAGATGCTGACGTTGTGAGAAAGAAAAGCGAAAGCATAAACCAGTATAACGAAGACCGAAGAGAACTAGATAAGAAAGTCACGGAAGAAGCAAACGAGATTATAAACTCCATTCCTAATCACGATGAAAACAAGGCTGTGATAGTTTACAATCCGAACTGGCACAAAGGAGTGATAGCCATAGTAGCATCGAGACTTACAGAGAAATATTACCGTCCGGCAATAGTCTTAACAAAATCCGGAGATTTGGTTACCGGTTCTGCTCGTTCAATAGCTGGATTTGATATTTATAAGGCAATAGAAGGATGCCGTGATTTACTGGAAAATTTCGGCGGTCATACATATGCAGCAGGTCTTTCAATGAAAGAAGAAAACCTGGAAGCTTTCACAGAAAGACTTCAGCAACTTGTGGCACAAGAAATCATCCCTGAGCAACTGACTCCGCAGATTGATATTGATGCTATTATCGACCTTAAAGACATCAACAACAAATTCATGAGTGATTTGAAGAAGATGAGTCCTTTCGGCCCGAACAATCAAAAACCGGTTTTCTGTACTTTTGATGTGAAAGATTATGGCACAAGCAAACTTGTAGGACACAAGCAGGAACATATCAAACTGGAAATAATCGACGGTAAGTCTGCCGCCTCTCCTATTCATGGTATTGCCTTCGGTATGTCAAAGTATAATGCTCACATCAAACAAATGCTACCTTTCAACATTTGCTATACGGTTGAGGAAAATACTTACAACGGTAACACATCTCTACAGTTGCTGGTAAAGGACATAAAAACAGAGAATAACTGCATATAATATTAATAATATGCCTGAAAGCCCTGATATTTTCCATCAAATATTATCCCAATATTGGGGATATAATTCTTTCCGTCCATTACAGGAAGATATTATCCATTCTGTATATGAACGGAAAGATACATTCGGGCTTATGCCGACAGGTGGAGGAAAATCCATAACATTCCAAGTTCCGGCAATGGCTATGGAAGGAATATGTATTGTGGTGACTCCTTTAATTGCTCTTATGAAAGACCAGGTAGACAATCTGAAGAAGCGCGGGATAAAGGCGACTGCCATTCATTCCGGTCAAACAAGAGAATATATTATTTCACAACTTGAAAACTGCATATTTGGAGACTACAAATTCCTGTATGTTTCTCCCGAAAGATTATCTTCCGAAATTTTCCAGATAAAGCTTAAGGCAATGAACGTTTGCCTTCTTGCCATTGACGAAAGCCATTGTATTTCACAATGGGGATATGATTTCCGGCCTTCGTATTTGGCAATAGCAGATATTAGAAAATTATTGCCCGACGTTCCGGTGCTTGCACTAACGGCAACCGCCACTCCTACCGTTGTCGATAATATTCAGGAAAAGTTACTTTTCAAGGAGAAAAATGTATTCAAGAAAAGTTTCCAACGTAAGAATCTTGCGTATATCATAAGAAAATCTGACAATAAGACTGAAACACTGAAATACATACTTGAACGTGTACAAGGAAGTGCCGTTGTATATGTCAGAAGCAGGAAAAAGACAAAGGAAACTGCGGATTTCCTGAAAAGCAATGGTTTCACCGCTGAATTCTTCCATGCCGGATTGAGTATGGAAGAGAAGAACCTCAGACAAGACAGGTGGATGAAAGGCGAATGTCGTATAATAGTGGCTACAAACGCTTTCGGTATGGGAATTGACAAACCGGATGTACGACTCGTTGTCCATCTGGATATGCCCGGTTCTCTGGAAGAATATTATCAGGAAGCAGGTCGTGCAGGACGTGACGGAGAGAAAGCTTATGCCGTTGTGATAAGTTCAAACATCGACAACGCCAGACTTAAGAAACAACTCACAGATTCTTTTCCTGAAAAGGATTTGATAAAGCGTGTTTACGAAGCTCTTGGCAATTATTTCCAGATTGCAGTCGGATTCGGGCTTGACACGGCACACGATTTTGAGCTTAATGATTTCTGTATGGCATTCAAGTTGCCGATAACTCAAACCCACAGTTCTCTCAAGATTCTGGAATTATGCGGATATATTGAATATATAGAAAACGTAGATAATGCTTCACGCATAATTTTCACTGCAACTCGTGAGGAATTATACAAATATCTTGGTCAGGATAAAACCATAGATGATATTCTGTCTGTAATTCTTCGCACCTATTCAGGAGTGTTTTCCGATTATGTTTATATTAATGAATCATATATTGCGGCAGCAACAAACTTAAATAGAGACACAGTATATCATGTACTGCTAAACCTTTCAAAATATCATATAATAAAATACATTCCCGAAAAGAAAACTCCTATAATAATATTCAGACAAATCAGGGTTGAAAAAGAAAATGTCAGAATTCTGCCTTCTGCGTATGAAGACAGAAAGGAGCGTTTCGAGCAAAGATTAAACAAGGTTCTTGAATACAATAATGAGAAAAGTATTTGCCGGACACGCATACTTCTTTCTTATTTCGGAGAAAATATGGATGAAGATTGCGGAACCTGTGATATTTGTCTCGCAAAGCATGATTCCGGAATTGCTAACAAGGATTACAACAAAATACAGAAACTTATTCTTGAACAGCCAAAAGATACACCAATATCAGTGACTAATTTCATAAACAATTATAAGCTGAATACTGACAAGGCTTTTGCCGTTATCAGATTTATGGCTGATAATGATGATAGATTAAAATTGGAAGATTCTACTTTTATAGTGTATTAATTGAAAAAAGAACAAACTGACAAGATGTAAACTAACGATATATGGAAGATAATAAATACTGCTATAAATATCCACGCCCTTCAGTAACTACTGATTGCGTTGTATTCGGTTATGATGAAAAAGAAAATTCTCTTTCTGTCCTTCTTATACAGCGTAAATCTAAACCATACAAAGGATGCTGGGCTTTTCCCGGCGGATTCCTTAATATGGATGAAGATGCCGAAACAGGAGCTCTTAGAGAATTGAAAGAAGAAACAAATATGGATCCGGTTTTTATAAAACAACTCGGTGCTTATACGAAAGTGGATCGCGACCCAAGAGACAGAGTAATAACAATTGCATATTATGCCTTGACAAAAATAACAGAAGTCAAAGGTGGTGACGATGCAGCCGAAGCCCGTTGGTTTCCTCTAAATGAGATTCCCGATCTGGCTTTCGACCATAAAGATATTCTAAAGGAAGCTATATTTGCTCTAAAGGACTGTATTTCTCGTAACACCATCGACAATACAATTCCACGTGAAAGTTTATATCAAATATTTCAATAAATAATACAGCAAAATAAAAGTTGACAAGGATTCTTTAATCAGCAATCCTTGTATACTTTTATTACAGAAGCCGAAAAAGCTTTATTTTAGTTTAACGACAAAAGTAGTCAGAGACTTTGAAGGAGCAGTAAAGCTCAATGAACCATTATCGATTCTCATATTCGGAAGAGATTTACAATCTTCTTCTTCACTTGTACGCCACACAGAAACATCAGACGAAGCAGCCGCCTTTATTGCCAAATCAACATTCTCTCCTTTATCAGATTTGTTCAGATAAACTATAACAAGCTCTTTTCCGGATGGAGAAACTGCTGAAAGAGTCTGAGCATTGTCTGTATCCACAAATATATATCCTTGCTTTATAAAACCTGTAACCTGCTTACGGACATAATAATTCTTCACTTTATGAAACTTCTCTGTTTCGAAGTTTCCACGCAGCAAGCACCATTCATTATTGTTTTCTTCCATTATCTGCCAGTCAAGCCAAGCCTGCGGACGCATAATTCTCAAATCATCAAACATTTTTTGGGCAAGGCCAAGATTACTTTCAAAGTCTTTTCCTCCTGAAGGTCCGGTTTCCGACTGCCAGAAAGGTTTACCGGCGCGTTCTACAAGGGTGCGGACTGCTTCACGCTCTTCATTCGTTCCACTATAAGTATGAGTATTTAATTGACCGACTTTTTCCCATATATCTCCAGCCTTCTCATAATGCGACTGAACAGTGAGGAAATGATTCAAGTTTGTTTCATCCGATGCGGAAATCACCGTATTCATTCCACTTGATTTTAGCATAGGATAAAGAATACGAATTATCTTGATTTGAGTTTCCAGTTCGAAATGGCAACCTTCCTGAGTTCCCTCAGCATACCAGTAATTGGAATAAGGTTCGTTGAATGGCTCCAATGTTTTGAATTCTATTCCATATTCATCTTTGAAATGCAGACACACATCTATCAGATACTTACAGAATGCTTCATAATATTCCGGCTTAAGATTATCCTTGAGAGGATCTTTATGTCCTCCGGCACAACCGCTTACAGTCATCCAATAAGGTGCAGAATTGGAGAAAGCCTCAAACACGGCATCGGGTCTTTTCTCTTTGATTTTTTGGAGTAATATTCTTTGTCCACGGTCGGCATTCCAGTCATAAGGACTATTCTCCGTAGCCTTGAATCCTTCCATTTCCGCTCTCTTGCCCTTGCCTTTCACCATATGCCCGCCAAGATGAGAAGGATCGTCGCCTCCACCGATATTATATCTGAATATATTCATATTCAGTTCGTCTTCTGAAACAAGCATGTCAACGATGGAATCCACCTTTGATTCTTCCCATTTTCCGACTTGTGCAGCCCACCAGCAAAGCGAACTTCCCCAGCCTTCCAGTTTCTGATATTTCACTGAGGGATTTACTTCAACTTTCACAGATTTCCCCTCATTGTTGTTTGCCGATACAAATCCGGTAAAGGCAAAACATAGTGCTAAAGATAGTAATATGGTTATCATAATATAAATATTGGTATTTTGTAAATATAATGATTTTATTTAAGATTCGCAAGTTCTGCATCCAGTTGACAAGGGAACAAGTTGACAAGACTTATTTATCCAAATATCATTTTTCAACCAGTTTTGCCAAATAGTCATAATGCTCACCTTTCTTCACCAGCTCAGCCCTGAAACCGTATTGCGATGCATAAAGCGAAAGTGTGTCGAAATCAATATAAAGCCAGTCGAATGATTCTCCTTTTATATTCTTATAGCGCATGGAAAAATCCACTTCTCCATAATAGCTGTCCGTACTGTCTATCTCGAAATTGCCATCCTCATCCTCAAACAGATATTTCAAATCGCTTGAATCCATCAACACACATCCTCCGGGATTCAGCAAAGTTTTGATGCGCTTGAAAAACTCTCCAATATTCTGCAAACGTCCGATAATTCCGGAACCGTTCATAAGCATCAGAATTGTGTCGAAACGTGAAGTAAACGACAAATCAAACAAATTTATATTTGCAGCGTCAACTCCTCTTTCACGCATAACTGCCACCGAAGCAGGAGAAATATCTATGGCAAAAGACTCCTTTCCCATTTCCTTCAAAGCAATGGAATGACATCCGCTTCCGGCTCCGACATCCAGAATACTGCCTTTTGCTATCTGCAAAGCTTCCTGTTCAAGAGGTGACATTTCATTATATGCTCTGAACAAATCTTTTACAGGTATTTCGTCTTCGTCAAACTGAGATGAAAAAACGGAAAGTCTGCCTGCTTTCCCATTCTTGAAATAATCACGGATGGCTGCACCCATCGGGTCTTTATCCTCTGTCAGCACTTTATAGTTCATAAGTTTTTATATATTGTAATTCCAATTAATAATCCTCATCAATTCCAAACCTTAAAGGAGTAACCACCTTTATTGCTTCCAAATCAAAATATGGCGTAGGCGGATAAATCAAGTCCAAATAACGAAGGTCAAGCGCACAAGGCACTTCTTCAATCCTTACTTTAACAACTCCATCCGACTTAAAATCAAGTTTTTTTGCAGCAGCTTCGGATAAATCAATTATCCTGCTACGCTGATGAGGTCCTCGGTCTGTCACACAGACTACGACACTCAACATATTCTCAAGATTTGTAACTCTCAGAAAAGTTCCGAAAGGATAAGTGCGATGTGCAGCCGTTAATTCATATTTGTTGTGAATACGCCCACTTGCCGTCATCTTTCCGTGAAAACGATGATGATAATACGATGCAAAACCCTCATCCTGGGCATACATTATATTTGACAGGACAAAAAGAAGGAAAAACACCAGAGATGACGATTTTATCATATTTCAATTATTATAAGGTTAATAATAAAGTTGACAAGGCTTTAGATAATAGTTGACAAAAACTGTCATTAATTATCAAAGAAAAAACAGAGACACCGAAAATACAGAATTCTTTGCCTATTCACAGTCAAGTTCTGTATCCTCAGTGTCTCTGCATTAATATAAGAAATTTTCACGCTCCTTATTCAGGCGCATTTTTATTATTTCAATTCCTCATCATTATACTCTCCGGTCAATGAACCAAGGAAAGCAACAATCTTAGTCATATCTTTATCAGATATAGTTGTTCCAATCTGGAACTCGTGCATAATGCGTACAGCATCCTCAACACTGTTAACCGAACCATCGTGCATATAAGGATAAGTAATCATTACGTTGCGCAATGTCGGAGTCTTGAATTTATGTCTGTCGCTCTCGAGCTTAGTCACAGCATAACGTCCGTTATCGCCATCAGTAAGTCCGGTACCGCGATAATCGAAATAGCTGTTCTTAATACCCATATAGTCATAAGACTGACCGCCGACATTCATTCCGACGTGGCAAGTTGCACATTTATTCTTCTTGAACAAAGCATAACCTTCAATTTCTTCAGCAGTAAGAGCAGATTTGTCGCCACGCAAATATTTGTCGAAGCGTGAAGGAGTAAGCAAAGTCTTTTCAAACTCGGCAATTGCCTCAGTAATATTTGACTGGGTGAAACCATCAGGATAAACTTTCTTGAAGATTTCAGAAAATTCTTTGTCTTCAGCAAGAACGGCACAAATATCATCGAACGACTTATGTCCCATTTCCACTGGGTTCAATGGAGGTCCGGCAGCCTGTTCTTTCAAGTCAGCAGCACGTCCGTCCCAGAACTGGGCGAAGTTCAAAGCTGAGTTATAAACTGTTGGAGCATTAACGCCACCAAACTGTCCGCCAATACCTTCTGAGAACTGCTTACGGTCCACACCACCAGTGTTAAGACCATGGCAAGTTGCACACGAAATAGTGTTGTCAGCAGAAAGACGTGTGTCGTGATACAAAGCAAAACCAAGAGCAACTTTAGCTGAATCAGTAGGAATAGATTCCATCAACGGCTGCAAAGGCTCGTTTGCAAATTCATCACATACTGTCGGCGACTTAAAGTTGGCTTTTCTCTCTTCTGCCGCCCAAGCAAGAATCACGGCTTTCTCATCATTGTCAAGATTGGTTCCCCAATGATTTGGCATATAAGAAAATTTAGCAGGAGGCATTGAGCCACTCAAAGCAGTGTTTTCAAGCTTAGCCAAATCGACTTCTGAAACCTTTCCGCCATTTTCCAATGCTTCAAGCATTGATGTGAAGTCCACATAGCGTGTTCCCTGAACCATATCATCTGCAACTACTTTGCCAATAACAGGCAATTTGCCATAGAAAGGTACAGGAGCATTTGCAGAATGGCAGTCCATACAACCGTTTTCGCGGATAATTGAAGCAACTTGTTTTGCCTTATCCCCTTCATACTTTTTGTATTCGGTTGTAGAACAGCTTACCACTGCACTTGCCAAAAGCGCCAAGCCTACAGGGAGAATAACATTCTTCATACTTTTTCCGTGTTTTTGTTAATCAATTTTAGTGTTCAATCGTATGCAAAGATACTGGAATTTTTCGGATAATTTTAAAATATGTTAGTCCAATTTGCAACAATAATAATATAGATAATAATGTTTCTAAAATCTCTTGACAACGTAATCTTTTGGATAAATAAAATGAAACGGTATTCAAATCAGCTATTTGCAGAGTTGAGACATAATTGCTGGTATTAACCGGATTTTATTCGCACGAAAAAAAATATCTAAAAAAACTCTCAAAATATTTGCATTTTAAAATTTAGTCCATACATTTGCCAACGAAGTAAAAGAAAACAACGAAATAACAGAATACAATGACAACATTTATCGTAAATACATTTTGGTGGTGGCGCCTCATACAACCCGAACGGTCGTAAGAGACGAAGACACTTATGTATATACGAAGATTGATTGAATTCCTGAATTTTTAGATTATACAAAAAGCGGTCTGTCGCACTTGCGGCGGACCGCTTTTCTTTTTTACACAAATCCAAGAAAATATTCAGGAAATATATCATCACCAAAGATATAAAAACAAGTTATAAAGGTTAATTCTAATCTTAAAACTAAGGCTTAGATTATAAAATCTGAATCTTAGTTTATAAAAACTAAAGCTTAATTCTTAAAAACTAAGGCTTAGTTTTAAGATTAAATGGTAATCTATGGATTTTAAGGGAAAGAATTAATATAAAAAATAATATACGATGGATATGAAAACTTATCAAGTTGACGAAAACGGTTTCTATGGTGAATTCGGCGGAGCTTATATTCCAGAAATACTCCACCGCTGTGTTGATGAATTGCAGCATACATATCTCACAGTGCTGCAGAGTGATGATTTCAAGAAAGAATATGAGCAACTTCTGAGAGATTATGTGGGCCGCCCTTCTCCTCTTTATCTGGCAAAAAGATTGAGCAGAAAATATGGATGCCGCATTTATCTGAAGCGTGAAGACCTCAACCATACCGGCGCTCACAAGATAAACAACACTATCGGACAGATTCTGCTGGCACGAAGAATGGGCAAGAAAAGAATAATTGCCGAAACCGGAGCCGGACAGCACGGTGTTGCAACAGCAACCGTTTGCGCTCTGATGGATATGGAATGTGTTGTGTATATGGGAAAAACAGATGTGGAACGACAAATGCCGAATGTGCAGAAAATGGAAATGCTCGGTGCAAAAGTAGTTCCGGTAACTTCGGGCAATATGACACTGAAAGACGCAACAAACGAAGCCATCAGAGACTGGTGCTGTCATCCATCGGACACATATTATATTATTGGTTCCACTGTCGGTCCTCATCCCTATCCTGATATGGTGGCACGTCTTCAGTCCGTTATCAGCGAGGAAATAAAAAAGCAATTGATGGAAAAAGAAGGACGCGATTATCCCGATTATCTCATTGCCTGCGTTGGCGGGGGAAGCAATGCTGCCGGAACTATTTACCACTATCTGGACGACGAACGTGTCAAAATTGTTCTTGCCGAAGCTGGCGGACTGGGAATTACAACCGGGAAAAGCGCAGCGACAATTCATCTCGGCAAGAAAGGAGTTATCCACGGTGCAAAAACGCTGGTGATACAGAACGAGGACGGACAGATTGAAGAACCTTATTCAATTTCCGCAGGTCTGGATTATCCTGGTATCGGCCCGATGCACGCAAACCTTTCAGCTTCTATGAGGGCAAAAGTGCTTGCCATAAACGATGATGAAGCTCTGAAGGCTGCATTCGAACTGACAAGAACTGAAGGCATAATTCCCGCACTCGAAAGTTCACATGCTCTGGCAGCGTTGGAGAAGATAAACTTTAAGGCTGATGACGTTGTTGTTCTAACAGTTTCGGGACGAGGAGACAAAGATATGGAAACTTACATTAAAGCAAAATCTACGTTATGAAATACAAATTCAATACCAATAGCAAACAAGTGCTTGGAGACTTACAGACTCCGGTAAGTATTTATCTGAAAGTTCGTGACATTTATCCGGAATCAGCATTGCTGGAAAGTTCGGATTTCCACGGTAATTCAAACAGTCTTTCTTATATCGCACTGTGTCCGTTGGCACGTGTGAGCGTTAACAGCAATATCTGCTCTTTTACTTTCCCGGACGGAAACAAAGAGGAAAAGACATTAAACGAAAATTATGACGTGGCTTGCGGCATAAATGAGTTTCTTGGAAAATTCCTTATCGAAGGAGAAGACAAAGATAAATACGGTTTATTCGGCTACACAGCATTTGATGCCGTAAAATATTTTGAGCCGATTGATATAAAAGAATTTCACCATCACGAGAATGATGCTCCGGATATGCTATATATAATGTATAAGTATATCATAATTTTCGACCATTTCAAGAACGAGCTGAAACTTGTGGAATTGCTTTCAGACGGAGAAAAGTCAAATCTGCAAAGTCTGGAAACAATGATAAACAACAGAAATTATGCTTCATACAATTTCTATCGCAACGGAGAAGAAACATCGCCGGTGAGCGACGAGGAATACAAGGAAATGGTTCGCCGCGGAATATCTCACTGTCTGCGTGGCGACGTATTCCAGATAGTGCTGAGCCGTGGTTTTGCCCAGCCGTTCAGAGGCGACGATTTCAAAGTATATAGAGCATTGCGAAGCATAAATCCATCACCTTATCTTTTCTATTTCGATTTCGGTGGTTTCCGCATTTTCGGTTCTTCTCCGGAAACTCACTGTAAAATAGAAAAAGGAACGGCAAGTATCGACCCGATTGCCGGAACTGCTTTCAGAACCGGCAATGCTGCCGAGGACAAGAAACTTACAGAGGCTTTGCTTAACGACCCGAAAGAAAATGCCGAACACGTGATGCTTGTTGACCTGGCACGAAATGATCTTTCAAGGAATTGCCGGAATGTTTCAGTAAACTTCTATAAGGAAGTGCAATACTACAGCCATGTCATACATCTGGTTTCAAGGGTTTGCGGTGAAGTAAAAGACGACAGTTCTTCAATAAAGACATATATCGACACATTTCCTGCCGGAACACTGAGCGGAGCTCCAAAAGTGCGTGCGATGCAGCTCATAAGCGAAATTGAGAAAAACAACCGCGGAGCCTATGGCGGATGCATTGGTTTCATCGGTTTCAACGGTGATTTGAATCAGGCAATAACAATACGTTCATTTGTGAGTCGCGGAAACACGTTGTTCTATCAGGCCGGTGCTGGCATTGTGGCAAAGAGCAATCCGGAAAGAGAATTGCAGGAAGTAAACAACAAGCTTGGCGCTTTAAAAAAAGCGATATCTTTGGCAGAGAACATTATTAACTGAAATTCCGCCATCACTATATGATATAATGACGGAAAGATTACAAACACAAAATTTCTACAATATGAAAATCTTATTATTCGACAATTATGACTCTTTCACATATAATTTGCTTCACATACTGAAAGAACTTGGAGCAGATACGGAAGTTCACCGCAACGACAAAATATCTCTTGAAGAAGTGGATCGCTTTGACAAGATACTTCTTTCTCCGGGACCTGGAATCCCGTCGGAAGCAGGAATACTTCTTCCTCTTATCCGCAAATATTCACCGACCAAAAGTATTCTTGGTGTATGCCTTGGCGAACAGGCAATCGGCGAAGCATTTGGAGCGAAGCTGATAAATCTGAAGGAAGTGCATCACGGAATCAGTTCGGAAGTGGAAGTTTGTAAGGATGATGCATTGTTTGAAGGCATAGGCAAAAGATTTATGGCAGGAAGATATCATTCATGGGTAGTTTCAAAAGAAGATTTTCCGGACTGTCTGGAAATAACAGCAACTACAATAGCCGACGGTGAAATAATGGCGTTGCGACATAAAGAATATGATGTACGCGGCATTCAATTTCATCCGGAATCAATACTGACTCCCGAAGGAAAGAAAATGATAGAAAACTGGATTAAAATGTAAGCACTATGAAAGAGACATTATATAAACTATTCGAACACCAATATTTGGAAAAGGAAGAGGCACAAGGCATATTACACAAAATTGCTGAAGGTGTATACAACGATGCTCAGATTGCCAGCCTAATAACAGTTTTCCTTATGCGAGGAATTTCCGTAGAAGAAATAATTGGTTTCCGCAATGCCTTGCTGGAAATGTGTATTCCGGTGGATTTGGACGAATTCGAGCCGATAGATATTGTGGGAACCGGAGGCGACGGAAAGAATACATTCAACATCAGTACGGCTGCATGTTTTGTAGTTGCCGGCGCAGGTTATCCTGTAGTAAAACATGGCAACTACGGAGCTACATCGGTGAGCGGCGCCAGCAATGTTATGGAACAGCACGGAATAAAGTTCAGCAATGATATTTCAAAAATACGCCAGTCGATGGAATCGTGCGGAATTGCTTACATGCATGCTCCGCTGTTCAACCCGGCACTTAAAGCTGTTGCTCCGGTAAGAAAACAGCTGGGAGTGAGAAGTTTCTTCAATATATTAGGTCCGCTGGTAAATCCGGCTAGACCGAAATATCAGCTTCTCGGTGTATATAATCTGCCGTTGTTGCGCCTTTACAATTATACATATCAGGAAAGCGGAACAAAATTTGCCGTAGTTCACAGCCTTGACGGATATGACGAAATTTCTCTGACAGGAGAATTCAAAGTGTCCACTGCCGGAAAAGAGAAAATATACACACCACAGATGCTTGGTTTCAAACAAAACAGTGAAAGTGATTTGTGCGGAGGCGAAACAGTGGAAGAAGCATCGGTAATATTCGATTCCGTATTACAATGTACGGCAAGCGAAGAAAAGATGAACTGTGTTATTACCAACGCTGCTTTCGCAATACAGGTTATTTGTCCGGAAAAGACTATCGAAGAGTGCATAAATGAAGCATCTCATTCTCTTCGCAGCAAAGCGGCATTGCAGAAATTCAACAAATTCGTCCAACTTAACAGCTGATAGAGAAATGAAACAGGATATTCTAGCAGAAATAATAGCCAATAAGAGACAGGAAGTTGAAGAGCGTAAAGCCTCAATCAGCAAAGAAGAATTAATAAAGGAATTTGGCAAAGGTGCGAGCCACAAACCTATTTCGGCAAGGAAAGCTTTGTCGGAGTCAGGAAGCGGAATTATAGCAGAATTCAAACGTCGCAGTCCGTCGAAAGGCTGGATTCATCCGGATGCAAAAGTAGAGGAAGTTGTTCCGGAATATTGTAATTCCGGAGCCAGCGTTTGCTCCGTGCTCACTGACAGCAAATTCTTCGGTGGAAACACTGCAGATTTCATAAAAGCAAGAGAATTGGCAAATATTCCTCTTTTGCGCAAAGACTTCATAATCGATGAATATCAGATATATGAAAGCCGGATTATCGGGGCAGATGTAATTCTTCTTATTGCTGCAGCCTTGTCGCCGGAAGAATGCAGAATTCTTGCAGCAAAAGCCAAAGAGCTTGGAATGGAAACATTACTGGAGATACACGAGGCTTCGGAGCTGCAATATCTGAGTAAAGACATTGACTTGCTGGGAATAAACAACCGCAATCTCGGAACATTCCATACAGACGTACAGAATTCCATGTCGTTGTCCGAGGAAGTTGAGCGGTATCTCAAAGACAATCCGGAAAAACATTCTTCTCCACTGCTTATTGCCGAAAGTGGTATTTCAACACCGGAAACAGTTTTGAGCCTTCGGGAAAAGGGATTCAAAGGTTTTCTGATAGGAGAAGCATTTATGAAATGTGACAGTCCGGCAAAAGCTTTACAAGATTTTATCGAACAAATAGAAAAATCCTGTCAATTATGAATTCTGACAAAATCATTAAGGTTTGCGGAATGCGTGATATCGTAAATATCATCCAGATAAGCGGACTTCCGATTGACATAATGGGATTCATCTTCTTCCCTTCCTCGCCTCGATTCGTTGAGAAAGATGGGGAAAAAGAAAAGCTGAAAGCGCTGTTGAGAAATATCAAATGCAAAAAGGCAGGTGTATTTGTGAATGAAGAATTCGGACAAATTATTCCGATGGCAAAAGCATACAACCTTGATATTATTCAATTGCATGGAAGTGAAAGTCCTGATTTATGCAAAGCTCTGAGGAAAGAAGGTTATTCCGTGATAAAAGTATTTTCCATTGAAGGCGAAGATGATTTCGGTAAAACCGAAATATACGATGATTGCGCGGACTTTTTCCTGTTCGATACGAAATGCAATGAATTCGGCGGCTCGGGAAAATCTTTTGATTGGGATTTGCTGAATCATTATAAGGGCAATACGCCTTTCATCATCAGCGGAGGAATTGATGCCTGCCATAAAGATGCGATAAACCAAATCAGCCATAGGATGTTTGCCGGAATCGACATAAACAGCCGGTTCGAAATATCTCCGGCGCTGAAAGATGTAAATAAAATAAAGAATTTCATAAACTCAATAAAACAGTAATAATCATGAACCGCATAAATAAATTATTCCAGGATAAAAACAGAGAAGTGATGTCAATATATTTTCCGGCTGGTTTTCCGGAAAAAGATTCAACAATGAATGTATTGCAGGCTCTGCAAGGAAATGGTGTGAATATAGTGGAAATTGGTATTCCATTCTCTGACCCTATGGCTGACGGACCGGTAATCCAGCATGCAACACAAAAGGCTCTGAAAAACGGAATGTCATTGCGCTTGTTGTTCACACAGCTGAAAGATATGCGCCAAACAATTGATATTCCGGTAATTCTTATGGGTTATCTGAATCCGATAATGCAATACGGATTTGAGGAATTCTGCAAAAGCTGTTGCAGTGTTGGTGTTGACGGAGTTATAATTCCGGATTTGCCATTTTCCGACTATATCAAAGAATACAAAGATATTGCTGACCTTTATGATATAAAAGTCATAATGCTGATTACGCCGGAAACATCTGAAGAAAGAATAAGAGAAATAGACAGCCATACGGATAGTTTCATCTATATGGTTTCGAGTGCTTCAACAACCGGAGCACAAGACAGTTTCGGAGAAAACATCATTTCATATTTTTCCCGCATAAACAATATGAAACTTGACAATCCAAGACTTATTGGCTTCGGTATAAGCAACAAGACAACTAAAGATGCGGCATCAGGATATGCCAATGGTATAATCATAGGAAGCAAATTTGTAAAGCTTTTGGAAGAATACGGCGATGCCAATAAAGCAATGGAAAATATAAAATCCGCTCTGGAATCTTAATCTTAAGGCTTAATTGACTAAAATCAAGAATTGAACAATTCAATATTGTCAGTGTAGTTTTTACTGAAAATCTATTTTATATTTGTGAGTATAAAAATTGTTGAACTTTAAATTTAAAATTATGTCAAACAGAAGAACATTTTTGAAGAATATTTCCCTTCTGACTTTAGGCGGAATGGCCAGCCAGAACGCTTTTGCCTCATCAAACAGTCTGTTAAACACTAATTCAACAACGTCTGCCAATGCTACAGCTGCAAAGCAAATTGGTTTGCAGACATACTCATTAGGTGAAGACTTGCTGAAAGATCTGCCAAATGGATTGAAGAAATTGGTTAAGATGGGTTATACAGACCTTGAATTGTTCGGTTATGAGGAAAATTCAGGCAAATTTGGTACTTATTCTCAAGAAAACCAGATTTTCTTCTCTGGCAAAGAATATAAGAAAATGGCTGATGACGCCGGAATAAGAATCACAAGTTCACACCTTACTCCAAGACTTCGCGATTATACTCCGGAAAATATCTCAAAATTCGAGGAATTCTGGAAAAAAGCGACAGACATTCATGCTGAAATCGGTGTGAAATATATGGTTCAGCCAAGTTTGCCAAAGATTGAAAACGAAGATGACGCAAAACGTGTTTGCGAAATATTCAACAAAGCAGGAGAAATTACAAACAAAGCTGGTATTCTATGGGGATATCACAATCATAGCAATGAATTCAAACGCGTTCTTAAAGCCGGAGAAAAACCTGAACAGAATCCTAATCCTTGGGCTCCTCCAAAAGGTACTTACATCCAGGAATTGTTCATGAAGAATACAGATCCGGACAAAGTAATGTTTGAATTGGATGTATATTGGACTGTGATGGGACAACAGGACCCAATTGAATGGATGGAAGATTATTCAAACCGTATCAAATTGCTCCACATCAAAGACCGTTGGATTCTTGGAGATTCAGGTATGATGAACTTCGAGAAAATCTTCACTAAAGCAAGAGAAATCGGAGTTTTGGCTTATTTCGTTGAATTGGAAAGCGACAGAAGAAAACACCGCCCACAGTTCGAAGGTGTTGAAGCCAGTGCAAAATATTTGCTGAATGCTCCTTTTGTAAAATAAACTGTTTCAAGAAATAATCATTTAAGGCATTGCGGAACTTATATTTCCGTAATGCCTTTTTGTTTACACATATATCTGTATTCGAAAATTGAATTTCTTACAATCTAAAATAATCCATACCTAAACGGACTGATTTTTCAGCTATAAAATTCCCACTTTATAACACTCTGTTATTCACAAAATTGCATTTCCATAAAATTTTCTCGCCCTGAAAAACTTTTTTCATCAGCATGAAAAAAAATTTTCACAATATATGGAAATTTATTTTCACAATATATGAAAAAAGTTTTCCATATATTATGAAAAATATGAATCATTAGCATCAAAATCCGAATACAAGAATTATGTAAATCTGTTTCCTCCCTAATGGTTATCATATTTTTTTGTAGATTTGCCAAAAACTAAAATATTATGAACTATTACGAGCTTAATTTCACTTACAATTCCGAAATAGAAACTTCGATAATAAATGATATTCTTGCTGCCGCGTTGGGCGAAATAGGTTTCGAAAGTTTTACAGAAAACGAAAACGGTTTGCAGGCATACATTTCTGAAAAAGTTTATAATGAAGATGCTATCAAGGATGTACTTGCATCCTTCCCTATCGACGGCGTGGAATTCAACTATACTACTTCATACATTGAAAGCCAGGACTGGAACGAAGAATGGGAAAAGAATTATTTCAAGCCCATAAAAATAAACAAAGACTGCATAATCAGAGCTTCATTCCATGAGGATGAACCTGGATATAAGTATAATATCATCATAGACCCGAAAATGGCTTTCGGCACAGGAAACCATGCTACTACTTTCCTTATGATAAGCGAAATGCTGAAACTCGACCTTGAGGGAAAAGAACTTTTGGACATGGGTTGCGGCACAGCTGTACTTGCTATTTTGGCAAAAATGAAAAAAGCATCGCGAGTTGTAGCCATTGATATTGATGAATGGGCATATAACAATGCTATCGAAAATATCAAACTCAATAATACAGAAGAAATACAGACTGCTTTAGGCGGAGCTGAGAGAATTGACGAATTCGGGAAATTTGATATCATATTCGCCAATATCAATCGTAACATTCTGCTGAACGATATGCACGTTTACAAAGCTCATCTGAAAGATGGAGGAACATTATTCATGAGTGGATTCTACACAGAAGACATCCCTGCCATTTCGGAAGAATGCAATAAAAACGGATTGAATTTGGTTTCTTATTCCGAAAAAGACAATTGGGTTGCCGTAAAAGCACAGTAATATCAGAGTAAATTAAATATCACGAACAATTTAACACATTTTATACATTTAAACTTACCAAAAAGAAATAAATCGTCTAACTTAGGCGTATTATTAATCATATAAAAGAAAAAGTAATATGAAAAATGTAGATTCAAAATTATTATTAGGCTTGGTTATTGGTGCTGCTGTAGGTAGCGCAGTAGGATATTTGATGGCAACTGACAGAAAAGAAGAAATTCTTGAAGAGCTTAACGGAATGGTGGGCAAAGTAAAAGAAGGTTTCAATTCAGCTATTGCCAAATACAAAGAAAGCAAACAAGAAATAGTTGCTAAAGCAGAAGAAACTGCTACAGAATAACAACAAATGATGAATGATTCTGACAAAATCTTCCAGGAACTGAAGAAAGACCTGACCAATTATATTGAACTCAGGACAGAACTATTCAAATTGAATGCATATGAGAGAACGGGAAAAGTCATCAGCGTTCTCTCATATGGTTTGATTCTTGTTTTTCTGGCATTTTTTGCCGTACTTTTCATTTTCCTGGCTTTGGGATTCTATCTAAGTGAGATATTGGATTCGTTTGGAGCCGGCTTTGGGATTGTGGCAGGATTATACCTTATATTAATAGTTATAATTTTGGCATTAAGAGACAAAATCCGAAATAGTGTTATAAACGAAATCATCGCCGCTCTCATTGCTAATGATGACAAGAAAAACAATTCCGATAATGAACAACAGACAACAAACACCTCTGGAGAGATTATTGGCTGATAAGATTCGACTGCAGGAAGAATGCAGGGTTCAAGAGCAAAAACTGAATAATACATTGTCTTATTTTCAGGAAAACGCCGGAAGCCTTTTGATTTCAGGTTTCTCAAATTTGCTATTCCCAACAAGCAAAAACAAGAATAAGGCAAAAGACACAAAAGAAATAACTCAGAAAGAATCTAAAATTGCCGGACAATCAGTTTCACTAAATTTAAACGATTATCTGTCAATAGCCAAAAGCCTTCTTCCCGTAGCTTGGGAAATAGCCCAACCTATAATTATAAATTGGGGCATTCGTAAAACTAAGAAAATGATTACATCACTTTTTCAGAGAAAGAAAAAGTGATATTTAACATTTAATTAGACTTAAGGCCTCACTTTTTTATCGAATTTGATTGTCGTCATAAAAAAGATAATTAACTTTGCAGTGTTAAAAGAAAGAACTTAATCGGTTCTTTAGTTGTTCAAATATTAAGACAACATTTTATAATAAACCCAATAAAAAAATTATTATTACAATGATTAAAGTAGGTATTAACGGTTTCGGTCGTATCGGCCGTTTCGTATTCCGTGCAGCTCAGAACAGAAACGATATCCAGATCGTAGGTATTAACGACTTGTGCCCAGTTGATTACTTGGCTTACATGTTGAAATATGACACAATGCACGGTAAGTTCGAAGGTACTATCGAAGCTGACGTTGAAAACAGCAAATTGATCGTTAACGGTAAAGAAATCCGCGTTACAGCTGAAAAGAATCCTGCTGACTTGAAATGGGATGCTGTAGGTGCTGAATATGTTGTTGAATCAACAGGTTTGTTCTTGACAAAAGAAAAAGCTCAGGCTCACATCCAGGCAGGTGCTAAATATGTTGTAATGTCTGCTCCTTCAAAGGATGACACTCCAATGTTCGTTTGCGGTGTTAACGAAAAGACTTACGTTAAAGGTACTCAGTTCGTTTCTAACGCTTCTTGTACTACAAACTGCTTGGCTCCTATCGCTAAAGTATTGAACGACAAATGGGGTATCACTGACGGTTTGATGACTACAGTTCACTCAACAACTGCAACTCAGAAAACAGTTGACGGTCCTTCAATGAAAGACTGGAGAGGTGGTCGTGCTGCTTCTGGTAACATCATCCCTTCTTCAACTGGTGCTGCTAAGGCTGTAGGTAAAGTTATCCCTGAATTGAACGGTAAATTGACAGGTATGTCAATGCGTGTTCCTACTTTGGACGTTTCAGTTGTTGACTTGACAGTTAACTTGGCTAAACCAGCTACTTACGCTGAAATCTGCGCTGCTATGAAGGAAGCTTCTGAAGGCGAATTGGCAGGTGTTCTTGGTTACACTGAAGATGCAGTTGTTTCTTCTGACTTCTTGGGTGACACTCGCACTTCTATCTTCGATGCTAAAGCTGGTATCGCTTTGACTGATACTTTCGTTAAAGTTGTTTCTTGGTATGACAACGAAATCGGTTACTCTAACAAAGT
>CASFJQ010000015.1 GCA_949295065.1 uncultured Parabacteroides sp. | reverse complement strand
CTATGATTTCTAATCGAAAAATTTTATCAGCCTCGTAACTAACTGATTATTAATCAATAATAGCTGTTTTGGTGAATTTTCTCCGGACAGCAATGATATAAAACATCTTGTTTGCTTGTCAAATTGTTTCCGTTAACTTGACAAATAAACCAGCGTCCAGTAAACTTAAAAACTCAAAAACTTAAAAACTTAAAACCTATGGCAAAATACAGAATGCAAGAAATGCCGGATATGAACAACTCCGGAAAGAAAAAACTTTATCCGAGATATGTAAAAGAAGGAAAAGCCACACTTGAAGACATGGCAGCTTTCATCAGTGAAGGAACCACATTCGGACCGGGAGAAGTAAAAGGTCTGATTGAAACTCTTACAAGAAACATTGCTTCCGAAATCCGCAGAGGATGCACAGTAAAAATAGAAGGTCTGGGGATTTTCAAAGCTTCACTCGGTCTGAAAAACGAAAGCGATGGAGAATCTACTGACGGCGAATCAAAGGTTAATTCTCACAGTATTTATGTAAGAGATATCATATTCAAGGCAGACAAGAAATTCATAGATATGGTTCAGAGCGGAATCAGACTGACAAGAACAACATATAACAACCCTAAATCTTCGAAAAAATATACCGAAGAGGAACGACTCAAATTAGCGCAAAAATTCCTTGAGGTTAATCCTGTGATGCGTGTGTCAGACTATTGTCAAATAACCGGCCTGCTCCCAACAGCTGCAAGAGTTGAACTCAAGAAAATAGTAAGCAATCCGGAAAATGGAATAAAAATAAACGGAAAAGGCTCACATAAGGTTTATGTGAAAAAAGTATAGCCGGTTTTATTGTCACATTATACACTTATTGAAAAAATTCATATATTTGGAAAGTTGACGGGAATTCGAAAGAATGCGACAATTATGAATATATAGCCTTTTTTCATTTTTCTGTCAATTTAAAAACTAAAAAATCAACAACTTAAAACTACCATATCATGAAGAAAAAATTACTTTTATCTCTGGCATCAGCGTTATGCACGCTGTCAGCTTTAGGCCAGGTTAGCTTCGACCAGTATTTTGAGCCTAAAACATTGCGTGTGGATTTTGCATTGAGCGGTAACGCATACGAACAGCATGCCGCAATACAGCAATTGAGGGAAGAACCTATCTGGAGCGGTCCGCGAAAGAATCTTATCGATGAATTCGGATACGGTGGATATTATGTAAATGTATATGACAAAGCAAGCAACAAGCTGATATATTCAAGAGGTTTCAACACTTTGTTTGAAGAATGGCGCACGATTGAACAGGCAAAAACAGAATATCAGTCATGGAACAATACGGCAGTGATTCCGTTCCCTAAAAATAAAGTGATTGTTGAAATTACTGCCCGTGAAAAGAAAGACATGAAATTCCACAGCCTGCTGAAAACAGAAGTGGACCCGACAAGTATTTTCATCGACAGAGGAAAACTGAAAGATAACCGCGTTGTTGAAATTCAGCACAAAGGTGATCCTGCAGAAAAAGTGGATTTGGTGTTCGTTGCCGAAGGATATACAAAAGCAGAGGAAGACAAATTCATTGCCGATGCAAAACGATTTATGGAAGAGTTGTTCAAAACTGCTCCATTCGACAAATGCCGTGAGGATTTCAACGTGTGGGCTGTAGCTCTTGACTCTGAAGAATCCGGAACAGACTGTTCAGGAAAAGGTGTCTATAAGAATACTGCGTTGGGAACAGGATATTACACTTTCGGTGTGGACCGCTATCTTACTACTCAGGACATGAAGCCTATACGTGACGCAGTATGGAACACTCCGACAGATGCTATCTTCCTTCTTATCAATGCTGACACTTATGGCGGCGGTGGAATGTATAACTTCTATGCATGCGGAACAGCAGGACACCCAAAGACTCCGGAAGTTTTCACCCACGAATTCGGACACAGCTTCGCCGGTTTGGGAGATGAATATTATACTTCAGAAGTTGCATATTCAGAATTCTATAATTTGGACTATGAGCCATGGGAACCGAACATCACAACTCTGAAAGATTTTGGCAGCAAATGGAAAGACCTTTTGGACAAGGACACTCCTATCCCAACTCCGGCAACTAAGGAGAATGCTGACAAACTTGGTGTTTACGAAGGTGGCGGATATATTTCTAAAGGAATATACAGACCTAAACAAAGCTGTATGATGAACGACCTGAAGGAATTCTGCCCTGCATGCCAAAGAGCAATTCTCAAGATGGTGGATTATTTCTGCGACAGAGAGTATAAATAAAGAGACAAGGCTACAGAGACAAGTTGACAAGGTCGTTAGTCAATTAACCTTGTCAACTTGTTCCCTTGTTCCCTCGTTTACTTGTCAACTCGTTCCCTCGTCAACTACAAATAAAATCTACAGCCTATTGCTCAGTTATGAAAAAAACAGTAAATTTGCACGATAAAAAACTATTCATCCAGTAAATAAATAGAATCTTATGGCAATTTACTTAAACGATGTATCAAGAACTTTTGGTGAATATTTGCTTATCCCGGGTTTGACAACTAAAGCATGTCAGCCAGGAAACGTATCACTTAAAACTCCCCTGGTAAAGTATAAAGCTGGCGAAAAATCAAGAATCGAGCTTAACATTCCGTTCGTTTCTGCGATTATGCAATCAGTATCAGGTCCGGAACTGGCTATCGAGTTAGCTCGCAACGGCGGTCTTTCTTTTATCTTCGGTTCTCAGCCTATCGAAAGCCAGGCTGAAATGGTTCGTAAAGTAAAGAAATTCAAAGCCGGATTCGTTGTCAGCGATTCAAATTTGACTCCTGAACATACATTGGCAGATGTTATTGCTTTGGTTAAGAAAACAGGTCACTCAACTATTGGTATCACTAGCGACGGTACTCCTAACGGCAAATTGGAAGGTATCGTAACAAGCCGTGACTATCGCATTGAGAAAGATTCACATGACTTGAAGGTTAAGGATTTCATGACTCCGTTCTCTAAACTTATCGTTGGAGAAGTTGGCTTGACTTTGTCTGAAGCTAACCAGATTATCTGGGAACACAAACTGAACACTTTGCCTATCATTGATAAAGATCAGACTTTAAGATATTTCGTATTCCGCAAGGACTATGATAATCACCGTGAAAACCCTAACGAATTGTCAGGAAGCGACAAGAAATTGTTGGTTGGTGCAGGTATCAACACTCGCGACTACAAGGAACGTGTTCCGGCATTGGTTGAGGCTGGTGTTGATGTTGTTTGTATCGACTCTTCTGACGGTTATTCAGAATGGCAGTATGACACTTTGCATTGGATTAAAGACACATACG
The DNA here is from genome assembly GCA_949295065.1 of uncultured Parabacteroides sp. Lineage (GTDB taxonomy): Bacteria > Bacteroidota > Bacteroidia > Bacteroidales > Tannerellaceae > Parabacteroides. Next base: position 48,402 of record CASFJQ010000015.1, on the reverse strand, counting down.
GTGACAAAGTATTGGTTGGTGCAGGTAACGTAGTTGACAAGGAAGGTTTCGACTATCTTGTTGCTGCCGGAGCAGACTTCATCAAAGTTGGTATCGGTGGTGGTTCTATCTGTATCACTCGCGAACAGAAAGGTATCGGCCGTGGTCAGGCAACTGCATTGATTGACGTTGCACAGGCTCGCGACGAACATTTCAAGAAAACAGGTGAATATATTCCTATCTGTAGCGACGGTGGTTTGGTTCACGACTATCATATGGTATTGGCATTGGCTATGGGTGCTGACTTCTTGATGATGGGCCGTTACTTTGCTCGTTTCGACGAATCACCTACAAAGAAATTGAAAATCGGAAACAATTTCGTAAAAGAATATTGGGGCGAAGGTTCTAACCGTGCTAAGAACTGGCAGCGTTACGATATGGGCGGCAGCGAAGCATTGAAGTTCGAAGAAGGTGTTGACAGCTACGTTCCATATGCAGGTAAGATGAAAGACAACTTGGCTTTGACTCTTGGTAAGATTAAAGCTACTATGTGCAGTTGCGGTTCTATCACTATTGAAGAATTGCAGAAGAGTGCAAAAATCACTCTTGTATCTTCAACAAGTATCATTGAAGGTGGTGCGCATGATGTTATCTTGAAAGACCAGAATTAAAAAATTTTTCCACTTCATAGAAAGCCGATTCTCCTTTTAAGGAGAAGTCGGCTTTTTTTAAAGACTTAATATCATGAATAACTCTCCAAAATCAAAAATCAATCTGCCATTACTTTTAATGACATTCGGACTTGCTGCCACAACTGCTTGCAACAATCCTAAAACGGGTAATGCCGGAAACGATATGTCAGATTTAATCAGACTGAACCAGGTAGGATATTATCCTGACGGAGAAAAAATCGCTGTGCTGAGCGGCGAAAGTTCAAACGACATTTTCACTGTCCGCAATTATGACAATGGGAAGGTTGTATATAAAGGACAATTGTCAGCTTCAAGAAAATCCCCGTTCTCAGACAAGACAACACGAATTGCTGATTTCTCAAATTTAAATGAAGACGGCAAATTCTATATTGAAATTGAAGGAGCAGGAAATTCTTATCCTTTTGAAATACGCAACAAAATTTTGGAAGAAACGGCAAAAGCTGCCTTGAAAGGTTTCTATTATCAAAGAATGTCTATGCCTCTTGAAGAGGAATATGCCGGTAAATGGAAACGCCCGGCAGCTCATTTGGACCAGGAAGTTTTGATTCATGCTTCAGCTGTGAGCAAAGGAAGAGCAGAAGGAAGTGTTATCTCCTCGCCCAAGGGCTGGTATGATGCCGGCGACTACAATAAATATATAGTGAACTCAGGCTTTACTCTTGGAGTTTTGCTATCATTGATGGAAGATTTTCCAGAATATGCAAAGGCCATTAACACCAATATTCCGGAAAGCAGCAACAGCGTTCCCGACATTCTTGACGAAATAAACTGGAATCTGGAATGGATGCTTACAATGCAAGACCCGGAAGATGGCGGAGTATATCATAAACTTACTACGCCTTCGTTTGAAGGATTCATAAAGCCGGAGGATTGCAAAAAGACAAGATATGTTGTGCAGAAATCTGTTACAGCAGCATTGGACTTTGCAGCATCAATGGCACAGGCTTCAAGAATATATAAAGCTTATGAAAATGATTTTCCGGGATTGTCTGATAAATGCCTGAAAGCCGCAATATCAGCATTCGAATGGGCAAAGAAACATCCGGATACTTTCTATAACCAGACTGAAAACAACAAGAAATTCAAACCGGAAATCACAACCGGAGGATATGGAGACGACAATGCAAGCGACGAATTCTTCTGGGCTTCAACTGAATTATATATAGCAACAGGAAGCAAGGAATATCTGGAGTTTGCAAAATCGAAACTTCCAAAAGAATACGAATCTCCAACCTGGGGCAATGTTACCGGCCTTGCATATATGTCATGGATAAGAAATAAAGATGTATTTTCTGCTGATAAGGATATTACTGACAAGCTGATTAATGACATGAAAAAATATGCTGACGAGGCAACAAAAGGAACAGATACTTCCTACTATTACTCTCCTTGCGGAAGAAAAGCTGAAGATTACATTTGGGGAAGCAATTCTGATACGGCAGCAAATCTGGGAATGACTTTGTTGTTCCTTTATAATGAAACAGGAGAAAAGGAGTATAAAACAAATGCAATGCGAGTTGCTGATTATATCCTTGGAAGGAATGCAACCGGATATTGCTTCATCACCGGCGAAGGGACAAAAAGCCCTATGCATCTGCACCACAGATTATCGGCTAGCGACAATATAGAAGATCCGCTCCCAGGTCTGATGGCAGGCGGTCCTAACAGACAGAAGCAGGACGGATGCAAATATCCTTCCGATTATCCGGATGAATCTTATGTAGATATTGAACCGTCGTATGCTTCTAACGAGATGGCTATAAACTGGCAGGCACTGGCGACTTATTTGTTTGCAGGAGTTGAAGGTGCAAATCTTTAAAGATTGTATATTATAAACACAGAAGCACGGAAATTGTGAGATTATTAATATTTCTCAGCGTTCCGTGCTTCCGTGTTTTTTGAAATGCTTGGGAATAGCAGCGATAAACTTCTCAATAAATACTGAAATCTTTAGGCTTTATAACAAAGCCCACACGAATCATATTCTTGTACTTGTTATATTCCAGAAGATTTTCTCCGTAACCATTATAGAACTGCACAAACAAATATTGGTTCTCCCGCTCATTGAACTTATAGCTTACCTCAATCTGAGTGTTGAATCCAAACCATTCCTTTCGTTGGGTGAAAATGGCACCACACTGAAGACGCTGATTGTTTGTTCTATAATTCAATCCAATCTGGAATATTCCGTTATATTTCAATATGTCGCGATTGTTGTCGCTGTCAATAATAGGAATCCAGGTTTTTGCCTGCAATTCCCAGTTTTTGTTCAAGATAACAGAACCGAAGAAAGACACCTTGTTCCAACTGCGTGAATATATGCTGTCTTTTCCGTTAGATTCATGCTCCAACATGAGATAAGCCTTTCCGATATATTTATTCTTATGGACAATCAAATGCCCCAATCCGATGCCGGGGTTGAAATTAAGGTCGCGCATCGGAAGAGATTCCTGAAATACATTCCAGAAAGCTTTCTGGGTATATTGGATGAACAGGAACGTATCAAATGGCAATCTACTCTTGGTAAGACGCTGGGAAATACTGAGCTGGAATTTGACATCGGAATTTGCTCCCGTAGGTTTTGTTCCTAAAGGAATTCCTCCAACAAAATAATTATCCTTGAATAATGTAAAATAGGGCCTTTTGTCCAATTCGGCACGTACACTGTCTGCATTATATCTTTCAGCCAGATACTCTTCTTTCGCTTTTTGTGCAGAATCCATATATTTGTCTTTTACTTTCTTGACAGAATCCTTATATTTATCTTTCAGACTCTGCGAATAAGCGGAAAAGCTGAACAACGACAAAAGAAAAACATATACAACTCTATTCATTTCACTCATTTTATTATACACACAAAAGCTAACAGACGTCAGCTATTCCTCAATCATTGTTTCTTCTGATAAACACGCACATAATCTACTATGAACTTATGCGGGAAAAGTGTATCATCAATGCCTTGAGCTCCGCCCCAATTTCCGCCAATAGCCAAGTTCAGCAGCAAATGGAAACGCTTGTCGAAAGGCCATTCCTTGAAAGTCTTATGTTCATTTTTGAAGGTGAAATAATGAATATCATCAAGATAAATCCTGTATTCATCTTTTTCCCATTCCAATGCATAAGTATGGAATACTTTATATGAATCCGTACAACCTATTCTTGCATTCTTGTGCGTTCCTATGGTATGATGATAAGCCTGAGTATGAGCCGAACCTACAATTGTGTCCGGATCATAACCTACATTTTCCATAATATCAATCTCACCGCTGGCAGGCCATCCACCATATTCCCAATCAGTTGGCAACATCCAGATTGCCGGCCAGGTTCCTTTTCCTGTCGGCAGTTTTGCACGGATTTCAAAACGGCCATAAAGCCAGTCGCCTTTGCCCTTTGTGATTAATCGGGCTGAAGTGTAGTCTTTATCTCCTGCTTTTTCTTTATTTGCCGTGATTGTAAGCATTCCGTTACTTACCCAAGCATTATCTTTATCCTCCGAAGTATAAAACTGAGCTTCGTTGTTTCCCCAGCCCCAGGCATTACCCTCTGTATCATAACTCCACTTTGTGGAGTCTGGCAAGCCTTCGTAGTCAAACTCATCGTTCCACACCAATTCCCAATTACCTGTAGGAGTTGTTATTGTCTGATATTCCGGTTTCTGTTCTGAACAAGAAGCAAATGAAACTAAAACGGATAATAAAGGTAAAAAAACTCTTTTCATAAATTATGAGAAATAAAATTTACTGATGCTCGGCAAATTCAACAAATCACCGTAATATGCGATGTTGAACTTTCAAGTTAATTAGTCAATTAATCAAACGTCATAAAACTACACAATGTGATTATATGACACAAAAATACTGACAAGATTCTTATATCCAATATTCGAAAGATAGCGTTTTTTGGTCTTTTTATCTAATTGCAGGATTATATTATCGGAATAATTTATGAAGAGTATTATAATTCTTATGTAATGTTCAAACTTTTATTATATTCGCATTTCATTATCTGAAATTCATAATTCAACTAATTTTAAAATCTAAAAAACTGATGAAAGACATTATAAATTTCTATACATCAAATTGTGATAATCTGAAACAGAAAATCTCTACACTAAACAAACGAATTCATCTGATTGGAACGATAAGACTTATAATATTCTTAGGAGCTGCCATTTCTCTTTATTTATTGAGAGATGAAAGTTGGACTACACTAGTGCTGTTAACTATAGCATTTGCAATTCCTTTCATCGTACTAATGGTTGTGCACAACAAATATTTCTATAAAAGGACATACACCGAAACCAGATTAAAACTGAATGAAGATGAATTGAATGCCATAAACTATGATTTCAGCGCATTCGACGGAGCAAAAGAAATGATTGACGGAGAACATTCATTTTCTCTAGACCTGGATTTGTTTGGAGATAAGTCTTTCTTCCAGTCTCTCAACAGAACGGTTACTGCTCAAGGGAAAAAACTATTAGCCGAATGGCTAATGAATCCTGCCGACAAAAAAGAAGTTGTTTTGTCAAGACAAGAAGTAATAACTGAACTTTCCAAACGCCAGGATTTGTTCCAACATTTCTATACTCTTGGAAAGATAAACAAGGAAAACAACAAATCCATAGAGATTTTGGATAAAATCAGACAAGACTTCGACCAAAGCATAGCTAATCCTGTCTGGAAAATATTGACGTGGATTGTTCCCGCAATTTGGGTCATACTGATAGGTTGCAATTCTTTCGGACTGATTCAGGAGAAATGGATTGGAATATATTCTATAATTGCAATAATTGTTGCCTATTGGAACAGCAAACAGGTCATGCAGTTATACAACTCTGTGGATAAAATGGAGAATATACTGAAAACGTATTCAAGCCTTATAGAAGTTATCGAAAACGAAGAGTTTACATCTTCAGAATTAAAGGCAATATCTGGGAAACTAAGACAAAACAACCGAAAGGCATCAGAATCATTGAAGACATTATCGCGACACATTGGTGCCTTGAATCAAAGATTCAGTCTTGCCGGCGCAATCCTGAATATACTTTTCATGAGAGATACACGTCATTCTATAGCCCTTGTAAAATGGAAAGAAAGACATCATAATGATATTGTCGGATGGATTGAGGCTCTTGCCGAAATAGATGCATATTTATCGATGGGAAATTATGCTTTCAATCATCCGGACTATATATATCCTGAAGTTTCAGACAATTACTTCGTTATGGAAGGTAAAGCTTTGGGACATCCGCTAATAAACCGAGATGTTTGCGTAAGAAATAAAATAGACATTCCAAAATCTCCATGGTTCCTGATTATCACCGGAGCAAATATGGCAGGAAAAAGTACATACCTCAGAACTGTGGGAATAAACTATCTTATGGCTTGCACCGGGTTGCCTGTCTGTGCAGAAAAGATGATTTTCTATCCGGCTCATCTCTTAACCAGCCTCAGAACATCAGATTCTCTGGCGAGCAACGAATCATATTTCTTTGCTGAACTGAAAAGACTAAAGATGATTATCGACAGATTGCAGAAAGGGGAAAGACTGTTTATCATTCTCGACGAAATTCTGAAAGGAACAAACTCTGCCGATAAACAGAAAGGCTCTATGGCATTGATGAAACAGCTTGTAAAACTGCAAAGTTGCGGTATTATTGCCACTCACGACCTGGTGCTTGGTTCTCTTGAAGAAGAATTTCCAAATGAAATAAAGAACTACAGATTCGAAGCAGATATTACGGACAATGAACTTACTTTCTCCTATCAGCTTCGCGAAGGAGTAGCACAAAATATGAATGCTTGTTTTCTTATGAGGAAGATGGGGATTACCGTATAGTTTTCAAAGCATTCCTGCAAGCCGTAGCAATACTTGGCTTGGTTTCCTCACTCAGAGCTTCAAGACAAACAGCCAGTTCAGCAGCCAATTCCGGAAAAGACTGACACATTTTTGCCGCCAGTTTTATCATTACGGAGCGGCTGCTGTCGCTTTCTTTCCTGTCATTCATCTTTACAATACAAAAGTCATATAAGTCGGTCCGGAAATTTTCAGTTGTAACCATATCAACAATTATAGAAAGGACAAGTCCACGGCGAATTTTAATATCTGGAGAAATACCCATATCAACAATCCTGTCGTAAAAAGGCTTCAAATACATATTCTTGTCCTCTACAGATAAATGATATAATATCCATGCAGCATTATATGCAACACGTGCATCAGAAGATGACAACATCAAGTCACACAATGAAGAAATGCTATATTCATCATTATGAAAACTTTTGGCATAATACATCACTTGGGCTTTGGAAAGTCTGCCTTTAAGATTGTTTTTAAATGTAGTTTCATCAGTTCCGAACAGAAACTCTAATTTCATAATTACATATATTTATTCAATGTTTATCATTTATAAGCTGTAATTATACAACCTGTAGCATTAATTTTCTCATAACTAGCATTTTCAAAAGGCACTTTACACAACATCTTCAGAAACTCTTTTTTAGAGTAAATACGTACATCTCCATCATGGCTGAACCGAATAAAGATATTCATCAACTGCCTCAAAGGGAAACAAATGCAATAGTCACTAATCAATAAAAAACCACCTGGTTTTAATACTCTGTAAAATTCACACAGAACACTTATAGGAGATGGGTAATGATGGAATGAATCGTTACATATGACAACATCAAAAGAATTATTTTTAAATGGAAGTTTTTCTGCATCCCCTAAAATAAGGCAAGCTTTTCCATTCAACTTGAACTTGGCTTTTTCAAGCATCTTTGCGGAAATATCAATTCCTGTAAGTTCCATTTGAGGATTTATATCATTCAACAGTTTCAACATCTCTCCTGTTCCACAACCGACATCCAACAAATTAGATGCTGCAACCTCTCTTATTCTATACAATATGGAGTTATACTGTAGCCTTGCATGTGCCCCATATCTACTATCATCATAAACCTCTGCCTGCCTGTCAAATGATTTTTTTGAATTCTCTTTAGCATTCATTCTTATATAATATTTCCCCACTAATATAGGAAAAAAGAATGTGCCCAGCAATACTAAAATCCATAAATTTCCAGTCATAGGATTATATGCCTGTAGCAGCTCACTCCAAGTAACTCCGGAAGACAAGCCTAAACCAAATTCAAAACTTATTGTCAAAAATGACCAAAGCAAACCGGAAAAAACATAATCCCTTTTTGAAAGCGTTCTTATACGTGGCAAAAAAAGCATTGCAATAATATATATAATCACACAAAGAATAAGTCCACTTAATGCCAACGCTACATTTTCAGGCAAACATTTTTTCAATATATATTCACGAAAGCCTCCGTTAAGTATTGCCAATGGTATTATAGAAAACCATACGGCAAAAATTTTAAGCCATTTCATATATATATGGTATTTTTCTCCAAATTTATTATTTTTTCTCCGTCCATAAAAGCAAACTATATTATCATTAAAATCTAAGTTATATCACAATATATTCATAATTAGATGCTAACAGAAACGAAATATTGACAGAACACATTGTTACACCACGGCCATTCATAAAGCTGCATTTCAAGACTTGAAATGGAACTTCCACCACAAGAATCTAACACATAGTTATCCAACTATTAGAATAACATAACGTATCACTACCTCCGAAATCAATAAAATATGGAAAGAAAGAATAATAAAAAGATATGACAACAATCATATTGAGTTAAACCTCAATATGATAAAATTGCCTGTATAAATTATATTAATACAGAATTGTCAAATGCCCATATTGTTCAATATAAGAGACAATGCATTAATGAAACTATCCACTTCGTTTTTGGTAATACATAATGGAGGAAGAAGTCTCAATGTGTTTGTCCCCGAATATCCTGTAAATATATGATGGGTGAAAAGAAGTGATTCACGTATAGTCGATACCGGAACAGTAAACTCAACACCTATCATCAAACCTCTACCACGTACTTCCTTTATCATCGGAGAGGATAATGCCGAAAGCTTCTGATATAAATATGAACCGACAATTCCTGCATTTTCAACTAGTCTTTCATGCTTCATAACATGCAAAACAGCCAAAGCCGCTGCACAACCAAGATGATTACCGCCAAATGTAGTCCCAAGCATTCCTTTTCTTGCTTTAAACATTCCACTAATCAACACTCCTGAAAAAGGAAATCCATTTGCTATACCTTTTGCTGCCGTTATCAAATCCGGTCTTATCCCCTGCCCATTGATGAGCAAAAAATTTACCTGTACGACCATATCCGGACTGTATCTCATCCAATATCAAAACACTTCCGTATTTTACGGTAAGTTTTCTAAGTTCAATCAGGAAATTATTATCGGGCACTTTAATACCTCCTACTCCTGATATTCCTTCTATTATAACTGCACAAACATCTCTTTCGGAAAGTCTTTTCTCAACTTCCTCAATATTCATGTCAGCAAAATAAACATTCTGATTTATATTTATTGGAGCCGTTATTGCAGGATTATCAGTAACCTCAACAGCAGCAGAAGTTCTCCCATGAAAAGAATCCTTAAATGCTATAACCTTACTCTTACCCGTATGAAAAGATGCTAATTTAAGAGCATTCTCATTTGCCTCAGCTCCGGAATTTACAAAAAAAGCACTGTAGTCCTGATAACCGGATATTTCTCCAAGCTCATAAGCAAGCTTTTCCTGAAGTCTGTTCACTACAGAATTTGAATAAAACATAAGATTCTGTAATTGCTCGCTCATTGATTTAACCAAATACGGATGTGAATGCCCGATTGATATCACGGCATGTCCACCATAAAAATCCAAATACCGGTTTCCTTGTTCATCATAAACATAACAGCCTTCACCTCTGACTATATTTATCGGAAACGTAGAATATACATCAAACAAATTCATTTCTAAAAAATTTTATAATTCGCCCACCTATTCCATCCTTCCATATTTCATTTCATCTCCATTCTTGTCATATTGCTTACGTTTACCTGTTGGAGCAGATGTCAGTGTAATCCTGACGACCGCAGTTCTGGCAAGGCTTCTGCTCACAGCATCATCAAAAGCATCCATATGATTAGGTAAGAAACGCTCACAAATAGCCCGCAATGCCAATACTTTTTCCTCGTCATCCTCTACAAGTTCAGCCTTTCCGAAAGCTATTGCCGAACGATATTGGATAGTGAAAGATCCATCTTTGGGCCCAATAGTAGGTGCACATTTCGTAACTGCCGAAAGGCAAACCTCCGGATGCGAAGCTATGGCATCAAGTTTATCTCCTTCCAATGCACAATGGAAATACCACACCTCATCATTCACACTTGCCAATGACAACGGCACTCCATAAGCACTGCCGTCCGGACGGGTGAAACTTACTGTTATATATGGAGCCTTGCGCATTATTTCCAATGCCCAGGTGCTGTCCATTTCTCTGCTTGCTTTTCTCATGATAATTGTAGATATAACATTATTTTTGCAAAAATATAAAGTTATATTTATCGTAAATGTAAGATATATGACATTTAAGGATACGGTTTACAAAAAATTTCATGAATATTTTAAAGAATAAAAATATACAAGAAAGGCTCTTCCTCCCGGAAAAGCCTTCCCTTTCATATCTTACATAAATTAGCGATTATTATATATCTGACAGTAAAGTTATTTCAAACGTTTATAGCCATAAACAGCTCTTTCACCCAATTCTTCTTCGATGCGAAGCAACTGGTTGTATTTTGCCATACGGTCTGAGCGGCTCAACGAACCAGTCTTGATTTGTCCGCTGTTTGTTGCCACTGCGATATCTGCAATTGTAGCATCCTCAGTTTCGCCTGAACGGTGAGAAGTAACCGTTGTATATCCGTGGCGGTGAGCCATTTCGATAGCATTCAAAGTTTCAGTTAAAGAACCAATCTGGTTTACTTTGATAAGTATGGAATTGGCACAACCTTCCTGAATACCGCGTGAAAGGAATTCAACATTTGTTACAAACAAGTCGTCGCCTACCAACTGGCAGCGGCTTCCGATTCTGTCTGTAAGTTTTTTCCATCCTTCCCAGTCGTTTTCGCTCATTCCGTCTTCGATTGAATCGATAGGATATTCATTGATAAGTTTTTCAAGATAATCAACCTGCTCATCCGAAGTACGTTTTACGCCTTTTGCGCCTTCAAATTTTGTATAGTCATAGATTCCGTCTGAATAGAATTCAGAAGAAGCACAGTCCATTCCAATCATCACGTCTTTTCCAGGAACATAACCTGCAGCCTTGATTGCTGCAATGATTGAGTTCAAAGCGTCTTCAGTTCCATCAAGAGATGGAGCAAAACCACCTTCGTCGCCCACTGCAGTGCTAAGACCTCGGTCGTGCAACACTTTTTTCAGTGCATGGAACACCTCTGCGCCCATACGTAATCCTTCACGGAAAGAAGAAGCGCCAACCGGACGAATCATAAATTCCTGGAAAGCAATCGGAGCATCGCTGTGTGAACCACCATTGATAATGTTCATCATCGGGACCGGCATTACGTAAGTGTTTGTTCCGCCAATATATCTGTAAAGAGGAATATCAAGATAGTTGGCTGCAGCCTTTGCCACTGCCAGAGAAACTCCGAGGATAGCGTTTGCTCCCAAATTAGATTTGGTTTTTGTTCCATCCAGTTTCAGCATAGCATTATCAACACCGACCTGGTCGAGAGCAGACATTCCTTTCAAAGCAGGAGCAATCTTTGTGTTGACATTTTCAACTGCTTTAAGCACTCCTTTGCCGCAATAACGAGTTTTGTCTCCATCACGGAGTTCCAAAGCTTCGTTTTCTCCAGTTGATGCTCCTGAAGGTACAGAAGCACGTCCCATAACACCTGATTCCAAAATAACATCTACTTCAACTGTCGGGTTTCCACGTGAGTCTAAGACTTCGCGTCCGATTATCTTTTCAATTTTCATACTTATTTTTGTTTTTGATTACATCGCAAAATTATCCACATTAAGAATAGTATGCAATAACCATAACAAGGTATTATATATCTGAGAAGTGCACTTTTAATAGCTATTTTCAGGTATAAAAAAAGGGCATGCCCAAAAACAGAGTTCCGGCACGCCCAACTTAAACTATTAATGTATTATAAAACTCTATATCCGTTTACGTTTATTACTTTGAAACATTAGAATAGTTCTTATTCAAATATTCCAACAATTCAGCTGTAATATCATATCCGTCTTGTGCATAAAGGATGTTATCACCCATAGTATTACTATATATAATATGGAAACCCTTATTCTTGTTATAGACTTTCAACTGGGCAACAACTGTATCACGAAGCTGTTCGTTTAACTTCTGCTGTTCTGCAAGCAATTCCTGAGACAAACGTGCATCAAGCTCCTGCAATTCCTGCTGTTTCTGCAACAGACGCTGCTGTTCCTGTTCTGCTCTTTCACGAGTCAGGAAAGCATTATTTTCTATTTTTCTCTGAAATTCCTGCATTTCTGTACGCAAACTGTTTGCTTTCTGATTTACGCTTGCACGGGAATTCTCAGATTTCTTTAAAATAATTTCATTCAAATCTTTTGCATAATTGTAATTCTCAAGCAGCGAATCCACATTTACATATGCAACAGGCATAATCCCGCCAGGTGCCTCTCCTGAAGAAATGCTCTTTACGGTCTTTGTCTCATTCTTACCTGAGAATTGCATAACGAACAGAATGATAACTGCAATAGCCAGCACTCCGTTAACGACGTAGTTAATGTTCTTCATAAAGTGTTTATTATTATTTTTCTTTTTTTATTTTAATTGCTCATTCAGCCTGTCAATCAAATTCTGTTGTTTGCGCTGGAGACGGTCTTCTGTTTTAGCACAGTAAATTCCTTTTTTAGCTAGTTCTTTGTTACCTTCAATATGAGTGTTTGGAAATCTCCCGTTCTTTTTGAATATAACTTTAACAGATAAAAGAACAACACATATAAGAATTATTATGACTGTTATGAATAATACTTTCAACATTACTATATTATTTATGCGGCTCGGCATATCAAAATCAAAAACAAGTTTTATTTTGAAACAGCACTCGCCTTTCGCTATATTTAGATAATATAGGATGCGGCTTGGCATATCAAAATCAAAAACAAGTTTTTTATTTTGCTCTGCACTCGCCTTTCACTATATTTGTGGACGCAAATATAAGAGTTTAAGTGATTACAAAGTAGATTTTACACGTATAATTCTACTTTTTTTGCTAGAATTCTATTTTTTGCTCTTTATTGACACTTATTATAATCATATTTTAACACTAAAAATGATATGAACATTACAGAATTAAAACCGGAAATCGTTTGGAAGTTTTTCCATGAAATCACTCAAGTTCCTCGCCCATCAAAGAAAGAGGGAAAAATTATAGCGTACTTGGAATCTTTCGCTAAAAAATATAATGTAGATATTAAAAAGGACGAAGCAGGAAATATCTTAATGAGTAAGCCTGCAACTAAAGGTTTGGAAAATCTGCCTACAGTTATTCTTCAGTCACACATGGATATGGTGTGCGAAAAGAATAATGACACTGTACATGATTTTGAAAATGACCCAATTGAAACTGTTGTTGACGGCGACTGGTTGTGCGCAAAAGGTACTACTCTCGGTGCAGACAACGGTATTGGTATGGCTGCTGAACTTGCTTTGCTAGCTTCAAATGATATTGAGCATGGTCCGATTGAATGTTTGTTCACCGTAGATGAAGAAACAGGACTGACAGGTGCTAAAGCTTTGCAGGCAGGATTTATGACTGGCGGAATTCTTCTGAACCTCGACAGCGAGGACGAAGGTCAGATTTTCATGGGCTGTGCCGGAGGAAAAGACACACAGGCTGTTTTCCATTACAATGCTGAGGAAGCTCCTGCTGACTATCAGTATTTCAGAATCGATGTGAAAGGTCTTAATGGTGGCCACTCTGGTGGTGAAATCCATAAAGGACTTGGAAATGCAAACAAGATTCTTGTCCGCTTCCTTTATCTGCTTAAAAAGCAGTCTGAATTTGTTCTTGCATCAATCGACGGCGGTAACTTGAGAAATGCTATCGCACGTGAAGCTCATGCAGTTATCGGTGTAAAACCGGCAGACAAAGAACCTGTTCGCATTTTGCTTAACCATTTTGCCGCTGATATTGAAAATGAATTGAAACACGTTGATAAGAATGTTCGTCTGACTATGGAATCGGAAGACAAACCTTCATTCATCATCGACAACGAAACTGCAACTAAGGTTATCTATGCTATGCATGCTTGTCCTCACGGTGTTATCGGTATGAGTCACGACATCGAAGGCTTGGTTGAAACTTCAACAAACCTTGCATCCGTAAAGATGAAAGAAAACAATACAATTGTTGTTGGAACAAGCCAGAGAAGTTCTATCGAATCATGCAAGATTGCTGTTGCAAATCAGGTTGCAAGCACATTCCTGTTGGCTGGTGCTGAAGTTTCTCATGGCGACGGTTATCCGGGCTGGGCTCCTAATCCAAACTCAAGCATCCTTAAGGTTGCACAGGAAACATACAGAAAACTGTTCAACAAAGATGCTGAAATTATGGCTATCCACGCAGGTTTGGAATGCGGGCTGTTCCTTGAAAAATATCCTCACCTGGATATGATTTCATTCGGTCCTACATTGCGTGATGTCCACTCTCCTAACGAAAGAATTGAAATCTCAACTGTTGGTTTGTGGTGGAGCCATCTTTTGGAACTGTTAAAAAACATTCCTGCAAAATAATTTGAGGATACATACGTTATAATAAAGGGAGTAAAGTTGGTGAAATCATAAATTGTAAGATTTTCTTAACTTTATTCCCTTTAAATTTGTATAAAAAACTTTTGTTTTGTATTTTTGTATTAATAAAACCAAAACAAAAGATATTTTTCAATTTACAAGTTGTATGAAACGTATAATATCTTCATTGATACTAATTGCACTGATTATTTGTTCAGCAATATTTTCAGCTTGCAACAGATTGGATGACAACTTCTCAACCAATCCTAACCATCGTTTGTCATTCTCTACTGATACTTTGTCTTTCGATACAGTGTTCACCACTGTTGGCTCTGCAACCAAACAGTTTATGATTTACAATAAAAACAAAGAGCCATTGAATATAGAAACAATTATGCTTGCCGGAGCTGAAACTACAGGATTCAGGATTAATGTAGATGGAAGAAAAGGTGACTACTTCAATAACATTCCTATACTTGAAGAAGACAGCTTGTTTGTTCTCGTTGAAGTTACGGTTAATCCAAACGGAGAAAATCAGCCAATGCTTGTGCAGGATTCTGTGGTATTTGTCACAAATGGCATAAAACAAGTTGTAAACCTTGAAGCGTTCGGACAGGATGTTCACCTGCTGAAAGGTGGAGTACATATAAACAAAGACACTGTTTTCAAGGCAGACAAACCTTATCTGGTATATGACAGTATTGTTGTCAACGAAGGTACCACTCTCCAATTCGAGAAAGGTGTTTCAATGTATATGCACGACAAAGCTAACATCATCTCATACGGAACATTGACATCTTGCGGAACTATGGAGAATCCTGTCACAATCCGAGGCGACCGCCTGGATTTTATCCTCAACGATATGCTTCCATATGACAGGACACCAGGACAATGGGGAGGTATTTTCCTTAAAAACACGAGCTTCAACAATTCTCTGAGCCATACGATTATCAGAAACGGAACTACTGGTGTAACAGCCGAAGCATCAAGCCCGGACAAACTTAAGCTGACTGTAAGCAATTCTCAAATAACGAATATGAGTGAGAATGCTTTCAGCGCCATCAATTGCAAAATGGTGGTATATAATTCTGAAATATCAAATGCCGGAGGCAGTGTTGTAGCACTTGTTTCTGGAGATTACAATTTTGCTCATTGCACATTGGCTAATTTCATCACTCTTATTCAGCGTACAACTGTTTGTCTGGCTCTGGCAAATAATTACAGCAAAGACGGTAATACGGTAAATGCAGATTTGAATGCAAACTTCGACAATTGTATTATTGACGGAAGTTATGGTGCAGGCACTGAGAAATTGAATGGAGAAATAGCAATGTCAGTAAATGAAGCTGCCAAATTCAATTATATGTTCAATCACTGCGTTGTGACCACAAACGGCGAGAATAATGAACATTTCAAATCCACAATTTTTGCTAATGACGAAAACAGACCTATATATAAACTCAAAGGCGGAGAAAATAATAAATATCAATATGATTTCCGTATTGCCGAAGAAACATCAGTTGGCGTAGGAAAAGCAGACCCTACAGTATCAGCTTCCTATCCTATCGACAGATTGGGCGTAAAAAGACTTGAAAGCGTTGCTGGTCCGACTATCGGAGCGTATGAGTATGTTCCGGAGGAAGAAAAGTAGTTATAACATGAAATTTCACTCCATAATTTTAATATTTACCTTAAGGCTTCTTGTTCCTGACATAGCGAAAGGACAAGAAGTCTTTCGTGTTTTATTCTATAATGTGGAGAATTTCTTCGACACAGAAAACAATCCAGAGAAATCCGACGATGATTTCACTCCGGAAGGAATCAGACATTGGACCAATAAAAGATATAACCACAAGCTTCAGCAAGTTGCCAAAGTTATTTTGTCGGCTTCCGACTGGAATCCCCCGGCTATAATCGGGCTGTGTGAAGTTGAGAACGAAAGCATACTTAAAGACCTTACAGAAAAAACATCATTGAAGAATTTCATGTATGAATACAGGATAACAGACGGAAACGATGTTAGAGGAATAAATGTTGCTATCCTGTACAGAAGAGATATTATAAGAGTCCTGAATCAGGAGAATATTGATGTATTCACGGGAAAAAGACAAAGACCAACGAGGCAGATTCTCTACCTGAATGCACAAACTTTACATTCAGTTTCAATGGATATTTTCACAGTTCATTTTCCTTCGAAATATGGAGGAGAGAAAGAGACGGAAGACGCAAGGCTTAATGCAGCATCCCTGATAAAAGAAAAAGCGGATTCAATTATGAATAACAATAAGGAGTCTAACATTATTATAATGGGCGACTTCAACGACACACCTCAAAGCCGTACTCTTACAGAAGGCCTGAAGGCAAAAGATATGCCGGAAAAAGTTTTGGATAACAATATCGGAGGTAACAGCTTATACAATCTTTTCTCTGATGCCGCAGGAACGCACAAATATCAGGGAAACTGGAGCCAGATTGACCATATAATTGTAAACACTAATATTATATATGGTAAAAGCCGGATAAAGTTTATTGAAGGAAGCAACAAAATCCATTCTCCATCATTCCTGTTAAAAGCAGACAGAACATGGAAAGGAGAAAGACCTTTCAGAACTTATTATGGATATAAATATGAAGGTGGATTCAGCGACCATCTTCCTGTCATGGCTGATTTCGTAATTATTCCATAACCGGTTAATGCGAAATTCTTGTAAATACATAATAATGTTTCTTCTGAAATATCCGTTGTTTTAAACGAAATGTCAAATGTTTCCGAAAAAATGTCAAACATTTCATAGTGTCAATTAATAAGTTCATGGCCAAGAAAAATCATTTGACTTATGAAATCTAAAACATTACCTTTGTTATCACAAACTAAGATTATAATGAAACTAAAACAAATATTAGCAATTTCAATATTATTTTCGGCAAGTGTTGGAGCAGATGCTACTGCACAGACAAAAAAGCAATTACCCAACCCGTTTGATTTTCCGGCTCTGCTGAGTGGCAATTTCGGAGAATTGCGTGCCAACCATTTCCACTCAGGGATAGACTTCAAGACTCAGGGAACTGAAGGTAAACCCATTAAAGCTGTTCAGGACGGATATGTTTCAAGGATTTCAGTAAGCCCAAGCGGATATGGGAATTGTCTGTATATCGACCATCCGGATGGAACTACAACGGTCTATGGACATCTGAAAAAGTTTCCTGCCAAAGTGGAGAAATATATCAAGGAACAACAATATGCCCAGGAATCCTTCTCTGTAAATCTTTTTCCAAAATCAGATATGTTTCCTGTAAAGAAGGGTGAAATAGTTGCTTATTCAGGCAATACAGGAAGTTCCGGAGGCCCTCACCTGCACTTTGAAGTTAGAGATACAAAAAGTGAAGACATTATGGATCCAATTCCATATTTCAGCAATGAAATAAAAGACAAAACTGCTCCGGAGATAAGAGGTGTCAAAGTTTATCCCATCGAAGGAGGTGGAATTGTAAACAGTTCGTCCAAGAAGCAGAATATTAAAATCATAAACGACGCAAAGTCAAAGAAACAAAAGGCTGAAGCTGTTGAAGCATGGGGTGAAATTGGTTTTGCCATAAAATGCTACGACAAAATGGATGGAACACCAAATATATATGGAGTTAGCTCCATTTCTCTTTCTGTGGACGGAGAAGAAATTTTCAACAGCGAGATTGACCGTTTTGCATTCAGCGAGACAAGATATCTGAACAGCCTGATTGATTATGCTGACTGGAAGAACAACAATTCTTTCTATATTAAAAGTTTTGTTGACCCAGGAAACAAGTTGAGATTCTTATCGGCAAGAAACAGAGGTATAGTAAATATTAATGAAGAAAAGACATATAACTTCGTATATACACTGAAAGATTATTTTGGAAATACTACTACTCTGAAGATTCCGGTAAAAGGGAAAAAACAAGATATTCCGACGGCAGAAACAGAAGGAAGAGAATTATTTATATGGAGCAAGGACAACCGTTTCGGAGCAAAAGGTGTGCGAATGCATATTCCTAAAGGAAACTTATACCAGAGTGTTTACATAAAATACTCTGTCCGCAATGATACAACTCTGATGGCTCCAACCCATTATCTGAACGACGAGCCTGTCGCACTACACAAAAAGGCAATGTTGTCTCTGAAAATAAATTCCGATGCTGACACTCTGAAAAACAAAAAGCAATACGGAATAGTACAATGGAGCAAAGGCAAGCCAAGATGGATTGGCGGAACATATAAGAACGGTTGGGTAAACGGAGAAATAAGGGAACTGGGAGCATACACAGTAAGGAAAGACACTAAGAAACCTTCAATTATTCCTGTCGGCAAGGAAACTTGGAACAAGAAAAAGAAAATAGTTTTCCGCCTTACGGACGATCTCAGCGGTGTAAAAACATACAGAGGAGAAATAGACGGAGAATACGCATTATTCAAAATGAACAACAAGTCCGTCATAACTTACACTTACGACAATGAACGTCTTAAACCGGGAAAACATATTTTAAAATTATATGTCAAAGACGCCTGCGACAATGAGTCCATATATGAATATACATTCAACTATAGCTCTGAGACACTTACTAAAGTCAAAAAAAACAGATAAAGCTTTTGTTATTAATATTTTTTCGTAAATTTGTTATTGCATTCAAAATTTTGAACAACAATAAAACACAATATAATATAGACATGGAAAACAACGAACTTTTAGAAATGGTAAGAAGTAAGGCACAAGGATGGCTTACAGAAAGTTATGACGCAGAAACTCGTGCACAAGTTCAAGCTCTGTTGGACAATGAAGACCCAACTGAACTTATAGAATGCTTCTATAAGGACTTGGAATTCGGCACAGGTGGTTTGCGAGGTATTATGGGTGTTGGTTCTAACCGTATGAATATCTATACTGTTGGTGCTGCAACACAAGGTCTTTCAAACTATTTGAAACAGGAATTTTCTGAATTAGACGAAATAAAAGTTGTTATCGGTCACGATTGCCGCAACAACAGCCGTAAATTTGCTGAAATTTCTGCAGATATTTTCTCTGCAAACGGAATCAAGGTTTATATTTTCGAAAGCCTTCGTCCTACTCCTGAAATGTCATATGCTATCCGTAAACTTGGATGCCAGAGCGGTATTATCCTTACTGCATCTCACAATCCTAAAGAATACAACGGATATAAGGCATACTGGAACGACGGTGCTCAGATGATTGCTCCTCACGACAAGAACACTATTGCTGAAGTAAACAAAATCCGTAACGCAAGCGATATCAAATTCAAAGGCAACAAAGAGCTTATCGAAGTTATCGGTGAGGAAATCGACAATATGTATGTCAACGATTTGAAGACAATTTCTTTGTCTCCTGAAGCTATCTCACGTCACAAAGACATGAAGATTGTCTACACTCCTATCCATGGTACAGGTGTGAAACTTGTTCCTCAGGCTTTGGCAGCATATGGCTTCACTAATATTATCCATGTTCCTGAACAGGACGTTGTAAGCGGCGACTTCCCAACTGTAGTTTCTCCAAACCCAGAGGAACCTGCAGCTTTGGCTATGGCTGTTGAGAAAGCAAAAGAAACTGACGCTGAATTGGTTCTTGCTTCAGACCCTGATGCAGACCGCGTTGGTGCAGCTGTTAAGAACAACGAAGGCGAATGGGTTCTTTTGAACGGTAACCAGACTGCTTTGATGTTCGTTTATTATTTGATTACTCGCTGGAAAGAACTTGGCAAGGTTCAGGGTAAAGAATATATCGTAAAAACTATCGTTACTACTGAAACCATCCGCACTATCGCTGAACAAAACGGTGTTGAAATGTATGACGTTTACACTGGCTTCAAATGGATTGCTAACGTGATGAAACAGAACGAAGGCAAGAAGAACTATATCGGCGGTGGCGAAGAAAGCTACGGTTTCTTGTGCGAAGACTTTGTTCGTGACAAGGATGCAGTTTCTGCTTGTGCTATCCTTGCAGAAATCGCTGCTTGGGCTAAAGACCAGGGCATCACAATGTATCAGCTTTTACAGAAGATTTATGTTGAATATGGCTTCTCAAAAGAAAAAGGTATTTCTGTAGTTAAGAAAGGTAAGAGCGGTGCTGAAGAAATCGAAGCTATGATGAAACATTTCCGTGAAAATCCTCTTACTGAAATTGCTGGTTCAAAGGTTACATATATGTATGACTTTGCAACATTGAAAGGTAAGGATTATGTTGAAGATGAAGTTATTTCATTGGATATGCCTACTACTTCAAATGTTATCCAGTATTTCACTGAAGACAACACAAAAGTTTCAATCCGTCCTTCAGGAACTGAACCTAAAATCAAGTTCTATTGCGAAGTTCACTCTAAAGTAAACAGCGTTGACGAACTTGAAGCTGCTGAAAAAGCTGCAGTCGAAAAGATTGAAGCAATCAAGGCTTCTCTAGGAATTTAAGCCCATAATATATTTTTAGGAGTTTTTGAGATTGTATGAGTTGTATATGTAACCATGCATCTCAAAAACTCTTTTTTATTTATTCTAGTTTCGCAAGTTGCTCAACTTAAAAGTCAACAAGGTTTCAGAGATAAGTAAACAAGGGCAAAACACCTGTAACTTTACAATCTATTATCTAAAAATCTTGTCAACTTGTCTTCTTGTCAACTTGTTATCTTGAAATTAAGCTTATTTATTATAGACATGAAATCAAATACCATTCAAATCCAATATGAACAGCTCCATAACAACGAATTGAGCAAATCAGACAAACAACTGTTCGACTTTGCTGTTAATGCTGCAATGAAAGCATACGCTCCTTATTCCAAATTCCACGTAGGAGCTGCCCTATTGTTATCAGACGGTACAATTGTATGCGGAAACAATCAGGAAAACATAGCATATCCTTCCGGACTATGTGCGGAAAGAGTAGCTCTTTTTTCTGCCGGTGCGCAATATCCGGACAAAGCAGTCATTGCCATTGCCATAGCTGCAGTATATAATGATACGATAACTGATACTATTTCTCCTTGCGGTTCATGCTGCCAAGTTTTGCTGGAGACAGAACAACGCTTCAAACAGAAAATAAGAATTCTCCTGTGCGGAAAAGAAGAAACAAAAATACTGAAATCAGTTTCTTCACTGTTGCCTTTCTCTTTCGGCATCGATTCTTTCTGAAGCAACACCATCAACCACTGATAATTTCATATCAGCCAACTGTTCCCTATACATCTTTGGAGACACACCGAGATGTTTCTTCACAAATTTTCCGAAAAATGAGATATTGGGAAAATTCTGTTCGTTCACTATTTCCTTTATACTTATATTCTGTTTCTTCAGTAAATATTGGATATCATTCATAACATATTTATCTATCAGGTCAGAAGCCGTCTGACCTGCCACTTTCTTGCATATCACTGATAAATATTTCGGTGTTATATTCAGCTTGTCGGCATAGAACGACACACGTCTTTCTTTGGGATAAGTAGCCGTAAGCAAATCTATGAAATCACGGAAAATAGTTTCAGATGTTGTGTAAGTAGGAGCTGAAACACTTATGAAGCGTTCCAGTATATCAGTAAACTCATACAGGAAAGCCTGAAACAACGAATCTATCAGCTCGCGCTGGTGCGTGCGTTTCTTCCCTATCAGTTTCGAATAAAGAAGGTCGTAATAATGACATAGCAAGCCAACCTCTTCTTCAGACAGCGACAAGACCGGAGTATTTTCCAGAAATTTCTTCACTTCCCACGAATCGTTTGACAACATTGCCAACTGACGTATATACTCAGGAGACATAATAATGCACCGGCAAAAGAAATCAAAACTCACCATACTTTTCTCCAATATTATATTGGGATGGCAAATAAGCAAATCGTTTGCTTTAATCTCATGGGCCTCACCATTTATATATAATGAAGCTTTTCCACGAAGGCAAAGAACAGTCACGTGCGACTCGAGCTTTACAACATCTTCCGAATTCAAGCTTTTCAAATCCTCAATTATGGCAAGCCTGTTGTCCATAAAAGAAAGCACTTTTGTCATTATTTCCTCTTTCATATCAGTTTTTCTTTTTCTTGTTGCGAAATAACGAATAAAAAGCCAAAACATGGTGTTACAAATATCCTCATTATTATCCCTTATTTCCTTTTTAGAAATACAAAGGAAAAAGAGAACACTTATATGGAAAAATATCTAGCTACTTATTGTTCTAAATCTCCTTTATTTGCATCAAAAAAGAAATAGAGACTAGAATTTATAACTATAATTTCAATAATAAAATGAAAAAAGAAATCTTACCTCAGTTCTTGAAACAAGGAAAATTGATTTGCGTTCTCGTTGCCGGCAGTCTGGTGTCATGCAGCCAGCCTCAGGTAAAAGACCACAATCCAAGACCGGTTAAAGTTACCGAAGCCGTTTCTCTTGGAATAGTGGAAAAATCATTCAGTGGAGTCGTTTCGTCAGACCAGTTCAGCGACTTGGCATTCAAGATGTCCGGCCCGCTTGTTTCTCTCAATGTTGATGAAGGAGAAAAAGTAAAAGCAGGACAGGTAATCGCCGAAATAGACCCTCAGGATTTCAAATGGGAATATGAAGCAAAGAAATCTTCTTTCCAGACAGCCAAGGCTCAGTTGGAAAGAGCAAAACGACTTCTTGCAAAACAGGCAATATCAAAACAGGAATATGAGTCAACCGAAGCAGCATTCTCCAATGCCGAAGCAGCATTCAACTATGCCGGAAATATGCTGGAACAGACAAAGCTTAAAGCTCCTTTTGAAGGCTTCATACAGAAAAAGTATGTAGAGAATTATCAGAAGGTTCAGGCAGGTCAGGGAATCGTTTGCCTTATCAATCCGAACAAATTACTTGTTCAATTCACCATGCCTGAGACCAATATGGTCTATTTCTCTACCCCTCACGAACTGTTTGTGGAGTTCGACAACTACAAGGGGAAGAAATTCAAGGCTAGCGTAAAGGATTTTGTAGAGGCTTCGCCTGATGGTTCCGGTCTTCCTGTTTATCTGACAATTGACGATAAAGATTTCGACCTTGAGAAATATAAGGTTGCCGTAGGTTTCTCCTGCCGCGTTATCCTGAATATCAAGGAAGGAACTTTCGACAGCAACACTGTGCTTGTTCCATTGTCGGCAGTCGTGGCAGATACAAAGAGCAATGACAAGTTTGTATTCATCTACAACCAGGGAACTCAGAAGGTTGAGAAACGTAAAATCAAAGATGGCGGACTTGTATCCAGAGACAACGTAATCGTTGCCGAAGGCGTAAAAGCCGGAGAGAAAGTTGTTGTTGCCGGTGCTACAAGACTGGTGGACGAACAGCAGGTTAAATTACTAACAGACTAAAATCATAAAGAAATGAATATACCTAAATATTCTCTTGAGAACAAAAAGGTCATATACTTCTTCCTTGCCATAATGCTTATAGGCGGTGTCCTTGCCTTCTTTAAGCTGCCTAAGAAGGAAGACTCCCCTTTCGTTATCAAACAGGCTGTGCTGATGACACAATATCCGGGAGCTGACCCTCTGGAAGTAGAGAAACTGGTAACCGAGCCTATCGAAAGGGAAATCCAGTCAATGTCTGACGTTTTCCAGATTAAATCCGAATCATATTTCGGTATGTCAAAGATTACTATCGAACTTGACCCTACTATCCCTCCGGAAAATATGCCTGTAAAATGGGATGAGTTGCGAAGAAAAGTCAGCAACATCCAGCCAAAGCTTCCTTCAGGAGCTTCGTCAATCAGCGTAAGTGATGATTTCGGTGACGTGTTCGGTATCTACTATGCTCTCACTGCCGATGACGGTTTCTCTTTCAGAGAGATGAGAGACTGGGCTCAGAAGATAAAGACAGAACTTACTCCTATCGACGGAGTGCAGAAGGTGTTCCTTTATGGCGAACAGACTGAAGTGGTGAATGTTTCCATTTCCGTTCCAAAACTTGCCAATCTCGGTATTGACCCTAATATGATTCAGCAGACACTCCAGACACAGAATCTGCTTGTCAACACCGGCGAAATAACAACCGGAGCATATCAGCTAAGAGTCCGCACCGAAGGTACATACAACAGTATCGACGACATTCGCAACCAGCTTATAGTCACTAAAAACGGTAATGAAGTCCGCCTTGGCGACATTGCCGAAATTGAACGCGGCTACCTTAATCCTCCTAACAACCTTATGCGTGTGAACGGTATGCGTGCCATAGGTATAGGTGTTGCCACCGGAGCAAAAGATGATGTCGTAGCTGTAGGTAATGCAGTTGAAGAAAGGTTGGGAGAAATGAAATCTCTTTTCCCTATCGGCATGGAACTGGAGTCTATCTATCCTGAAAACAGAATTGCTCACGATGCGAACAACGGATTCATCATAAACCTTATCGAATCCCTGCTTATCGTTATCGTCATTATATTCATGGTGATGGGAACACGTGCCGGAATGCTTGTCGGCAGCTCCCTGCTCTTCTCCGTTGGCGGAACATTGCTCATAATGCTTGTCATGGGCGTAGGACTTAACAGAACCTCACTCGCTGCCTTCATCATAGCAATGGGTATGCTTGTGGACAATGCTATTGTTGTAACCGATAACGCTCAAATAGGAATAAAGCGAGGTATGAGCCGTTATCAGGCGCTGATCGACGGGGCAACAAAACCTCAATGGGCTTTGCTTGGAGCTACGTTTATTGCCGTATGTTCGTTCCTTCCGATGTATATGGCTCCTGCTTCGGTGGCTGAAATCGTAAAGCCGTTGTTTATTGTTCTTGCAGTGTCACTCGGGCTTAGCTGGATTCTTGCCCTCACCCAGACTACGACTTTCGGTAATTTCATACTGAAAGAGGCTGTTCCTGGTGAAACAAAGAATCCTTACGACACCAAGCTTTATCATAAGTTTGAGTTGTTCATACAGAAGCTTATCAAACGTAGATTTGTCACACTTACAACGGTCATAACAACTCTGGTTATATCGTTCGTAGTAATGGCACTGATGCCTCAGAGCTTCTTCCCGATAATGAACAAGCCATATTTCCGTGCCGACCTGATATTCCCTGAAGGATACAGCATCAGAGAGGTTGAGAAAAATGTTCTGAAAATCGAGGAATATCTGAAGAACAACGAAAACATAAAGTCTTATTCAGTTACTATGGGCGGTTCTCCAGTCAGATATTATCTGGCAAGTTCGTCAATGGGACCGAAACCGAATTTCGCCAATATCCTGATTGAGACTAAAGAAGCTGAAGATGCTCCGGCAGAGGAATCAAAGTTCTACGACTATATGGTCGGGAATTATCCGGATATCCTCACCCGTTCGTCTCTATTTGCCTTGTCACCTGTCCCTGATGCAGCAATTGAAATAGGTTTCATCGGCGACAACATCGACACTCTTGTCTCACTCACCGAACAGGCAAAAGAGATTGCCCGCAAATACGACATGGTGATGGAAGTGCGCGACAGCTGGGGAAACAAAGTCCCGGTATGGAAGCCAAACTTCTCTCAGGAAAAAGGTCTGAGACTGGGTATCACACGCCAGCAGGTAGCCTATTCGCTTCGCTCCGCAACCAACGGAATACCTCTTGGAGAATATCGTGAAGGTGATTTGTTCATGCCAATTCTGATGAAAGATGCAGAACTGGATTCAATGAACCTTAACGACGTGAAAACTCTCCCGGTATATAGCGCAAAGGGAAAGAGCGTAAAAGTTGAGCAGGTAATAGACAATTTCCCTCTTGAATATGACTTCAATGTTGTGAAGCGTCACAACAGACAGCGTGCGATGATGATGCAATGCGAACCCAAACGCGGAGCAAACACAATGGAAGCCTTCTCACATCTGTGGAAAGAAATCCAGGAAAATGTGAAAGTTCCCGAAGGATACAAACTACAGTATTTCGGCGAACAGCTGGAGCAGGACAAGGGAAACAATGCCATAGCAGCAAACATACCTCTGATGTTCGGTCTGATTTATGTAACCTTGCTGTTGCTTTTCCCTCAGCACTATCGCAAACCTGTTCTTATCATGCTGATGTTACCTCTGATATTCATAGGCGTCGTATTCGGTCTGATAGTGTTCGGGAAGTCTCTCGATTTCTTTGCCATGCTCGGTCTCCTCGGACTTATAGGTATGAATATAAAGAATGCCATAGTCCTTGTCGATGAGATTGGCCTACTGCAATCAGGAGGTATGGAACCTCTCAAGGCTGTGATTGAAGCTACCAAAACAAGAATCGTCCCTGTTACGATGGCTTCAGGAACAACCATCCTAGGTATGCTTCCTTTGCTTGGAGACGCAATGTTTGCCGGAATGGCTGCTACCATAATGGGCGGACTGCTCATATCCACAATATTGACAATATTCGTATTGCCAGTAGCTTATTGTATATTCTTTAAAATTAAAATCTCATAAATATGAAACTCAATATAATTGCCGGATGTATGATACTGGGAAGTCTTTCTGCCTTTGCGCAGGAAGCTCCCGTAACTCTGGACTCATATAAGGAAAAAGTTCTGGACTATAGCCGCCAGATAAAGCAGAGTTCCGAACAGCGTGTTGCAATGCAGGAAGCTATGCGCACGGCTAAGACAGCCTTCTTCCCTGCAATTGATTTCTCAGGAAACTATCAGTACAGGATAAACAAATACGACCTTGCCCTCGGCAGCACCGGCATCGAAATGGACCATAACACCTACAACCTCGGAGCCACAGTGAGCCAACCGATTTATATGGGTGGCAAAATCTACAACAACTACAAGGCTGCACAGATACAGAGCGAGATTGCAGGCAAATCAGAAGAGCTGACAGTGGATAACATCATATATTCCGCAGACATGAACTACTGGTCTGCCGCTGCTCGCAAAGGAATGTACGACGTCATGTGCCAATTTGTTGACATCGTCAAAGAGCTGGAAAAAGTGCTTGAGATGAGATTCAACGACGGACAGATAAGCAAAACAGACCTTCTCCAGGTGCGTTCCCGTCTGAAAGAGGCTGAGCTCAACAAAAGCAATGCCTACAAGGAATATCAGATTGCCCTGCAAAACATGAATATTCTTATGGGAAAATCTCCAATGGAGCCGATTAATCTTGCCGACTCAATAACCCAGGTGATCAGTCTCCCTTCGGTTAAGGACGATGCTGAAAACATACTGTCCAACCGTCCGGACTACAGCATTTCACAGCTCGAGATTGAATATCAGAAAAGAATGGTAAACATTGCAAAATCAAAATACAATCCTTCGCTCTCCATAGGTTTCCAGGGCTCATGGGGAACTCCTATGCTCAACGTCAAAGGTTCCGAGCAAATATGGACTCCAACCCTTATGGCAACCCTCAAGATTCCTATTTTCCACTGGGGTGCTCGTTCAAAGGAAGTGAACTCACAAAGAGCAATTCTCCGAAGCAAGGAATATGCTCTCGACCAGACAAGGGACAGAATCTCACAGGAAGTAGCAAATGCATGGACAAGCCTGAGCGAAAACACCAAGCAGATTACCCTGGCAAAGGAAGCCTGCCAGATTGCTGAAGAGAACCTCGAACTGAACACCTTCAGTTACAACGAAGGAAAACTTCCTATCCTTGATGTCCTCTCGGCACAGCTCTCATGGATTCAGTCATACAGCAGCCTGATCCAAACCTGGTATCAGCAAAAAGCTGCATTGGCTCAGTATAATAAGGCAGTGAGTTGTAATCCCTCTATATGATATGTAGCATACAATAAGCCACGAAGTGGCGACACCTATTTAGCCTAGGGTGTAAGCCCTAGGTCCAAGGGGGATATAAGAAAAGAGCTCTGAAAGAGCGACACTGATAACTCCTACAGTTTGTCAATTATAAGTCCGGAATCTATCTGCAGCTTAGAAAATGCAAACATTTTCTTGCCCAGGTCTTTCAGCGAAGCTCCGATATGGTACACTTCCTTATCGTCAACTATCAGGAAACGGTCATGGCTGTTCCTGTAGGTGTTGCAAAACATGCAAATCAAACACAGAGGCACAAAGTCACAGAGGTAATATATTGAGTATAAATAAAATTCTCTGTGTTCTCTGTGTTTAAATTAGTTTTGCAACACCCACCTATAGAAAGGCTTTCAGCCTTAATTTTGCTCTACTCGACTCCTTTAAAACTCTTGTCAACTTAAATAAATAAAATCCTCTGTGTGCTCTGTGTCTCTGTGTTTAAATTAGTTTTGAAACTTCCTCTCCGACACAAACCTCTTCAATAAAAAAGTCAAGAAATAAGGAAAAGTATAGAACTTACCGTTGAAACCGATATTCTTATATCCTAACTTGATGCCGTATTTAACATCCAGATATTTATCATCACTTAGCAGCTTGTTCAACGATGCTGTTGCGCCATCATTGGCTTTTACTTCCACAGGAATAAGGGAATCAGCATCGCGCACAAAGAAATCCATTTCAAGAGAAGGCTTGTCGCTACTATAATAGTAGAGATTATATCCCTGCTTTACCAGCATATCCCCTACTATGTTCTCGTATATAGCTCCTTTATATGTACCCAGATTTTTATTTACTCTCA
Organism: uncultured Parabacteroides sp.; assembly: GCA_949295065.1. Lineage (GTDB taxonomy): Bacteria > Bacteroidota > Bacteroidia > Bacteroidales > Tannerellaceae > Parabacteroides. The sequence goes on along the minus strand of CASFJQ010000015.1, from coordinate 19,421 downwards.
AATCCTCTTGCGCTTCTTCATCGAGTGATGCAATCAAAAGTCCTGTATCTTTGTAATAAATCTTATATAGTTTAGGATCATAATTGCCCTTAATGGGAAGTTCCAGTTGATTCAAACAATAACAAATATTGATAACTCCGGCATCAGCCAACCATTCCACACAACCGATATAATCTCTGTTACGTGCATTTTTTCCAATCTTAGTTATCTGGAAACGCTTGTTTTCTTTTGCCAGGAATGTAGAGATGTGGTTGTAAACTGCTTTAACCTTTGCTTTATCTAAACCATCTACATATTTGGTGATATCCTCCTCATAGTCTTTCAGCAACTGTTTCTGTATGCCGAATGTTCCACTGAAGTTTTTATTCTTGATATATGTATTCACCACCTCAGGCATACCTCCAATAATAGCATAATCACGGAATAAACTGAATAGTACATCGGTCTGCAAAGTTGCAAGAGGACTGGCCTCCAACATATGCCGGTATAGTTCCTCTATAAAATCGTCTGTGTATCCCTTAGCCCAAAGGAACTCCTCGAAATCCATGGAATGCATTTCATAATCTTCCTTATAGCCAACACTATTGGATTCTATCTCTTTGTAATTGAGCCCCATCAATGAACCGGAACAGATAACATCAAACCGTCCGTCGAGCTTAAAGAACTTCAATGAAGTGGCACAATTAGGACAGGCTTGCAGTTCATCAAAGAAGAAAATCGTTTCTCCAGGTATAAACTTCAGTTCAGGATTAAGCAATGAGATGTTTTTAAGGATCGTATCAACTTCAAATCCATCTTCAAAGATATTCTTATACTTTGTTTGTTCTACGAAATTAATTTGGATAACATTCTTATAGTTCTGATATGCAAACCACTCGATAGAGCGAGTCTTTCCAATCTGACGAGCCCCTTTTACTATAAGAGGTTTTCTATCTGGATTATTCTTCCATGCTATTAAATAAGCATCAACCTTTCTCTTAAGCAATTTTTCCATAATCAATTTCTTTTGTTTCAATTGCAAATATATTTATTTTCACATAATCAACACCACAAAACACAAATAATTTCACATTTTCCGGATGAATCACCATTTATTTTTCACATTTTCCCCTTTATATTTGGATGCAGAAATCACATTTCCCCCGAATACAATCCTTGCATTTGCACAGGAGCCTCGTAAACTTGTCAACTTCCAACTATTTATTTCCTTATCCCCCATCAACCAACCATAAAATGCCATAGATGCTACTCCTTATTTTCACGGATATTACCTTTGTGACAAAGAAAATTAATCAATGTTTTGTATGAGGAGTCAAGAAGTCAAGGAGTCAAGGAGTCAAGTAGAAAAATATTTTTTCCTGTAGCCTTGTCAACTTGTTAACTTGTCAACTTAAAAACTTAAAAAACTTCTCCTGCAAAACAACAACAATCACTAACCTTTAAATTTACATCTATGTCTATCAAGTATCGTTTGGTAAAAAGAAAGAACATGAGTAAGGATGCCGGAGCTGACGAAAAACTGGTGTATGCACAGGCAAGAACTTCCGGGGAATTGACTTTTGAAATGCTTTGCAAGCAAATTGCGGCACAGTCAACGGCTTCGTTCGGTGATGTGGAACTTGTGATCAGAGGTATGGTCAGCGTTGCTACGGAAGCATTGCTCAGAGGTGAATCGGTGTCGCTCGGAGCTTTGGGCAGACTGCGTGTTTCGCTGGGAAGCCAGGGGGTGGCTACGGAAGAGGAATTCACAACCGCTCTTATCCGCAAGCCGAGATATGTGTTCACTCCGGGTAGTGAGCTGAAGAAAGCCACATCGGATATGTCCATGGAGAGAATGGTGGAAATAGTCAAAGAATGCGACAAACCTCATCTTGAATAACCATGACGGCTACTCAAATCCGCTTCGTCAAGCAGAACCTGCCCCATGCCATTGCTGCAGGGGCGGCTTTTGCTATGAACCCGATTGTGATTCTTGCGCAGGCAGCCCTGGAAAGCGGCTGGGGCGAAAGCAGGCTTGCAAAGGAAGCAAAGAATTTTTTCGGCCTGATGGCTTATGGTTGTTCAAACGAGTTCTGGCAGGGAAAGAAATTCCAGGCGGGAAATTCTCCGGACTCGATGAAGTTCCGGCTATATATGAAAACGGAAAATTCGTTTATGGACTTCGCACGCCTCATACGCAACAAATACCGTTCGGCATGGCAGATGAGCGACAAGCCGGAGGCTTATGCCAAGGAGATTGCTTACAGTATGTATATTACGGAACTAAACGGGGATAACCGCGAGCTATACAGGAAGTCGGTTGTCTCGTGCGCCGGTACGATCAGGGCTATTGTGGAGCTGATTGCGGATTGGGGGTAAACTCAAAAACTCAAAAACTCAAAAACTCACATATATGACTAAATTTAAAAAGATCCTTGAATTCATTATTGCCTTTCTCAAATTTCTGTTCAATTTCAAAAGCAGTGATAGCGAAGTTGCCAAAACTGCTGTGGTTTATCCGGGACGTGACAAGACGTATGTTCCGAAGACATAGGAGAAGGCGGCACCTGCATGTTGAATTTGGATGGATGAGACTGAGGGTGCTGAGAGAGAATTATGATTAAAAACTTAAAAGGCTTCAGATATAAGTTGAGAAATAATTTTTTCAACACAGAGACACGGAGAACACGGAGATTTTAATTTCCAATTCGTCCACTCAGTGTTGAATACTCGTCAACTTGTATCTGAAGCCTTGTCAACTATCGTATCACAATGTAGGGTCTTCCTTGTGGAAATACTGGCAAAGGAACTGCCAGTTATCCTGAATGATAGCCTTTCCACGTTCAGGACTTGAAAGGCTCTTAGTCTGGGCATCAGGAAGCAAACCTTTGTTCATCATCTCCTTCAACAATCCTAGACTGCAATGTTTAACAATGAAGAAGCTTAGAGCCTGCTGTTTTGCCATTTCTGCATTATAGAAAGGATTTCTCTTTTCTTTTACGAACTGGACTCCGTAGCTCAACACCTTGATACCTTCCTCAGGAGTTGCATAAACTGCAAATTGTTCAGGAATTTCACCGGCGATGTCTTCAAGCTCAAGATCCAATGTCTTGTTAAGGAATTCACGGAATTCCTCTTTTGAAGTCATATAAAGGAGAAGTTTTCTTTTTGCTTCTTTCTTGAACTTCTTATATTGTTCCTGCATTTCCTCTCTCATCTCAAGAACTTTAGGGTCAACGAAGTTCTGAGCCTTCTCGCCTTCCTGTTTGAAATATTCATAATCAGGATGCTCTGCCGGAATCAGTTTTGACAGCCAATACGGAGAAGTATATGCAAGGAAATGATGTCTGGCAACGTGAGCAAGGGAATCATGAATTATCATAATATCACCATGACCGTTTGGATTCTGCTTCAGATAGTCCTTGACAGTGTCAGTCAGTTCCTCGTTGGTGTCGCAAAACAGATAAGAGGAATAATGGAACCAGTGAAGAAGTTCTTTATATTTCTCCGGAGTATATCTTGTTTCGACAGAGAAAAGCTTCTGCATTTTTTCGTTTTCAGGAGCAGTTGTCCAATGTTCGCAGAAAAGCTCGTATATAAGTCTTGAAGCAGCCTCGTTGGCAGGATTGTCCGGATTGACAAAAGTGCCATGCTTCCATCCGTGATATTGCTGTGTGAAATGCCAAAGAATCAGTCTTATATCCTCAAAGTTAACTTCGTCGTCATAATAATGATCGTCAGTTGTATAGAAAGGCAAATACTGACCGAATTTCTCCTTATATCCAAGGATGAAAGTGCGCCATATATTTGTTTGTGAAATAACGTCCTCGAAATATCCAGCCAAACGGATTGCAATCTGTACAGGTTCGTCTTTCTCGAAAGAGTTAACCATCTCAGTAGCTTCCAATATATCGTATATACGATTTGCAATACGCGTATAATATGAATCGACCGGCGTACTCTGAGTATAAGGATGGATTTGAAGCCAATCCTTAGGGAAAATTCTAATGTTTTTCATATTAAATTAGTTTGTCTGATCTAAATTTTTTAGGATTTGCTGCTTTTGCACGTTGCAGAGTCATGGATTCTGCAACACTCTTCAATCCCAGTGTTCATCATAGCGATGCAAATATACAATTAAAATTGAAGTTTGCAATCAATCCTCATCAGAATCAAAATCGAAGTCAAAGTCAAAATCGTCGTCCGGAGCATCATAGAAATCCGAACCGGTGAACTGTTCCAAATCACGACGGTCTTTCTTGGTTGGTCTGCCAAGTCCCTTAGCTCTGTTTACGAATCCGGATATTCTGTTCATTTCCAGCAATTCGTACTGGTCCGGAGTAGTAACATTCTCCATATATTCCGGAACGAGCTTTGCTCCCATCCTACGTTCGGTAAGTGCAAGAACTTTGAAGGAGAATGTAATTGGAGGCTTACGGACCTGCACAATATCTCCCACCTTAATCATTCGGGAAGGCTTTACGGTTACGCCACCAATCATAACACGTCCTTTTTTGCAAGCCTCGGCAGCAATCGTACGAGTCTTGAAGATACGTGTTGCCCACATCCATTTATCTATACGTACTTCGTTCATTTATTGTTATATTGATTCATTGTCAATTGAATACCTGCAAGGCAGAAACTTTTCACAATCTCTATAGCCTTTGATACAACCTCGGGCATTTGCTGAAGTTCTTCGGCAGGGAATTTTCCCAAAACATAATCAATCTGTCCGCCACGTGCAAAATCAGAGCCAATGCCGAAACGCAGACGTGCATAATTCTGAGTGCCCAGCATCTGTGCTATATTCTTCAGACCATTGTGTCCGGCATCACTTCCTTTAGGTTTCAGGCGCAATGTTCCGAAAGGCAAAGCCAGGTCGTCAACAACAACAAGAAGATTCTCAACAGGGATGTTTTCCTTCTGAAGCCAATAGCGGACAGCATTGCCGCTAAGATTCATGAATGTGTTTGGTTTAAGAACAACAAGCTCGCAATTCTTCACTCTGAAACGAGCCACAGCTCCATAACGCTCTTCGGAGAACGAAGCTCCGGCTTCGTCCACAAGTTTGTTTACAACCCGGAAACCTATGTTATGGCGTGTTCCAACATATTCCGAGCCTATGTTACCTAGTCCGGTTATAAGATATTTCATATTTATTCGTAAAAAACAAAGGGCTCATTCTTTCGAACAAGCCCTTTTTATAGTTTTAGTCAAATCTGCAAGAATATTTGAAGAGTTATAAATCTCAACTCACAAACCTACAGACTTATTTACTTATCGTATTATTTACCTGATTTAGCCTGAGCACCACGAGCAGCACGAGTCAACTGAACTGCGCAAACTACAGCGTTCTTAGCATTCATCAATTCAAGGCCTTCGAAGTTCAATGCACCAACCTGAATTGTTTTACCCAAACCAAGGTGATCAACATTGACAACCAATCTTTCAGGAATTTCAGAATAGATAGCTTTAACTTTCAATTTTCTCATCTGCAATGTCAACTTACCACCGGCTTTAACACCTTCAGCGTGACCTTCCAAAACAACAGGAACTTCCATTACGATAGCTTTCTTGTCAGAAACTTCAAGGAAGTCGATGTGAAGGATAGCGTCAGTTACTGGGTGGAACTGGATATCTTTCATTACAGCCATTGTAGTCTTGCCATCAATAGTCAATTCTACAGCGTAGATATCTGGAGTGTAAACCAAGTTACGAACTGCAGAGTTAGTAACAGTGAAGTGTACTGTGTTTTCACCACCGTAAAGTACTGCAGGGATTTCGTCCTGTTTACGTGTAGCTTTCAATGCTCTTTTCTGATCTGCTGGTCTAGCAGCGATTTCTCTAGTCTTACCTTCTAGTTTAAATGTTTTCATCTTACAATAATTTAATGTGTTACTCAAAATTAGCTCTCTAATTTTCCCATCACACGGGTAGAAAACCGCCGCGAAATTAATACAAATATTTGAATTGAGCAAATTTATCACTAATTTTGCTCGTGAAATATAATAATGTTATTCTATGATTTCCACTATGAAAGAACGGAGAAGCATCCGTAAATACAGCGACAGACCTGTTTCAGAGGAATTGATAAACGAACTGCTCAGTGTTGCAATGCGTGCTTCCAACACCGGAAATATGCAATTATATAGCGTAGTTGTGACTCGCGATGAAGAAAACAAGAAGAAACTATCTCCTGCTCATTTCAACCAGCCGATGATCACTGAGGCTCCTGTTGTGCTGACATTCTGCGCTGATGCAAACAGATTCGTCAAATGGGCCGAACAAAGAAATGCTCATGCCGGATTCGACAATCTGCAGACATTTATGACTGCAAGTATCGACGCTATGCTCTTTGCTGAAGCTTTCGCAGAAGCTGCTGAAGAAAAAGGACTGGGCATATGTTATCTTGGAACTACAACCTACAATGCTGACAAGATTATTGACGTATTGAATCTTCCGGAACTGGTTGTTCCTATTACTACTATAACAGTGGGTTATCCTAAAGAGCCTCTTCCAGCAGTTTCAGAAAGATTGCCTCTTGAAGCTGTCATGCACAAAGAGCAATACATCGACTACAGCCCAGAATCAATAGATCTATTATATAAGGAAAAAGAAGAACTTGAAGTAAACAAGGAATTCACCCGCATAAACAATAAAGAAACACTTGCGCAAGTGTTTACGGACATCAGATATACAAAAGCAAATAACGAGCATTTTTCGGGTGTACTGATGGAGGTGCTGAAAAAACAGAAATTCATTTAAAGTAATAAAGATAATATGTTCAAAGCATTATTCTTCGACATTGACGGGACTTTGGTGAGCTTCAAGACTCACCAGATTCCGGAATCGACCGTTAAGGCTATTGAAGCAGCCAAAGCAAAAGGAATAAAAATTTTCATTTCAACAGGACGCCCCATACCAATCATAAACAATCTTAACTCCATAAAACATCTGATTGATGGATATATCACTACAAATGGAGCATATTGCATTGTCGGGAATGAGGTAATATCATGCAATCCCATACCTAAAAAGGACGTGGAGTCACTGATTTCCCTTTCGGACAAATATAAATTTCCATGTATTTTCGTAGGTGAAAAAGAACTTTTGGTCTATAATAACAGTCCAATTGTAAAACAGATTTTCAGTGATTTCCTGCAAGTACACAATCTTGTGGTTGGAGACCCTCGCAAACTTATGGAGGAGCAGGAAATAATCCAGACAACACCTTTCATCACCGAGGAACAGGAAAAAGACATTATGCCTTTGCTTCCCGGTTGTATCTCCGGAAGATGGTATCCTGCATTTGCCGATGTCACAGCTATTGGAAGTGACAAGGGAAACGGAATAAAACACATTGCCCGTCATTTCGGCTTCGGAATAGAAGAAACTATGGCTTTCGGTGACGGAGGTAATGATATAAGCATGATTAAAGTTGCAGGTGTAGGTGTTGCTATGGGAAATGCCAACGATTCTCTGAAAGAGGTGGCAGACTATATTACAACAGATGTTGACAACAACGGTATTGAGGCTGCAATGAAACACTGGAAGATTATAGACTGACAGAAACCCTATCAAGGACTTAAGTTAATAATATATGTTTTGCTTGAAGGAAACACTCTTTATCAGGCAAAACATATTAAATCACTGATAGCCAACAATATCAAAGATTCACAATTTCAAAACAAAGGTTAAAATCAAGAACCAAAATAAAATTTTATCAGAAAAAGCTTGGAGATAAAAATATAATCACTACCTTTGCATCGCATTTGAGAAACAACGACACTCAATGATAACAAAAACGGGGTGTAGCGCAGTCCGGTTAGCGCACCTGCTTTGGGAGCAGGGGGTCCCAGGTTCGAATCCTGGTACCCCGACAGAGGAAAGAGAAAACGATTGTTTTCTCTTTCTTTTTTTATTATTACCACACAACCCTCTCTTCTACATATTCAAAAGATAATGCAAGAATAAAAATATATTGTATATCAAACCACAAATTTCATTTTCCTTTCTTTGCATACAGATATAAAACAAATAACATGAATAAATTCGGTAAATTATTTTTTGCTGCAGCATTAAGCAGCCTTGCAATGTCGGCATTTGCAGATAACGACTACAACAAACTAAGAATAGTCCAAAAACAAATTCTGGAAGACAAAACTATGGACCGTGTGAACGAGATGGCGCACGAAATTGTTTCGTCCGGACTGAACGCCGGTGATGGATATGGAGAAGTATGGATAAGAGATTTCAATACATTCATACAAGTTGCTATGGATGTATCTCCGGATTCAACAATAACTCACGCGCTGAATACATTCTTCCATTTCCAGGGTAAAACAGGAGATATTGTGGACGGATATATAGATATCAGAAAAGCGGACCTGAACAATGTCGGTGGATACAAATACAGACTTTCTGAATCTTGTTCACTATACGCAGCTCATAAAAATACGGTAGAAACAGATCATGAGACATCCCTAATCCAAGCTGTTTACCAATATATAAAGAAGAGCGGGAACAAAGATTATCTGAAAACTGTTGTTGCAGGAAAAACTGTTGAAGAGAGAATGGAAGAATCTCTTGAATTCCTGATGAACGAAAAGCTGAACAAGCAATACGGGCTTATTATAGGAGCTACAACAGCAGACTGGGGTGACGTGCAACCGGAACATATATGGGGTGTGGAGATTGACGAAAATACACATTTCACTATAGATATATATGACAATGCCATGCTTGTCATAGCTTTGGAAAATTATAACGAGCTTATTGACGATGCTTCAAAAAAGCAAAATGGAGTAAGGTAAAAGAATCTATCAAAACAAACATAAGAAAATATTTGTGGGATGACAAGAATGAAAAATTCATTCCTCACATTTATCTAAACGGCTCTCCTTTCCCTGAATCATTTGACGAGAATCAGATTTATTATCACGGGGGAACAGCTGTTGCTATACTTGCCGGATTGCTGTCAAAAGAAGAGGTTGAAACAGCAAATGAAAAGATGCTGGAAAATGTAAAAAAAGCGAAGGCTCAGACAATTGGTCTGACTATGTATCCTACATATCCGGCAGGATTCTTTAAAGGAGTTGGAATGTATCCTTACGGCTATCAGAACGGCGGAGACTGGACTTGGTTTGGAGCCAGAATGATTTGGGCATTGACAGAAAACGGAATGATAGAAGAAGCCTATAACGAACTGAAACCTATGCTGCAAAGGGTTATTGAGAACAAAGGTTTCAACGAATGGTATACTCAGTCTGGTGAGCCAAAAGGATCTGGTACATTCCGAGGAGAAGCAGGTGTTCTGGTGAAAGCTATTGAAATGCTGAGAGAATGGGCTGTAAACTACAAGGCTCAGCCTGAATCAAACATAAAAGACAGTAAAGTTATTTTTACTTTTGGACAATCTAATTCTGCTAATCATGGACAAGGACATTATTTCCCGACACATAATGTAATGAATTATTTCGACGGTAGAATATATCCATCTCAAGACCCTCTGATTGGCGCAACAGGCGAAGGAGGCAGTGTATGGAATATTGTTGCAGACAAGATGATTGAAGAAAAAATGGCAAATTCTGTTACAATAATTCCTATAGGAGTTGGAGGAGTGGAAATCTCAGCATGGGCTAAAGGTGGTTTTCTGCATGAAAAACTTATCAGCACCGTTGAGCAAATAAAAGAAAAAGGTATCAAACCGGACTATATTTTATGGCATCAAGGTGAGAGTGATAATATTGCAGGCACTTCAACAGAAGAATATATTGCCCGTTTTGAGACCATACGCGAAGTGTTCCGCTCCAGGGGGATAAAAGCTCCGATTGTTATAGCAATCGCCAGCTATCATCCTAATCTTGTGGAAAAAGACAATGGTTTCAACGAAAGTATTAGAAAAGCTCAGAAACAGCTAGCTGAAAAATATGATGATATATTCATAGGTCCGGATACAGACAATCTGGATAAAGTATATCAGCGTGCTGACGGAGTACATTTCTCTACTGTTGGACAAAAGGAGCATGCAGAAGGATGGATTGAGGCTATCAAGAAAGTCAAGTAAATCAATTCTATAAATTAAGCGACAAAAGCATAATTACAAAATTATTTTTCAGATCTATACTCCCTATTCTGTTATACCGGTAAAGATAATTTACAAGGGTAACAGAATAGGGAGTTTTTTTAAAGCATTAGCACCATTCTTTGCCAATTTCACTAATTTTGCATAAATCATCATCAAATACTTTATATTATGAGAGGGATTATATTTACAGTTATTTTATCAGCATTTATTTGTGGTACAATAAATGCTCAATTCAAAATTGGTGGAAAAACTATCAATACCAGCAAAGTTCTACAAGCTGCTGGGGACGTTGCAAAAGCAATAACATTATCCGACCAGGACATTGCTGAAATGAGTAAAGAATATATGGTATGGATGGACCAGAATAACGAGATTGCAGGTCCGGAAACAGAATTAGGTGCAAGACTGGAGCGTCTGACCAAAGACATAAAAGTGGATGGACTGGATTTGAATTTCAAAGTATATAATGTAGCTGACGTAAACGCATTCGCATGTGGCGACGGAAGTGTCAGAGTATGTGCCGGTCTTATGAAAATAATGGACGACAACGAAGTTCTTGCTGTAATAGGCCACGAAATAGGTCATGTGGTTCATACAGACTCAAAAGACGCAATGAAAAACGCATATCTGACATCAGCAGCAAAGAATGCAGTAGGAAGTATTGAAGGAACAATCTCAAAGCTTTCAGACTCACAGCTGGGAGAACTGGCTACAGCTCTTGCCAGTGCACAGTACTCACAGAAACAAGAGAACGAAGCAGACGACTACGGCTTTGAATTCAGTATCAAAAACGGACTTGACCCATACAGTATGCACGATTCGTTAGCAAAACTTCTTGAATTGGATGGCGAAACTAGCCAATCAAGCGTAATAAGAAAATTATTCTCCAGCCATCCTGAAACACAAAAACGCGTGGACAGAATGAAAGAGAAAGCAGACGAATATGTAGCAAACAACAAATAATTTGTTAACTAACCTTTTTCATAGAATTATATTAGCAAAATAAGGTTAAACCTTGAAGATTTATGCTTCAAAACTATGCTGAATAACATAAAACCTCTATATTTGCATCGTGTTTTTCATGGTATTAGATTTAAGGTTAGCAATGAAGATTGGTTGTCGGGATGACAACCTTTTCTTTTTTATACAAGTCACAAAACTGTCTTTTGACAAAGAGCTAGAAAGCTTCAGTTTTTTATCTTCATTCTCTTCCAGACAAATCTTGGAATTAGCCGCCAAAAGAAAACCAAAATACTATACTTCCAATCAATAACGACAATCCTCTGCTTTTTCCTAATGGAAGCAACAATAATATGGGCCACCTTGACCGGATTCATTAGCATAGGATAATTCTTTCCGTCATTAAGCAGATTTGTATCAACGAACCCCGGACGTATGTCTGTAAAAACAATTTCTGCTTTATGAATATATGACAACTGCTCAAGAGCATCAATATAAGTATTCTGCATTCTTTTAGTTGCTGAATAGGCTGGAGCAATGCCAAGACCTTTTGTTCCGGCTATGGAGCTGATAACTGCTATATGTCCTTTACCATTGTTTTTGTTCATAAAATAACGATAAGCAGCTCCAATCATTCTCACAAATCCAGTTCCATTTGTTTCAAGCGTATTTATCTCAATTTCCTGAGTCAAATCATAATTCTGAAACCCTATTCCAGAACTGTGGAAATACAAGTCCATACCTCCAAGCATATCAATGAGAGATAGCAAATCAGCCTCTGCTCCTTCTCTTCTTATATCTATGGATTTTATATGAATATTATTGCCACCCAGCTCTTCTTTTATCGACTTCAGTCTATCCTCTCGTCTTCCGGCAAGTCCAAGTATCCAACCTTCAGAATGTAAAATTTTAGCTACTTCATAGCCAATGCCCGAAGTGGCTCCAACAATTATAGCTTTTTTTACCTCTATCATACTTTTATAATGCAACGTGATTAGAATAGCTTAAAGATATACATCGAAACATTTATTTGCAAAGTATGCACACAAAAAAAGCATCGTAATCACAATGATTTACGATGCTTAATTTCTTTAACAGATTACAAATCCCAAAATTGTATCTCTAGTATTTGTCGGGGTACCAGGATTCGAACCTGGGACCCCCTGCTCCCAAAGCAGGTGCGCTAACCGGACTGCGCTACACCCCGTTTGCTAGAAACAACCAATCAAACTTTGATTGGATTTCTGCGGAGAGAGAGGGATTCGAACCCCCGGAACCTCTCAGTTCAACGGTTTTCAAGACCGCCGCAATCGACCACTCTGCCATCTCTCCAAAATTTCTTACTTTGTTACCCAATCGTTCTCTCTCGATTGCGGTGCAAAGATAGGCATTATTTTTAAATCTGCAATAGTTTAGGCGAACTTTTTTTCAAAAAAAATCACTGTTTTTTATATACTCTTTTAGGATTCTTTGGAAACCAGCCCTTTAGGACTCTTTCTTCTTGCTCAAAAACTTCCTTAATTGTCCAAAAAGAAGAAAAGGCAAACACTCCACATACTACCGACCAGAATGTACTTTGTATGAATAAAGACAGAAAAGTTCCGACTAAACCCAATATTAGAAATATCCACCAACATTTGGTTCCCCAATAATATTCGGCTTTTACGACAACAGGATGAAAGAATCCAATAATTAAAAAAGTAACGATACCAATAAGCAAACCATCAAAATTCAACAAACCCATATATTGACACTTCTTTTATTTTAAAATATATTATATCATTAGTTGGTAAAGATAAACATATAATTCAAATATCACAATCTACTTCACAAAAGTGTAAAGCGTATAAAATAGTTCCGTATGTAATTTTATAAGTATGTGTTCAAAATTATTTTTATAAGAGAAGTTTATCTGAGCTGGCTCTTATAGAAGTTATAGGGAGTTACAGGAAGTCAAAGCTCCGCTGGAAGTTAAAATCCGATAGATTTCAGATACAAATAGCATTGGCATTTAACTTCTACTACTCCTTTTAACTTCTCTAACTCCTTAAGTTATACAACTAAATATAAATTAATATTGAACAGTTACTTATACTTATGATTATTTACAATAAAAAAGTGCATCAGAATAATACCGAAACAACTGTATATTCTGATGCACTATATAATATTTTAATTCAAATAATTATTTCACATAATCAGCTTTATTCAAGAAATCGAAGCTCTGTTTTACACTTTCCTGAGGATTGTTGTTAGTGTACTGTTCTACTTCAACATACCAGTCTTTGATGTTATTTGCATACATCTGGTCGAAGATTGGCTGGAAGTTCATCTTACCGCTTGCGCCGATTTCTTTATCATCTTTAATATGGATAGCTTTGAACTGTGATGGACGGCTCTTCAAATAAGCAACAGGGTCACCACCACCACGAGTTACCCAATATACATCCATTTCGAAGAACACATGATTCTGGCTTACGTTATCCAACAAGAAATCATAAATCAACTGATCATCAATCTTACGGAATTCGAAATCATGGTTGTGATATCCGAATGCGATACTTGCAGCAGCTGTCTTGTAACCAACTGTGTTGAAATAGTCGCAATACATCTTCAAATCATCAAGAGTAGTCTTATCGTTTACCGGCATCCATGGCTGAACCATATATTTAACGCCTAATTCGTTATGAGCTTCGATAGCTTTGTCCCACCAAGCCATAACTTCAGCTTCTTTTTCTTTTGTAAATGCCTGACCTAGGTGAGCGCTTGTACATTTCATACCAAGGTCATTAACCATTTTCTTAAATTCAGCAGGAGCTAAACCATAAATTTTACCGTTATCGTAACTAGCAGTTTCAAGGTTTTTGTAACCCATCTTTGCAACAGCTTCCAAAGTTTTCTGGATACCTTCTTCCTTAACCATGTCTCTCAAAGAGTACAACTGAAGACCGATATTTTTAGCTGTAGCTTCTGCTGCTCCAGTTGAAGCAGTTTTACCACCACATGATGTCAACAACTGAGGTGCTACCAACCCTCCTGCGAGCAATAAAGATGCTCTTTTTAAGAATTCTCTTCTGTTCTGCATAGCATTAAATGTTAAGTTTGAATATTTTCCTGCAAAAGTAAAACTATATTCGTCTTTTTACACACATTTTGTGTTAAAATTTAATATTCCGCTTCTTTTTTAATGCATAATACTGAATCAATAACATCTTTCTGCTACGTATTATCTGATATCTGTAAACCAAACAAGCTGTAATGAAATATATACCAACCTGCAACCATAAAGTATGATATTCATGAGCCACCTCGTTTAGTGTAGCCGCTGAAGTGTTTATCCTCACGAAACCCTGAACTCCAGGAGTTGACGGGAAAATATAGCCGATAATTCTCCAAAATTCCGGAATTGCTTCCTTTGGCCACGATATTCCAGAAATGAAAAGTAATATAACAGAAGTGAAAACAACCAGAAGCATTGGCTCTTCCCTGGTTTTCATTATTCCTGACAATGTCATTGCAAAGAATATGGATGCAAAAAGGAATGGCAGCATAAACATGAGAATATCCCAATAATGACCTATTTGCGGCAAAGAGAATATCTTAGGAACGACAACCAATGTCCAAAAGCAAACCAGAACATACAATACAATATATGTTAAAGATTTTCCCAAAACTATTCGCAACGTTCCATTGAAATGACGGCTAACCGGAACCAGACTTCTAAACCTGTTCTTCTCACGTGCAGTTCCGCCAAGCATTCCAATTCCCAATATCAATGTCTGCTGAATAACCAACACAAGAATAGCCGGAACAAGGAAACTTGCAAATCCATTCTGGGTATTGAAAAGCACTATTGATTCCGAAGGTATAGGTCTGACCTGTATTTTTTGCATCTCATCAGTTGATGCAGGAGCATTATGAGCGGCTATTTCAGCCCCCATATCCAAAGACACTTCAGTTGCTGTCACAAGAAAAGCCTTATAATAGAGCAATGCACTCATATCACAATAAAGTGACACTGTGGCCTGCCTTCCTGTATGAATCAATTTGCTGAAATCTCCCGGAATTGAAATTATCCCATATGCTTCTTTTTTATCTAAAGCAGTTTTCGCTTCCGACATATCCGAGCAAACCTGAACAACCCAGACATCAGGAGACGCGTCAATACGGCGGATAAACTCACGGCTTAGCGCAGTGCGGCTGTCATCCACTATAACCATTTTCGCCTCATGAACTGTCTCTTCATTATAAATAAAAGAATACAGCACAGGATAAGCAAGCGGAACAAGGAAGAAGAATATCATCACTCCGGAATCACGGAAAACATTCTTCCATTCCTCTTTCCATATATAGAACATATCCTGTATGCCTTCTTTTATTATATAGCTCAATTTTCTATTTTTATTCATCTGCAAATCTCCTTATTTTAAGGAATATATTTAAAATGTAGCAGAGCGCTTTTCAATGTCTTGCCAATTATAAGCGGCAGCAGAAGAAATCCCAACAGCCAAACATATTCCGGCCAAGAATAATACAAGTCTCGTCCATTCAATGCCTGATCCACATAAATCAGAAAATAATGGCGCAATGGGAACAAATTCGTCAAAGCCTGCAAAGTTGGATGCATTGCCGTTACCGGAAATGAGAAACCGACAATTGAAAAAGCAATCATACCAAAAAGACTGGCAAAACTCAATCCCAAGCGAAGCGTTGGAAGAACTCCAATCATAAACACTCCCACTGACTGAGATGCTATCACAAGGAAGAATGTTGCCATCAGCATAGGAAACCATCCCGAATTCAGAGGGAAAGCATTATAGCCATAAAGCACAGCTATCATCATCCAGGCAACCAGCGTAAACAACAATGTATAAGGAAGCATTTTGCCTATAAGACTTGTCACCATAGAATTTCCTCCGCGACGAAGCCACTGCCTGGCTGTTCCGAACTTAATTTCCGAACCAATACTGAAAACCGTCACCAGAAATATCATAAGTTGCAATATTCCCGGCAGCAAAGTATTATTCAGGTAAATGGAATAATTCAACCACGGATTTCCAATAGCATGAGTATCTATAACTATCGGTTGCAACTGCCCCATTATTATGGATTCATCCAAGCCTTTTGCTGTTCCAATCTCCAATCCTACGGAAGCATTAGCCAAAACAGAAATAGTTTTCATATCTCTGAATAGCAATGATGCCGCAATAAGATAAGTGGAATTTGTATAATATGACAATTTAGGCTGTTTTCCGGTTGTTGCTTTTACAGCAAAATCTTCAGGAATATAGAATATTCCATAAACATTTCCCTTCTGCATTTCAATCCTTGCTTCACTAAAGGAAGCAGTTCTGACTACGACTTTTGTCTGCTCAAAAGCGTCAAGCTGCCGAATCAGATTTCTGGACGTAGCCGAATTATCAAGGTCAACCACTGCAATAGGCAAATCGGTTGGCAAGCCTTCACGCATAAGCGAAACGAAGAAAATCGTACACAGCAATGGTGCGCCAAATATACAGAATAAATATAATGGCGACCTTGATATGCGGCGAATTTCCCTGCCGAAAACAACGCCTATATGCTGTATTGCTTGTTTTAAAGTCATATTAATCCTTTCTTTATCGCTTCAATATAACAGACATTCCAGGACGCAAATCCTGTACTGCAGAAACAGGACGTGCACGCACCTCAAAAGTCTTTGAGTCATACTGACCTGTAGTCTTTGTAGCCTTCCAAGCTGCATAAGTTCCCATATCTTTCATATAGTAAACTTTCAGTTTCACTGGCTGATTGTCCAACGCAGGAATAAATGCCTCAACTTCATTTCCGACTTTCAAGTCTTTGAGCAAATCTTCACGTACGCTGAAAGTAACCCACATATCTTTCAGGTCAACAATATTCATAACCGGAGCACCAGTTCCAACCAATTCACCAACTTCAGGAAAGCGTTCTGCCACTTCACCGTCTATCGGAGACACCAAAGCACCTTCCTCTGCATATGAAGCGACCTCAGCTATCGCACCGTCAGCACGTCTGACAAGAGCTGCTGCAGCTGCCTTATCTTCCTTGCGGGCTCCTTCTTTTGCCATCTCATATTGCGAACGTGCAGCTTTCTCAGTTGCAACCATTGCCTGATAGTTAGCTTCTGCTTCATCTTTTTTCTGAGCGGACATCACTCCTTTTTCATACAAATTACGAACTCGGTCATATGATTTCTTGGCAATAGAAAGGCCTGCCTGAGCTTTCTGCCATATTTCGTATGCACCTGCTACTTCCTGAGCTCTGGCACCATTCACAGCCTTTGTATGCTGAGCTTCGGCAGCAGCGCGTGCAGCTTCTGCCTGCATCATTTTAGCCTGTACTTCCGGAGTGTTGATGAACACCAATGTATCTCCAGCCTTAACCTTGTCACCTTCACCGAAACGGTATTCCGCAATTCGTCCGGGAACTTTTCCAGAAATTCGAACAGTTGTAGCCTCAGCCTGTCCCATTATTATTGCATCAGGAGGAGAGAAAAGGAAAAAACCAGCAAAAGCAACAATTGCAACCACAATTATCAGCGCAATAAAGGCCAACATCATGTTATTGATAGAATATTTCTTTTTATTGTCCATTGTTATATTATGTTTTAATTATTATTCCAAGAATTCAATATTTCAAATCACCCATAGCTTTATGATAATAAACCTTTGTCAGCTTAACATCTATCTGCGCATCAATAAGTGTTGAATGCGCGGCAAACCATGCAGTTTGTGCTTGCATCAGATTAAGAGCCGGGATAACTCCTTCCTCAAAACCTAAGTTAGCATGACGCAAATTCTCTTCAGCGCTTTGCATATTTCGGGTTGATGACGCAAGTTTCTTGTTCGCCTCATTCATCTTATAAACCGACTGGGTTACTTGCAATTCTATTTTTTCTCTTGCATCTTCCCATTCCAACTGTTTGATTCGAGTTTCAGCTCTTGCAGCATTTCTCTTATATGTTCCTTCCCACCAGCCGGAAAGAGGCACTTTTACCAAAACGCCCAGATTAAACATTCCGGCAAATTCATTCTTGAATCCATTCATCAAGTTCGGATTTGTGATAAAATAATTTGCAGTGAATGCAACTGAAGGCAGCATATCCGAAAGAACTATTCTCTCTTTCTTCTTATATATTTTTGATGCGAGGTCCAGACTGCGCAATTCTTGTCTGTTTGCAAAAGCCTGATTTATATCTGCCACTCCTTCTGATGGAGAAACCGAAACTTCGTCAAGAGATTCATCTGCCAAAGTAAACGGCTCATCTAATGGCAAACCGCAAATCTGAGCCAGCAACATTCTGGACAACGCCAGACCATTGTCAACTTTTGTCTGTGCAATTTCAGCCTCGTTAAGTTTCACTTTAACTGAAAGTCCGTCTGCCTCAGTAGCAACTCCTTCAGCTATCATTGCTGTTATATCTTCATCCATCTGACGAAGCAGACTGACATAGGAATCAGCAAGTTTCTTTTTGTTAACAAGAGAAACTACTTGCCAATATGTTTCGTCAGTTTTATATATTATATCCTGGAGTTTCAAATCATGCATCGACTCGGCCAATTCTCTTGCATAACGGGTAATCTGATTATAAGACACTATTTTACCCCCCATAAATATAGGTTGGACCAAAGAAACATTTCCAACCCATATATTCTGTATATCCAAATGCTGGACATCATTAATAGCTCCGACAACATTTCCTACAGCAGGCAACTGAGCCAAACCTCCAAGAGACGACGAAATCGCACTCTGCAACGCTCCCATATCCAAAAGATTCAAATCCTTCTGATTCCACATATATGCGCCATTTGCAGATAATTGCGGGAAATACTTGGTAAGGGCAGCTTTTTTCTCTTCATCGCTCATTTTTATCTTTTGCGAAGAAATCTGAAGTTCCTTGTTGTTTTTGACAGCCAGCTCTCGACATTCCTCCAAAGTCCTCACTTGTTGAGCAGAAAGGACAAATGAAGTTATACACATGACTGATAACATTAAAATTCTTTTCATATAAATCCTGTTTTCTTATATTTCCTTCTTAGCTTCAGATTCTGCGCGTTGTTAGAACTTATTACATCATTATCGAAATCTAGTTGGCAGCAACAGAACTATCAGCATTTGATTAAATAACAATTATGCAAATGTATATGTTCTGATTATTACACATTATTGAATTAATACAACTTATTCAGTATACTTTCATTTACAAAATGAGAAAATAGCTGTTTTAAAACACAATCCTTGATATATTAAATCTATTTAAAAGAGTTTATTTATCAACAATACTTCGGTAAATTTTTACCGATAAATTAAAACTAAACATAGAATCGGCATAATCCGGTTCAAAAATATATTCAAGAGATCATTGAAATACTGT
>CASFJQ010000014.1 GCA_949295065.1 uncultured Parabacteroides sp. | reverse complement strand
ATTGAAAATTAAAGGTTCGGTGAGTAAACTTTCAGATTAATATAAACTAGATTCCGGTGAGTAAACTTTCAGATTCAATAAACTATACGAAGTAAAAAAGAAAATTGAGGATTGGGTTGGATGATGATTTCAATTTTCAATTCTCAATTTTCAATTTATAAAGTAGCTCGTGAGAGTGAAACCTTTAATTTTTAGTTATTAATAATAATAGTGTAATTAAAAAACGTTCTAAGCCCATAAAAAAGTAACTCCGTGAGGAATGAAAGGGCGTGTGAATAAAAATTAAATGTCTAAGGAAGGCTGTTTCTCTTCGGGGAAGCAGCCTTTCGTTCTTTTATTATCAGCTTGATTGTATAGCAATATCCGCCTGTATAATTTAAAGCTTTTCTGGTTGTTGTCTTGTGTCTGCTGCCTTGACAGCTGGACTTGCAAACAAAAAATAAGGCTGAAAACCTTAAATATATAACTTGAGGTTTTCAGCCCATTGTTCTAGAGTCAGTTACTTCGCCAACTAGTTTCCTTGTCAGCTAGTAACCCTGCAAAATAATTAATATTATTCCGCATTATTCTTAAGCCACTCCAATCTTCTCATATCAGGAAGATGCTTAACTTTGAAATGTTCGAAAGTTACATCAAATCCGTCACCGTCCGGACAAGCAGCCATAATACCGACCTGAACCGGTGTGTTGTCCTTCATCCAGGCATTGCGCATCATAACATATTCCTTGTCGTCAAACGAATAGAAAATCTCAATTGCATCCAAACGTCTTACAGCTTTTATCCATATATAAGGAACAGATTCTTCGAGAGTAATCACACTCCAGTCTGAAGTATTATGAGTAACAACTGTGCTTAAATTATACTTGCCGTCAACAAATTCGATTCCGGCTTTGATGTAATTTTCATGGTCGATACGAATCATCAGACCTGCCTGATCGAAACGGGATTTGTATTTACCTGTGATTTTTACTTTGGCTTCAAACTCACCGCCATAATTTGCATAATAGAAAGGCGCGTCGTCAACGGTGAAGCCGTAGTGGGAAATACGCCAATAGTCACTTTGCGGGGTTACGAACATTGTCAGGGTTTTATCTTTTATTTCCCATTTCTCCGGTTCGTTGAACCACTGCATTTTCTCCAATGTCTGAGAAAAAGATAATTGAGATGCAAACAAGAGCATCAAGCTCACGAATAGTTTTTTTGTCATTTTTACTATAGTTTTTATGTTTTACATTATAAATATTTTCAAGGAAAGAATTGACTGGTTGACAAGGTTGCAGAATAAAAGAAACAGGTTTTATCTGCTTAACTCCCGAATCACCTTACAAGGATTTCCTACAGCCAGCGAATTTGCAGGAATATCTTTTGTGACGACGCTTCCGGCTCCAATTACACAATTGTCGCCTATTGTCACTCCGGGCAAAACGCAAACCTGAGCTCCAATCCACACATTATTCCCTATCGTAATCGGATAGGCATATTCCAATCCATCGTTTCTTTGTTTAATATCAAAAGGATGTCCGGCAGTGTAGAATCCACAATTAGGAGCAATAAAAACATTATCCCCGAAACGGACCTTCGCGCCATCAAGTATCACGCAATTGACATTGGCATAGAAGTTTTCACCTATTTCTATATTATATCCATAATCACAGTAAAAAGGTTGTTCGATAAGAAATTTATCACCTGTTTTTCCAAGCAAGTGCTTTATTATTTCTTCCCTTTTCCCAAGTTCCGACGGACGAAGCTGGTTATATTCATAACAAAGGTCCTTGCACACTTGTCGTTCCGCAAGCAGCTCTTTATCATTGTTGGCATCATAAAGCAAACCTCTGTGGCACTTTTCTTTTTCAGTTTCCATTCTTAATTACGTTTTTCATTACATTTGCAAAAGTAGATTGTTGAAACAATAAGCACAATAATTATAAATAACCATTTTGCATGGAAATAGCAGACAAATTGAATGATGAACTATCTCAACAAAGTTTTTCTTCTTTTGAGAAAGTTATATATAACAAAGAACTGGAAAAATATAAAACAATAGCAAAAGGTTATTCGGAAATAGAAAATTGCATTTCCGTGCTGAGCGACATGCAATCAAACAAAAGCTATATATATCATGGTAGCTTTTCAACCGTGTTAGGATTAAAGAATATTCCAGGAGAAGGAGATAGGATTAATTCAATTTGGGAAAAGGAAATACTAAACCTTATCTTCCCGGAAGATTTATATAATAAATATTTGCAGGAGCTGAGATTCTTTCATTTTATCAAACATCTTCCAAAAAAGAAACGTTCCGATTATTATCTTATAAATAAGTTGAGGATGAGGAATAAAAACGGGAATTTCATTCCTGTTGTTCACAGGATATTTTACGTCTCATCTCCGGTTGACAACAGTTTATGGCTGGCTTTGTGTTTATACTACCCGCTTATATCAGATATTCCACATAACAGTGTTTTGGTTAATTCGGCAACAGGAGATATAACCGAAATGGGGAAAAGGAAGTGCCCGAAAATTTTGTCTGAAAGGGAAATGCAAATATTAAAACTCATAGATAAAGGTTTGATGAGCAAAAATATTGCAGAATCTTTATCTATCAGCATAAACACAGTGAGCAGGCACAGGCAGGAAATCCTGGGTAAGCTAAAGGTGAAAAACTCGATTGAAGCATGCAGAGTTGCCAAAGACCTTGGAATAATCAGTTGAGTATGACATTTTCAACTTTTCGTATCAACAGCACATATAAATCTAATTTTTGAACTTTTTTTATTGTTTTTTTCTTTTATAAAAATCTATAACGTATATTTGCTAAGTAAACATTAAATCATCAACAAATCTTTACCATGAAACGGAGAATTTTAACTTGTGCTTTAGCATTTACAGGCTTGACAGCCTTTGCTCAGCAAAACGA
The DNA here is from genome assembly GCA_949295065.1 of uncultured Parabacteroides sp. GTDB lineage: Bacteria > Bacteroidota > Bacteroidia > Bacteroidales > Tannerellaceae > Parabacteroides. The sequence goes on along the minus strand of CASFJQ010000014.1, from coordinate 54,185 downwards.
ATGGTTGGATCCTAATGTCAACCAGATTAATCGTGCTCCTATGCATACCAGTTACTTTGCTTATGAAGGTTATGACGAAGCCTTGAAAGGAGACAAAGTAAATTCAGAAAATTATTTGACATTGAACGGAAACTGGAAGTTCAACTGGGTTGAACATGCAGACCAGAGACCTACGGACTTTTTCAAGACTGATTTCAACGACAAAGGTTGGGGTGATATGAAAGTGCCTGGTATCTGGGAACTAAATGGATATGGCGACCCTATTTATGTGAACGTGGGTTATGCTTGGAGAAGTCAATTCAAAAACAATCCTCCATTAGTGCCAACAGAGAACAACCATGTAGGTTCATACAGACGTGAGATTACTATTCCTGCAGACTGGAAAGGAAAAGAAATTATTGCTCACTTCGGTTCTGTAACATCTAATATGTATTTGTGGGTCAACGGTAAATTTGTCGGCTACAGCGAGGATAGCAAACTTGAGGCTGAATTCAATCTGACCAAATATCTCAAACCGGGCAAAAACCTTATTGCTTTCCAGGTGTTCCGCTGGTGTGATGGAAGTTACCTTGAAGACCAAGACTTTCTCCGTCTTTCAGGTGTAGGCAGAGATTGTTATCTATATACAAGAAACACTACACACATTCAGGATATCAGAGTGACTCCTGATTTGGATGCACAATATAAAGACGGAACATTGTCAATTGACCTTCAGATGAAAGGTTCAGGAACTGTAAACCTGAAACTTCTTGATAAATCTGGAAAAGAAGTTGCTGCAACTGAGGTTAAAGGTTCAGGAAAACAAAAAGCTACTATTAGTGTGAGCAATCCTCAAAAATGGAGTGCTGAATCTCCATATTTGTATAAATTGGTTGCGACTCTTACAAATGGCGACAAGACTTTGGAATCTATCCCTGTCAATGTAGGTTTCCGCAAAATAGAACTAAAGAACGGACAGATTCTTGTTAACGGCCAGGCTGTGTTGTTCAAAGGTGCCAACCGTCATGAAATGGACCCGGACAAAGGATACGTTATTTCAAAGGAACGTATGATTCAGGATATCAAACGAATGAAAGAGTTTAATATCAATGCCGTTCGTACATGCCACTATCCTGACAACAACCTTTGGTATGACCTTTGCGACAAATATGGTATCTATGTTGTTGCTGAAGCAAATATCGAATCTCACGGTATGGGATATGGCGAAGAAACATTGGCTAAGAACCCTGCATACGCAAAAGCTCATATGGAAAGAAACCAGCGTAATGTGCAGAGAGGTTTCAACCATCCGTCAATTATTTTCTGGTCATTGGGTAATGAAGCCGGATTCGGACCAAACTTCGAAGAATGCTACAAATGGATTAAGAATGAAGATAAATCACGTGCTGTCCAGTATGAGCAGGCTCGCATGAACGAGTTCACAGATATCTTCTGCCCGATGTATTATGACTACAAACGCAGCGAAGAATATTGCCAGACACACAAGGACAAACCTCTTATCCAGTGTGAATATGCTCACGCAATGGGTAACTCACAGGGCGGTTTCAAGGAATATTGGGATTTGATCCGTAAATATCCTAACTATCAGGGTGGTTTCATTTGGGACTTCGTTGACCAGTCATTGAGATGGAAAGACAAAAACGGTGTTGAGATATATGCATACGGAGGAGATTTCAACCGTTATGATGCATCTGACAACAACTTTATGGATAATGGTCTGATTAATCCGGACAGAAATCCTAATCCTCATATGTATGAAGTCGGACACTATTATCAGTCAATTTGGGTTAAGCCTGTTGACTTGCAAAAAGGTGTTATCAGCATATACAATGAGAACTTCTTTACAGATTTGAGCAATTACTATGCAGAATGGTGTTTGCTTGCTAACGGTGAAGAAATCCAGAAAGGTATTATCAGTGACTTGAATGTGAAACCTCAGCAAACAGTTGAGCAGAAACTCGGATATTCTCTTGATGAAAATTGCGGAAATGCATGCAAATGCAAGAATGCAGAACTATTGCTGAATGTTTCATTCAAACTTAAGAAAGCTGCAAATCTTTTGCCTGCAGGTCATACTGTAGCTAAGAATCAATTGGCTGTTCGTCCGTACAAGGCTCCGGAATTGAAATTGGCTAATGAAGGAACAACAAACTATCAGAATCCTGCTCCGACAATCAAGGACAACGATTATTTCTATCTGATTGTTGAAGGTGAAAATTTCAAAATTGATTTTGACAGGAAAAATGGATTCATGAGTTTATATAATGTAAACGGCCAGTCAATTATGGAAGATGAAACTCATCTTACTCCTAATTTCTGGAGAGCTCCGACAGACAATGATATGGGTGCCGGTCTGCAAAAGAAATACATTGTATGGAAGAATCCGGAAATGAAGCTTAACGATTTGAAGGCAACAACTGAAAACGGTATGGTAAAAGTTAACGCAACTTATGATATGCCTGCTGTTTCAGGTAAATTGGAGTTGACATATCTGATTAACAACGAAGGTGCTGTTCAGGTAACTCAAACACTCAAAGCTGACAAGTCTGCAAAAGTTTCTGATATGTTCAGATTCGGTATGCAAATGAAACTGAATAAATCATTGGCTCATATCCAGTATTACGGACGTGGTCCTATCGAAAACTATTCAGACAGAAACAATGCGACTGATTTGGGTAAATACAAACAAACTGTAGACGAACAGTTCTATTCTTATATCCGTCCTCAGGAAAATGGAAGCAAAACTGACATCCGTTGGTGGAATCAGACAAATGCCGGAGGAAACGGTATTCAGCTTGTTGCTGATGCACCGTTCACAGCTTCTGCATTGCAATATTCTATCGAATCATTGGATGAAGGTTTGGAAAAAGACCAAAGACATTCACCTCAGATTCCAAAAGCAAATTATATCAATTTGACAATAGATAAAGTTCAGATGGGATTGGGTTGTGTTAACAGTTGGGGACAGTTGCCTTTACCAGAATACAGAATTCCATATGGTGATTATACATTTAGTTTTATTATAAAACCTATTCAGAACAAACTGTAATTGGTTAAAAAAGTTAAATTATAATCACTTTTAGAAAATCGGGGATAAAATCTTTTTTCCTTTTTAAGGAAATTAGTATTTTTATTCCCGATTTTTGCTAACGTGAAATACCATAAAAATTACATTTGTGCATGACTACAAATAACAACTTTGAAAAGATAAAGAAAAAAAAGAACTTTTTTTCTTCAAAGAAATTTATTCTCGGCATAGGTATCGTGCTGGGTGCTGGCATAATGATAGGAGCATATAAAACATCGGTATATTTCTCAAGCGATGAATCCTGTATGATGTGCCACGTACATCCGCACGTATATGATAGCTGGAAATTATCAAAGCATGTCAATAACGGAAGTGGAGTGTTGACACATTGCGTTGATTGTCACCTTCCGCCTCAGAGCCAGACATGGAATCATTATTCTGCGAAATTAAAACTTGGTCTTACAGATGCTTGGTCTTACTTTACGAAAGACAGTGCGGACTTTAACTGGGAACAAAAGTCCGAGCTAGAGCATGCTATAAAATATATTCCTAACGAATCTTGCAAAGAGTGTCATCAGAATCTGTTCCCTGAAGGAATAACAAATGATGGAATTACTGCCCATCTTTATTATGAAGAGAATGAAAAGAAATTGGATTTGCAATGTATAAGCTGTCACCTTGATGCCGGACATTACAATCCTAATTATAACCATTCAAAAATGAGTGGTATTCCGGGCTTGGACGCTGCGGCAGCAGTTGATACAAGCAAATTCTTTAAAGAAGCTACAACTGTAACTGCATTTGAAGACTATACAGAACAAATTCCCGGAACAGCAGTTTCTTTCAACATGAAAGCTATTCCTGGCGGAACATTTAAAATGGGTAGTCCTGAAAGCGAGGATTTCCATAAAGATGACGAAAGCCCTGTTCGTACAGTTACTGTTGACCAGTTCTTTATGGCAGAGTTGGAAGTTACTTGGGATCAGTATTGGGCATTTTATGGAAATACAATGAGTGAGGGTAGAACTCCACCAGAAACTGTTTATGCAAATAACAGTGATCCTAATGTTGATGCTATTTCAGGACCGACTCCTCCATTCGGATTCCCTGATCAAGGTTGGGGTGGTGGAAACAGACCTGCCATTACTATGACACATTATGCTGCAGAAACATTCTGTCAGTGGTTGTCTAAAAAGACAGGTAAGAAATACAGACTCCCGACTGAAGCTGAATGGGAATATGCTGCTAGAGGTGGCAGTGAAACTCCATACTTCTTCAGTGGTGATCCATCAGATTTCTCTGATCAAGGTTTCTGGAGAAAATTCTTTGCAGCAAAAACTGACAGTATAAGTTCTTATGTGATTTATGCTAAGAACAGTCAGAATAAGACTCAGGATCCGGAAGTTGTTAAAGCAAATCCTTTTGGACTGAAGAATATGTTGGGTAGTGTTTTGGAATATTGTGCTGATAAATACGATCCTGAAGCATATAAGAAGAGTGGAGATAATGTGACAAATCCATTAGTAACAGAAGGTACAGAATGGGTAGTCAGAGGTGGTAACTATACATCAGACGCAGCAGATGTAAGATGCGCATCTCGAGGATGTACACAACATGATTTGTGGCTTAAGACCGATCCTCAGCAGCCAAAAAGTATTTGGTGGTATTCAGACATCAAAGGAATTGGCTTCCGAGTAGTTTGTGAATACAATAACAAATAAACAATACAGAAAGCTTTAATATTTATATCATGAAAAAAGAAAACGGAATTAGTAGAAGATCATTTCTGAAAAGTTCAGTAATGGCAGGAGCTCTTGGAGCTATGGGTACAGGTACAGCAAGTGTATTGACATCTTGCGGTGGTGGATCTGCTGAAGGTAGCAGTGCAAACAAACCTTTGAAAGAACCAGGAAGTTATTATGCTCCAGAATTGCCAGATTTGGCAAGCGACGGACAGGAACTTAAGGCTGGTATTATCGGTTGCGGTGGCCGTGGTTCAGGTGCTGCTTTCAACTTCCTTAATGCTGCAAACGGTGTAACAATCACAGCTCTTGCAGATACATTCCAGGAAAGGGTTGATGCTTTGGCTGACAAATTGAAGAAAGAAAAAAATATAGATATTCCAGCTGACAAACGCTTTGTTGGTTTGGATGCATACAAACAGGTAATTGACAGTGGTGTAGATGTTGTTATCATTGCTACTCCTCCTGTTTTCCGTCCTTTGCATTTCCAATATGCAACAGAAAAAGGTAAACATTCATTCTTGGAAAAACCTATCTGTGTAGATCCAGCAGGTTATCGTACAATTATGGCTACAGCTAAACAGGCAGAAGCTAAAGGTTTGTCTGTTGTTACTGGTACTCAGCGTCACCACCAGCGTAGCTACATTGAATCATACAAGAAAATTATGGAAGGTATGATCGGTGAAATCACTGGCGGTACAGTTTACTGGAACCAGAGTATGTTGTGGTATCGCGAACGTCAGCAGGGCTGGAGCGACTGCGAATGGATGATTAAGGACTGGGTTAACTGGAAATGGTTGTCTGGTGACCATATCGTAGAACAGCACGTTCACAATATCGACGTATTTACATGGTTCAGTGGTTTGAAACCTGTAAAAGCTGTTGGTTTCGGTTCTCGTCAGCGTCGTCTTACTGGTGACCAGTATGATAACTTCAGCGTAGATTTCACTATGGAAAATGGTATCCATTTGCATAGTATGTGCCGTCAGGTTGACGGTTGTGCAAACAACGTAAGCGAATTTATCCAGGGTACAAAGGGTTCTTGGAACAGTGCTACAATGGAAATCAAAGATTTGGCTGGTAATGTTGTTTGGAAATATGATCATGAAGCTGAAAAGGCTAAATACAAACAAGTTGACCCATATACATTGGAACATGTAAACTGGATTAACTGTATCCGTAGCAAGAAACCTATCCAGCAGGCAACTGAAACAGCTGTAGCTAATATGGCTGCTATCATGGGACGTGAATCTGCTTACACAGGTAGCGAAACTACTTGGGATGCAATGACAGCTTCTCCACTTGATTATACTCCAAAAGATTTGAATTTGGGTAAAATGGATATGAGCTCATTCACTGTTCCTGTTCCAGGTAAACCTGTCGATAAAAAATAAGTCTATCTTATAACATATAAAGAGTTTTTATCCTCAAAATAAAGTATGGGGATAAAAACTCTTTAAATTTAAATAACTATCACTATGGAACTCAATAGAAGAAATTTCCTAAAAACAGCCATTTCTGGTGCTGCTTTAGCTACTGGCGGTTCTGTTTTTGCATCATGCAATAACAAACAAGAACAAGCAGCGCAAAATAATAATACTCAAACAAAATTTGAAGGAATACCATATTCTTCTTCGGCAGCTTTGAATCTATCATTGCAAGAAGGTGTTGCTCCGGGTGAAAGCTTGAATGAAAAGCTTGACTTTATGGAAAAGCTGGGAATTGTTGGCATAGAACCTGGTGGTGGAAATCTTGCTCAGCGCGTTGATGAATTCAAAAAAGCATTGAACGGAAGAAATATCAAACTGAGTGCTATCTGCGCCGGATTCAAAGGTTTTATTATATCAACAGATCCTAAGGTCAGAAAACAGTGCATGGATACAATGAAAGAAATCATTGCTGCTGCAGGTGAACTAGGTTCGGTCGGTGTAATTATTGTTCCTGCATTCAATGCTCAAAAACCTGTAATGCCGCACGATCAGGCTACACGCGACTTCTTGTGTGAGCAATTCAATGAAATGGGTAATTATGCAGCTGAACATGGAACATCTGTAATTTTCGAACCACTTAACAGAAAAGAATGCTTCTATCTCCGTCAGGTAGCCGATGCAGCTTCATTGTGTAGAGATATCAACAATCCAGGTGTTAGATGTATGGGTGACTTCTGGCATATGACTTGGGAAGAAACTTCAGATATGGGTGCATTTATCTCAGCAGGTAAATATTTGCAGCATGTACATGTTGCCAGCAGAAAGAGAAGAAGTATGCCTGGTGAAGATGGCGACGCTGATAACTACATCGACGGTTTCAAAGGTTTAAAAGCTATCGGATATAACAAGTATGTAAGCTTTGAATGTGGCTGCCAAGGCTCAGACCGCGCTGCTGCAGTTACTACTGCCGTAGAATTGTTACGTAAACAATGGGAAGAAGCGTAATATATAAAATATGGCACTTATATATCCAAATATACAAATGAGTGAGGTGGTTGAAGAACACCCCTCACTTATTCCAGTATTAAACAGACTTGGGATTCGCCTGGGACTGGGTGATAAATCTGTTTATGAAATCTGTAATGATTATAATATTGATACGGATTTCTTTCTTGCCGTAATCAACACTTTCCTCAATGAAGAATATTTCCCGGAAAGCAAACTCAGAAGTTTCCATACTTCTCAGATTATAGACTATCTGAACAAGACAAATCATTATTACATAAAATACCAAATTCCAAATATTGAACGTCATCTGGATTCTTTTATCCATATGAGCATGCCAGACAATCCGACTATTTCTATTATAGGGCGTTTTTTTTCTTCGTTCAAAGAAGAATTGATTGACAGAATACAGGATGATGAAGAAAGATGGTTCCCTTATTGTATTGAATTATCCGGCAAAATAAGACAAAACGGACATATTGATTCCGAAAAAGGATTTTATCTTCAGTCGGAAGAAGCTAATGACGATTCAATTGAAGCTTTGCTTGCCGATTTAAAAAGCATTATGATTAAGCATATATCCGGAGATTATGATGAGAATTTATGTTATGCTGTAATATTTGCAATCAACAGTCTGGAAAAAGATATTAAGCAGCACAACAGAATAAGATATCGTATTCTTGCTCCAATGGTATCTGCAATGGAGGATTTATGTAAATAATTTGTTTATATGGCTAAAAACAGACAAATAGCAATAATCATACCTGACTGTTTCCAAAGAATAGGACTGCAGAGTATATTAAGCGATTTTTTCCCTCACTTTTTTATTGAACAATTCGAATCGTTCCATAAATTCTCCAAGACAACAGACTCTTTTGATTTTTACTTTACTAACAGCGAAATATTCTCTTCAAACATAGATTATTTCCTGTTGAAAAGAAATAAAACATTTGTTATTTGTTCCAATAACGAGCACACGTCAAATTGTAATATTATACCTGCCAATTCCAATATAGAATCTATTATTGATATTTTACAGCCAATACTAACATCTGGTTTTAATAATGCAGATTCTGAAAACAGCAAATTTCTGTCAAATAGAGAAACAGATGTTTTACAGCAAATTGTAAAAGGATATACAAATAAAGAAATTGCTGATAACTTGAATATTAGCCTGAATACGGTTCTTTCTCACAGAAAAAATATAACCAACAAATTAGGAATAAAAACCGTATCAGGACTTACATTCTATTCTATAATAAATGGGATTGTATCAAGTGAAGATATTGAATTATAAATTGCTCCTTTCAGCTTTAAGAAGTTAAAGGAGGTAATGGAGTTATAACTATGCTTCGCATAGCCGGAAAGTTAAAAGCCAATAGATTTCATAAACAAAAAGTATTGGCTTTTAACTCCTATAACTCCTTTAAACTTCCGTAACTCCGCAAGTTATGATACTTGCAAAACTTAAGCTACTCTAAAAAAATATATCATGCATTATTTTTTCTGATCCGCCCAGATTAGATTCAACCAATTTTAATGAAGATTTTCCGGACGACAACAGAAATTCTTCTTCTGATATAAATCTATTCATTAACTTTTCAAATTCTGAAGACTCAGATATAGAGAAGCCGCCTCCGACAGCTATCAAATCCTTAGCTTCTTTGAACTTACCATACTTTTCCCCAAAGACAACTGGAATTCCATATACAGCAGCCTCAAGTGTGTTATGAATACCGGCACCAAAGCCTCCACCAATGTATGCGATTTCTCCATATCGGTATATTGATGATAATAATCCGAAACAATCAATTATTACACAATCATATTCCGACATGTTCTTTCCTTTCGCTTCCGACAAGCGAATATAAGGTCTTTTCAAAAGAGATTCTATCATTTCAAGATGAGAAGCATGTATTTCATGAGGAGCAATAATCAGTTTGATGTCAGGACAGTCATTAAAATATGGAATAAATATGTTTTCGTCCTGCGGCCATGAGCTTCCTGCTATCAATGTCTTTATTTTGTTGCCCTTGTTGTCAAAAACAAAACTTTCAATCTCCGGAATATTTTTTGCAGACTGGCATATATCCCAAACACGGTCATATCTTGTATCTCCGGTTACTGTCACATTAGTTACTGATAAACTTTCCAACAGCTTAACAGATTCTTTATCCTGAACATATAAATGATTGAAACAGTGCAAAACGTTTCTGTAAAACAATCCATACCATTTAAAGAAAATCTGCTCAGGACGGAAAATGGCAGAAATAATATATGTAGGAATATTTCTCCGTTTTAATGTGTTCAAATAATTTGCCCAAAATTCATACTTGATGAATATAGCCATTGACGGTTGTGACAAATCCAGAAATTTCCTGACATTATTCGGAGTATCAAAAGGCAAATAGCAAATTACATCAGCCAAGTTATAGTTCTTTCTTACTTCATATCCGGATGGAGAAAAAAAGGTAAGTAATATTTTGTACTCCGGCTTTTGAGCCTTTATTTTCTCGATTATCGGACGTCCTTGTTCAAACTCTCCTAAAGAAGCGGCATGAAACCATATATATTTTTCTCCAGGATTAATCTTCCGACTCAATATATCAAAGCTCTGAGATTGTCCTTCACACATCAAAGCTGCTTTTTTATTAAACAGAGACGCAAAACGGACCAACAAAGAATAAACATATATAAAGAAAGAATACATACAACCGGTATTATTTGTTTCTAAAAAAAGAGAGACAAGAGACGATAAGGCAAACGAAAAACCTCAACGTCTCCATGTCTCTACGTTTATTTTATTTATAATCGCCAACTCATGTACATGACAATCGCACACTTGTCAACATATATATAATTATCCAAGCACCTGAATAGCTCTCTGGATTCTCTTGATTGATTCTTCCTTGCCAAGAGCTTCAGTGATATCAAAGATATGAGGACCTTTACCTTCACCAACCAAAGCCAGACGAGTAGCATTCATAATGTTTCCAAGATGATAGCCTTTGCTTTCAATCCATGCTTTCACTTCATTCTCTGTGCTTTCGATATCAAATGGTTCGTGAGCGCGCAAAACTTCAATCAACTCTGTCAATTGAGCAGCACTGTCTTCTTTCCAACGTTTTTTGCGTGTCTTCTCATCATATTCTGTAGGAGCAACAAAGAAGAATGCGCATACATCCCAAAGGTCTTTGATGAAGCTTACTCTATCTTTCATCATGCCAACAACTTTAACAACATATGCTTTGTCTGCTTCAATTCCATGTTCTTTCAGGATTGGCATGAACAAATCTGCAATTTCCTCATTGCTCTTCTTCTGAATATACTGATGGTTGAACCATTTACCCTTTTCATAGTCGAACTTAGCACCGCTCTTGCTGCAATGTGTAAGGTTGAACGATTTGATAAGTTCATCCATACTCATTACTTCCTGGTCGTTTCCCGGATTCCAACCGAGCAATGCAAGGAAGTTTACTACAGCTTCCGGTAAATAACCGCTTTCACGATATCCCGAAGAAACATCTCCTGTCTTAGGATCATGCCATTCCAATGGGAATACAGGGAATCCCAGACGGTCACCGTCACGTTTACTCAACTTGCCGTTTCCTTCAGGTTTAAGCAGCAATGACAAGTGAGCAAATTTCGGCATAGTTTCAGCCCATCCGAAATAACGGTAAAGCAGAACATGAAGCGGAGCACTTGGCAACCATTCTTCACCACGGATAACGTGAGTCACTTCCATCAAATGGTCGTCAACAATGTTTGCCAAATGATATGTCGGAAGCTGGTCTGCAGATTTATAAAGAACTTTGTCGTCCAATATTGAAGAGTTGATAACAACTTCGCCACGAATCAAGTCGTTTACAACTACATTTTCGTTCGGTTCAATCTTCACACGAACAACATACTGATGACCGGACTCAATCAAAGCCTTAGTTTCTGACTCAGACAAAGTCAGTGAGTTACGCATCTGCAAACGAGTAGATGCATCATATTGGAAGTTTGCTATTTCTTTTCTTTTCTCTTCCAACTCTGCCGGTGTATCAAATGCAATATAAGCATGACCATCAGCCAATAGCTGGTCAACATATTTCTTGTAAATCTCACGACGTTCACTCTGGCGATAAGGACCGTAATTTCCACCGAAACCTACGCCTTCATCAAATTTAATACCTAACCAAGTCAACGCTTCAATAATATAATTTTCTGCACCAGGGACAAATCGCTGTGAGTCTGTGTCTTCAATACGAAGAATCAAATCACCGCCATTTTGTTTGGCAAATAAATAATTGTATAAGGCTGTACGAACACCTCCGATATGCAAAGCACCTGTTGGGCTCGGAGCAAAACGAACTCTAACCTTTCTTTCTGTCATAATAATTATTATTTATTTAAGTTTCGCAAGGCTGCTCAACTTAAAAGTTAACAAGGCTTCAGAGACAAGTTTACAAGGTCAAAACACTTGTAACTTTACAATTTATTATCAAAAAACTCTTGTTAACTTGTCTTCCTGTCAACTTGTTATCTGGAAGTTGGGCTTACGAAACTTGAGTTATTTATTATTTTTTTAACGCGACAAAATTACTTCTTTTTTCCTTATCAACTGTGATAAATCCTTTCTTTTTGAAACTCAAAATATAAAATTAATACTTAAGTTTTGAAAGTGCTATAACTTCTGAAAGTTGAGCGAAACTTGAATTAATATTGGATAGTTTACTTAGAAAAAAACTTGGGATGTTTCCAGAAAAAGCTGCCAATGTTTTTTCGGAATCGTCGGCAGCTTTTATCCACAACATGGGAAGTTTCCAAACTCAAGTTTCACAATATGCATATATATCTGGGTGCTAGATAAATCCTGTGAAATATGAATATTTTTTAACCATTGGATTTCTCCTTTGTTTTCACATCATTCCTTCAAATAAATTCTTTATCGTAAATTCATGAATCTTAGCAGAAAGGGGATTAGTTGTTAATTACTGTTAATAAGTCACCACATTTTACTGTTAATCAAGTGAATAGCGAGGTTGTGAAACATCTCTCCGGGAACTTCCTGTATATATAATGAGAGAATAAATGAAACTGAGAAAATATCTGAAATTGAGACATATTTGCACCTCGTCAACTTTTAAGTTGAGCTATTTACGAAACTTAAAAATATATATAGAACTAGCTAAGAATATATATAGAAGTAATTCAGAATATATATAGAAGTAGCATAGAATATATATAGATGTACGTACAAATATATATAGATGTATTTCACCGTAGGATCGGACCTGTAATTAGGAAAGTTATCTTAAGTTATAAAACTGGTAAAACTCATAATAAAATTAATATTGAAATGTACGTATCAATTTTTTTAATAATATTGCAACTTCCTATTTCAAATTCTAAATACACTTTAGGATTTTACCCAATTAATCAACTAAAAAATTATCATTTATGCGGAAATTTCTTTCACTATTCTTAGTGCTGTTTTGCACTTCGCCAACGTGGGCTGAGCAATTAACACAAGAACAAGCTTTAAATGTTGCTCAAGACTTTTTTGACAAATCAGGAGGTTTAAAATCAGGCACAGACATTAAACTGGTAGCTACCTCAAGTGAAATTACAGGAAACAGTTCCCTACGAGGTTCCGGAGAAGAAGCTTTTTTCGTTTTCAACAACAATAACAATTCTTACGTAATCGTTTCAGCCGACGACCGAATGAAGCCAATTCTCGGCTATTCTTTCAATTCTCCTTTCCATACTGAAAATATTCCTTCAAACATCCAAAACTTCCTTTCTGCTTATTATCAGTATTACAATAATCTTGATAACTCAACAAATATTTTCAGTTCAACAGAATCTTCATCTTCTAGTTCATTTGCAACTGAAGTATCACCTTTGTTGGGAGAGACAAACTGGGACCAGTCAACCCCATATAACAATATGTGCCCGGTAATAAACGGAAAAAATTCCGTAACAGGATGCGTAGCAACAGCTATGGCAATGATTTTGAAATACCATGAATATCCGACAAAAGGAACCGGTTCTCATTCATACACAACAGAATCAGGTATAAAATGCAGTTTTGATTTCCAATCAACAACTTTCGACTGGGCAAACATGCTTCCACAATACAGTAAGGTTGAATATAACGAAACTCAGGCAAAAGCTGTGGCTGAACTCATGTATGCTTGCGGTGTCGCCGTGGAAATGGATTATTCACCTTCGGAATCAGGAGCTTATTCAAGCGATGTTCCTAATGCCTTGATTAATTACTTCGGCTATAACAAAAATATCGGATATGTTTCAAGAAACTACTTCAATACATCTGAATGGATGGAGATGCTGAAAAAAGAACTAAACAGCAAAAGACCTGTTTTTTATGGCGGTTCATCTTCAGAAGTAGGTCATGCATTTGTTATTGATGGATACGACAAAGATGACATGGTTCATGTAAACTGGGGGTGGGATGGTTATAATAATGGATATTTTGATATATCTTCATTAGATCCTACATCAACAGGTATCGGAGGAGGAAGCGGAAACGGAGGCGGTTTCACCAACAATCAAAGTATGATTATCGGTATTCAGCCGGAAGATATCAGTGATTTCTATTTCTCTTTCTTCGCTCTTGAGGAAATGAAAACAGACAAAAATTCTGTTGCAAAAGATGAATCATTCAATATTACTCTTACCAACATCTTTAACCTTACTTCTGATTTCAACGAAGGTCTCATTTCGGTTATTCTGGAAAACCAGGCAGGCGAAAAACAAGTGCTATACGAAGAATTATTTAAAGACGTTATTAAAACCAACTATGGCTTCAACAAAATAGTTTTTTCAGATGTTAAAATCCCTTCAGAAACTGAAGATGGTAATTATAAATTATATATAGCTACTAAAGAAGTCCGTGAAAAAGACTATAGTAAGGTAAGGGGAAATGTAGGAAGCATCATTGAATATAATGTTTCAGTAAAAGATAATGTATGTACATTAACTCCATATTCAGGCAATCTTGATTTAAATAACATACATGGAGTGCTGGAAGCAACAACAAACCTTTATTCTGGCATGACCGGTAAATTCAAATTGAATCTGTCTAACAGCGACAATGATTCTGAATATTACGGTATGGGAGGAATATTATTGCTTAGCAACGATGCTACTCCTAAACTTTTATCTGTGCTTACACAAACTCAGTTTCTGATTCCGGCTAACACTGAAAATCAGGAAATAAATCTTAGTGCAAAAATGGAAATGGAAGCCAGTTTGTCTGACAATAAAGTAGATATTCCTGTCGGCAACTATTATATTGCTCCATTTGTTACATTCAGAAATACCTCTTGCCTGATTGGAGAACTTATTCCTGTAGTTATAAAAGAAGGTAAAGTTTGTGACAATATAAAACTCTCAGATTTAGCTTTGGAAAAATCAATTATAGGAGTAAATGAAGACTTGACAATTAATGCTAATATAACTCTTGATGGTGAAGGAAACATTTTCAACGAGAATATATATGCGGCAGTTTTCTCTGAATCTGAAAGTTCTTCACAAAATATCCATCAGACTGAAATCTTTGTTGAAGAAGAAAACCAGCCATACAAATTCTCCATGACTTTCAATCCGATGGTGGAAACTGGTAAATATTTTGTTGCTCTATTCAGAATGATAGACAATAATTATACTCAAATATCAAATGGACTTTCATTCACTGTTTCCGAAAATCCTACAGGCATAGAAACTATTGCAACCAACGCTGACGGCATAAAGGTTGTAAGCGTAAACAGTAATTCAGTAAGTGTAATTCTTCCTGAACAGACAAAGTCCATAGATATATACAACATGTCAGGAAACAGAATTTACAATAAAAACCTGACTTCTGAGAATATGTCTATCAATCAGACTCTGGAAACTGGTTATATAAATAACGGTATTTATATCATCAGCATCAGAACTAAAGACGGAAAAACTATGACTACTAAATTTATCAAGAGATAAAAACTTAGTTGGAGAGTAAAAAAGAAACGAGTTGACAAGGTTTGATATTTATTCAATTTCCTTGTCAACTCGTCTCTTTTTTAACTTGTCATCTGTTTTTAACTTTCCAACGAATTCCACCCTTGAGCTTTCAGCTCGACTTCACCTCCATCACGACCAACAAGATAATTGCCAAGCTCAGGTTTAGTAACATGGCCGATAACCTTTATTCCTTTCATTTCTGAAACTTTCTCATGGTCTGTCAACGGAACAGTAAATAATAGTTCATAATCTTCACCACCATTGAGTGCTGCAGTTACAAGGTTCATATTAAACTGCTCAGCCATCACTGCAGTCTGGTAATCTATAGGAATTCTGTCCTCATAAATCCGGCATCCCACATTGCTCTCCTTAGATATGTGAAGAAGCTCTGAAGAAAGACCGTCCGATACGTCCATCATCGCTGTAGGCTGAACTCCGGCATTACGCAACATCTCTATTATATCTTTGCGGGCTTCAGGCTTTAACTGACGTTCAAGCAAATATTCTTTTCCTGAAAAATCAGGTACAAAATCCTTATCTCCGTTGAAAACTTTCTTTTCGCGTTCCAACAATTGTAATCCCATATATGCTGCACCGAAATCACCGGACACACATATCAAATCCGTATCGCGCGCGCCATTACGGTAAACCACTTTGCCTTTTTCTCCTTCACCAATACAAGTAATACTGATGCTCAACCCTGTAAGTGATGCAGAAGTGTCACCGCCAACAAGGTCCACACCGTAAACATCACATGCAAGGCGGATTCCGCTGTAAAGTTCTTCCATATCCTCAATTGAGAATCTTTTGGAAATACCTATCGAAACAGTTATCTGTTTTGGCTGTCCGTTCATCGCATATATGTCCGAGAAATTCACCACGGCCGATTTATATCCAAGATGTTTCAAAGGTACATACATCAAATCGAAATGAACACCTTCAAGCAGTAAGTCTGTTGTAACCAGTACCTGCTTGTCTTTATAATCCAAAACAGCTGCATCATCGCCAACACCTTTAAGCGTACTGCTGTTCTTCAACTCAATATTTTCTGTCAAATGGCGAATCAAACCAAACTCGCCCAATGTTGCTATTTCTGTTCTTTTAGACATAATTAAAAAATTGAAAATTGAAAATTGAAAATTGAAAATTGAAAACTTCTCAACTCTTCAACTTTCCAACTACTTAACTCCTTTATCAAAAACAATCCTATCAAACTCCTCTGCTTCTCCTCCACAAAAATCAATCTTTATCGGAAGATAATAAAACCGTTCTTTGTATTCGTCCGACAAATAAGGATTTGTAAGCAGACGCACAGCATCCTTCTCCGTAGTTACCACAATTTTCCTGTTATCCTTATCTGTTTTCAAGCAGTTCTCAACGCTGCGAATATCAGCTTCAGAAAAGTCATGATGATCAGGAAAAGATAGCATATCTATATTCGAGGAAAATTCTTCCACCTTATTTTTCAAAGGAAGCGGATTGGCTATACCAGTCAGAAGAAGAACTTCAGGATTTCTGCCTGTAACATTTACTGGTGTATCACTACTGTTCCCGAAAACTGGTATTAATTTGCCATAATTTATATAAGTGAAAAACACATGCTGATTCTTCAGTGGTGATATTTGCCGAATTACATTTTCGCGTTCCTCACTACTTATATCCTTCTTGCATTTGGTAACTATTATTATGTCAGCCCTCGAAGCTCCGTTTTTCCATTCACGAAGTCGTCCTGCAGGCAGCACATAGTCCGAAGTGTATAATCTGTTGCAATCAGTAAGCAACAAAGATAATGACGGCTTTACGTATCTGTGCTGAAAAGCGTCGTCCATAATTATAACTTCCGGTTTTTCTTCATCCGGTAGTTGCATCAGTCGGGATATTCCATTCCGCCTGTCCGCATCAACTGCAACTTTGATATCAGGGAATTTCCTCTTTATCTGATACGGTTCGTCACCCAATTCTCTTGCCGTTGTCTTTTCATCGGCAAGCACAAAGCCTTTGCTCTTTCGTTTATATCCTCTGCTCAGCACTGCCACTCGGTAACGAGCGGACAACAGTCGCACCAAATATTCCGTATGCGGTGTTTTTCCTGTTCCTCCAACGCTCAGATTTCCGACACATATCACCGGCACATCGAATTTCTCGGACGGCAATATTCCACAGTCAAACATCTTGTTCCTCACAAATGTCACTGTTCCATATAAAACTGATATCGGAAATAACAATGCAGACAATAATCTCATCGGATACGCTCTTTTCTTTGCAAAGGTACAAATCTATTGGTGAATATCAAGGAGGAAGTTGACGAGTTGACAAGTTGACGAGGCTACAGAAAACAAGTTTTATCTTCTTAACTCCTTGACTTCTTGACTCCTTAACTCCTAATCCCCAACCATTTCCCTCTCAATCACCTTCGGATAATACTCATATTCCAAAGCATGTACTCTTGCAGCCAAATCTTCGGGTGTGTCATTTGGAAGCACAGGACATGAAGCCTGAAAAATAATAGTGCCTTCGTCGTAATGCTCATTTATATAATGTATAGTGATGCCAGATTCCTTTTCGCCGGATTTTATCACCGCCTCATGCACATGTATTCCATACATTCCTTTTCCTCCAAACTTTGGAAGCAATGACGGATGTATGTTAACAATACGATCGGAATATGCTTTCTGAAGCGGCTCCGATACAAAACACATAAAACCGGCAAGCACAATGAAATCCACTTCATATTCGGACAATTTATCAATAATTGGGGTTCCTTCGGAAAATTCCTCACGTGTAAATACAAACGAAGGCACGCCCAAGGCATTCACACGGGCATGCACACCGGCTTTCTGATTGTTGGATAGAACAAGCACGACTTTTATCTTTTCGTCGTTGGCAAAATATCGTACGATGTTCTCAGCATTAGTTCCGGTTCCGGAAGCGAAAATGGCTATTTTTTTCATACTTTACCAGATTAAAACTTATACGATGTCTAAAATAAGAAATTTTATGGGATAGCGCAAATATTGCAAGAGAACAAATAATAAATATAATCATATATTGTTGTATTTCAATGTACTGAGATTGTAACCTGCTCTGAATCTGATACCTGTGGATGGTTCAATGGTTGCAGGAAAATGTAACAATCCAAAGGTTTCATATTAGTTAGAAAAAACAAAGGAGGGAAAATTTCGTGTAACCAAATCAAATAGATGATAGATTACAAGTCCATATTGGATACCGCACGACCAAAAAACAAAGGAAAAGTGGAGGTCAATGAGATAAAAGTTGTTCTTGAACCTATCTACATTTTATCTCCTCGATTATTAAAATATAGAAATTGTATGATATTCCTTATATTTTATATCTAAAATACGAAAAAAACTTACGGATTTGTTTTGATGTTTTAAAAAAGGCTGTATCTTTGCAGTGGTTAAAAAATAGGGATGAATATGAAACAGACACGATTGCATAATCTACTGAATACGTTGGGTATTATTCTACTCTGGCAACAGGATAGGAAGTGAGATTTGTGCATATAAGTGTTGTGTAAAGTTATAATAAAGCCTTTCTCGCTTCCTGCGGTGAAAGGCTTTTTAGTTTGGAGTAAATAATAAAAACAAATACTACTATGTCAGACAGATTATTTATTTTCGATACAACTCTTAGAGATGGTGAACAAGTTCCGGGTTGTCAGTTGAACACTGTTGAGAAAATACAAGTTGCGCGAGCATTGGAAGCTCTTGGTGTGGATGTTATTGAAGCAGGATTCCCGGTTTCAAGTCCAGGTGACTTTAAAAGTGTAGTTGAGATTTCGAAGGCTGTAACTTGGCCTACGATTTGTGCTTTGACTCGTGCTGTTGAAAAAGATATCGATGCTGCTGCAGAGGCTTTGAAATATGCAAAGCGTGGCAGAATCCATACAGGAATTGGTACTTCTGACCCTCATATCCGTTATAAATTCAACTCTACACGCGAAGAAATTATCGAGCGTGCTGTTGCGGCTACAAAATACGCTAAGAAATATGTTGAAGATGTTGAATTCTATTGTGAAGATGCCGGACGAACAGAAAATGAATATCTGGCACGAGTGGTTGAGGCTGTAATCAAAGCCGGAGCAACAGTTGTGAATATCCCTGATACAACAGGTTATTGCCTTCCGGATGAATATGGTGCAAAGATTAAGTATTTGATGGAACATGTTGACGGTGTTCACAATGCAATCCTGTCAACACATTGCCACAACGACTTGGGTATGGCAACTGCCAATACTGTTCAGGGTGTTCTGAATGGTGCTCGTCAGGTGGAAGTGACTATCAACGGTATCGGCGAACGTGCCGGAAATACTTCTCTTGAAGAGGTTGCAATGATTTTCAAGAGCCACAAGGAAAGAAATATCATTACGAATATAAATACTACTAAGATTTATAGCACTAGCCGCATGGTGTCAAGCCTGATGAATATGCCTGTGCAGCCTAACAAGGCTATTGTGGGACGTAATGCTTTTGCTCATTCTTCAGGAATTCATCAGGATGGTGTATTGAAGAATGTTCAGACTTATGAGATTATCGACCCGAAAGAAGTTGGTATCGATGATAATGCAATTGTTCTTACTGCACGTAGCGGACGTGCAGCATTGAAACATCGCATGCATGTTTTGGGATTGGAAGTTGACCAGGAACGTCTTGACAAGATTTATGAAGACTTCCTTAAACTTGCAGACAAGAAAAAGGAAATCAATGATGATGATATCCTTGTTCTGGCAGGTGCTGACCGTTCACAGAATCATCATATCAAACTTGAATATTTGCAGGTTACAAGTGGTGTAGGTGTCCGCTCTGTGGCAAGCGTAGGTTTGAATATTGCAGGTGAGAAGTTTGAAGCTGCTGCAACCGGTAATGGTCCGGTTGATGCTGCAATCAAGGCTCTTAAGCAAATCATTCACCGTCAGATGGTGCTTAAGGAATTCACAATCCAGGCAATCAGCAAAGGTAGCGATGATGTGGGTAAGGTTCATATGCAGGTTGAATATGACAATCATATTTATTATGGTTTCGGTGCAAACACAGATATTATAGCTGCTTCTGTTGAGGCTTATATTGACGCAATCAATAAATTTGTGAAATAAGAATACAAGGTTTCAGAGTCAAGGTTTTAGCAGGAAATCTTTATTCCCTATAACCTTGTCTCCCTTGTCAACTTGTCATATCTTGCAAAACTTTAAAACATAAAATAAAATGTCAAATACATTATTCGATAAGATTTGGGACGCCCACATTGTTCAGAAGGTGGAGGAAGGTCCTACTCAATTATATATAGACCGTTTGTATTGCCACGAAGTGACCAGTCCGCAAGCTTTTGCCGGACTGCGTGAACGTGGTTTGAAGTGTTTCCGTCCGGAAAAGATTTATTGTATGCCGGACCACAACACTCCGACTCACGACCAGGACAAGCCGATTGAAGACCCTGTTTCACGCACTCAGGTTGATACTTTGGCTAAAAATGCTGCTGATTTCGGTTTGACTCATTTTGGTATGATGGACAAGCGCAATGGTATTATCCATGTGGTTGGTCCGGAACGTGGTCTTACTTTGCCGGGAATGACAATCGTGTGCGGCGACTCTCACACTTCAACTCACGGAGCTATGGGTGCTGTTGCTTTCGGTATCGGAACAAGTGAAGTTGAGATGGTTATGGCTTCGCAGTGTATCCTTCAGTCAAGACCGAAAACAATGAGAATCACAGTTGACGGAAAACTGGGCAAAGGTGTGACTGCTAAAGATGTGGCTCTGTATATAATGTCAAAAATTACAACCAGCGGCGCAACCGGATATTTCATTGAATATGCCGGTGAAGCTATCCGTAACCTAACAATGGAAGGACGATTGACATTGTGTAATCTTTCAATCGAAATGGGTGCGCGCGGAGGTATGGTTGCTCCTGATGAAACTACATTCGAATATATCAAGGGCAGAGAATATGCTCCTAAAGGTGAAGAATGGGACAAGGCACTTGCTTATTGGAAAACATTGAAGAGTGATGATGATGCAGTGTTCGACCACGAAGTTCGTTTCGATGCTGCAGATATTCAGCCGATGATTACATACGGAACAAATCCGGGTATGGGAATTGCAGTTTCGGATACAATTCCTACAACAGAAGGAATGAACGAGGTAGAAAAAGGTTCGTTCGACAAATCTCTTCAGTATATGGGATTCAGCGCGGGAGAGAAACTTTTGGGCAAGCCGGTTGATTATGTATTCCTTGGTGCTTGCACAAACGGACGTATCGAGGACTTCAGAGCTTTTGCTTCGATAGTGAAAGGACGCCGCAAAGCTGACAACATCATTGCATGGCTGGTTCCAGGTTCATGGATGGTTGATGCACAGATTCGTGAGGAAGGCTTGGACAAAGTCCTTGAAGAAGCTGGTTTCGAAATCCGTCAGCCGGGATGTTCTGCTTGTCTGGCTATGAATGACGATAAGATTCCTGCAGGAAAATATTCAGTGTCAACAAGTAACCGTAACTTTGAAGGCCGTCAGGGTCCGGGCGCACGCACATTGTTGGCAAGTCCGCTTACGGCAGCTGCTGCAGCTGTGACTGGGGTGATTACTGACCCTCGGGATTTAATGTAATGAATAAGAATAATTAACTTAGTATGAAAAATCAGGAGAAAACAATTGGCGCGCTTATTGAAAGGCACAAGATTGCTTTTATAGGTTCTGTGGATAAAGATGGCTTCCCTAATATAAAAGCAATGCTGGCTCCTCGTAAAAGGGAAGGAATTCGTGTGTTTTATTTTACTACGAATATGCATTCTCTGCGTGTTTCCCAATATCTCGAAAATGGGAAAGCTAGCATTTATTTTTGTGACAGTCGCTTTTTCCGTGGTGTAATGCTGAGGGGTGTAATGGAAGTGTTGACCGATGCCGCCTCGAAAGAGATGATTTGGCAGGATGGTGACGACTTGTATTATAAAGGAGGAGTTACCGACCCGGATTACTGCGTATTGCGTTTCACAGCTTCAGACGGCAGGTTTTATCATGATTTTTCTTCTGAGGATTTTAATATAGTTTAGTTATGAAACAAAAATTCGATATATTTACAAGCACATGTGTTCCTCTACCTTTGGAAAATGTGGACACAGACCAGATAATACCGGCACGCTTCCTGAAGGCTACAGACAAGGAAGGTTTTGGTGATAACCTTTTCCGTGACTGGCGCTACAATGCCGACGGCAGCCTTAATGAATCATTCGTTCTTAACAATCCGAAATATAGCGGACAGATTCTTGTTGCAGGAAAGAATTTCGGTTGTGGCTCGAGCCGTGAACATGCTGCATGGGCAATTGCAGGTTATGGTTTCCGTGTAGTTGTATCAAGCTTTTTCGCTGACATTCACAAGAATAATGAATTGAACAACTTTGTGTTGCCTGTTGTGGTTAGCGAAGCTTTCCTTCAGGAATTGTTCGATACAATTGCTGCTAATCCTAAAACAGAAGTTGTGGTGAATCTTCCTGAGCAGACAATAACAAACACAGCTACAGGAAAAAGCGAGAAATTTGAAATCAATGCTTATAAGAAGCATTGTCTGATGAATGGTTTGGATGACATTGATTTTCTTGTTTCAAATAAGGACAAGATAGAAGAATACGAAAAAAGGCAATCATAAAAAATATATTGCTTATGATAGAGATAATGGATACGACACTTCGCGATGGCGAGCAGACTTCGGGTGTTTCATTTGCGGCACACGAAAAGCTTGGCATTGCCCAGGTGTTGTTGAGCGAGATGAATGTTGACAGGCTTGAGATAGCTTCGGCACGTGTTTCGGATGGAGAGTTTGAGGCTGTCCGGAAAATAGCTCATTGGGCTGAGCGTGCGGGCTTTCTGGACAGGCTTGAAGTATTGGGCTTCGTTGACGGCGGTGTTTCCGTAGAATGGATTGAGTCTGCCGGTTGCAAGGTGATGAATCTTTTGTGTAAAGGTTCATATAAGCATGTAACGGAGCAGTTGCGTAAAACTCCTGCTGAGCATATTGCCGACATCAAGAGAAATATTTCTGATGCTGTTTCACGTAATATGAAGGTGAATCTCTATCTTGAGGATTGGTCGAACGGAATTCAGGCATCACCTGAGTATGTATTTAACTTTATGGATTCACTCAAGGATATGCCGGTGCAGAGATTTATGCTCCCGGACACTTTGGGTATTCTGAATCCGGAAAATACTTACAATTACTGTAAGATGATGGTTGATAAATATCCGGATATTCATTTCGACTTTCATGCACATAACGATTATGACCTTGCAGTGGCTAATGTTTATTCGGCTGTCAAAGCAGGAGTGAAAGGCATACATACAACTGTTAACGGTTTGGGCGAAAGAGCAGGTAATGCTCCACTCGGAAGTGTTCTTGCTGTGATGAAGGATCAGCTCAAAGGAGAAACATCGTTGCGCGAAGAAAAAATAACACGTGTCAGTCATATCGTAGAAACATATTCAGGAATCCATATTCCGGGAAACAAACCGATTGTTGGAGAATATGTTTTCACTCAATGTGCCGGAGTTCATGCCGATGGCGACAGCAAGAACAATCTTTATTGCAATGCTCTTTTGCCGGAACGCTTCGGCAGAGTGCGTGAGTATGCTTTGGGTAAGACTTCCGGTAAAGCTAATATCCGCAAGAATCTCGAATCTCTTGGTATCGACCTTGATGAGGCTTCAATGCGTAAAGTGACTGAGCGTATCATTGAGTTGGGCGACAAGAAGGAAGTCGTTACTCAGGAGGATTTGCCATATATCATCGCCGATGTTCTGCATCACGACAATATGCAGGAATCTTCGAAGATTAAGATTCTGAATTATTCACTTTCTCTTACTCAGGGATTAAAACCTGTTGCAACAGTGAAGCTCGAGTTCTATGGTGAATCTTATCAGGAATCTGCAACCGGTGACGGACAGTATGATGCTTTCGTACGTGCATTGAGAAAAATATATTCTGACCTAGGCCGTCCGTTCCCAATGCTTACGAACTATTCTGTGTCAATTCCTCCCGGCGGACGTACAGATGCTTTCGTCCAGACAGTAATATCGTGGAACTATGCCGGAGTTGACTTCAAGACCAGAGGTTTGGATGCCGACCAGACTGAAGCGGCAATTAAGGCAACGGTGAAGATGTTGAATAAGATTGAGCAGTGAGGGGAAGGAGTTGATAAGTTAAGGAGTCAAGGAGTTAAGAAGTCAAGTAGTCAAGAAGAAGTTACTTGTTTTCTGTAGCCTTGTTCTCTTGTTAACTTGTTCCTTCTTTATCTTACTTGCGAACCATAAATCATATTTATATGAAGATATACATATTATTATTCATAATATCTCTTGTTCTTATATGCTTGGTTGCAAGGTTTGGTCCTTGGATGGAGCTAAGAGAGGGAAATCTTCTTATACATGTAGTTGCCGCAGCTTTAATCTCGGGAATAATATATGCGATATTGAAAATTGTAAAACATTTGGACTAGGCAAACTTGTAATCAGATAAGTAATATCTGATCCCTTTTGTCCCGTCAACTAATAAACTTAAAAACTAACAAACTAAAAAACTTAAAATATACCATGCAATTTAAAATAGCAGTCCTGGCCGGTGACGGAATCGGTCCGGAAATATCAGTTCAAGGCGTCGATGTGATGACAGCCGTATGTGAAAAATTCGGACATGAAGTAAAATATGATTATGCTCTTTGCGGAGCAGCGGCAATCGATGCGGTAGGAAATCCTTTCCCAGATGAAACTTATGAAATCTGTAAAAATGCAGATGCCGTTTTGTTCTCTTCTGTTGGTGACCCGAAATATGACAATGATCCGACAGCGAAGGTACGTCCGGAACAGGGATTACTTGCTATGCGCAAGAAATTAGGCTTGTTTGCTAATATCCGTCCTGTACAGACATTCAAGTGTCTTCTTCACAAATCTCCGTTGCGTGCAGAGTTGGTTGAAGGTGCAGATTTCCTTTGCATCCGCGAACTTACCGGAGGTATGTATTTCGGAGAAAAATATCAGGATAATGACAAGGCGTATGATACAAACTATTATACTCGTCCTGAAATCGAGAGAATTCTTCGTGTAGGTTTTGAATATGCTATGAAACGCCGCAAACATCTTACAGTTGTTGACAAGGCAAATGTTCTTGCTTCATCTCGCCTTTGGAGACAGATTGCTCAGGAAATGGCTCCTCAATATCCGGAAGTGCAGACAGATTACATGTTTGTTGATAATGCTGCTATGAGAATGATTCAGGAACCGACATTCTTTGATGTTATGGTAACAGAAAATACATTCGGCGATATATTGACAGACGAAGGTTCATGTATCAGTGGTTCAATGGGCTTGCTTCCTTCTGCTTCAACAGGCGAAAGCACTCCGGTGTTCGAACCGATTCACGGTTCATGGCCACAGGCTAAAGGCTTGAATATTGCAAATCCATTGGCTCAGATTCTTTCTGTAGCAATGTTGTTCGAATATTTCGATTGCAAGGAAGAAGGAGCTTTGATTCGCCGTGCCGTAGATGCTTCTCTTGATGCTTGTGTCCGCACTCCTGAAATCCAGGTTGAAGGTGGAGAAAAATATGGAACCAAGGAAGTTGGCGCTTGGATTGTGAATTATATCCGTAATTCAGGAAAATAAAGAACCTGTAATTTACAGAATATTTTGATTAAACTGAAAGCCCTGAAAGGACGAAACTCTTATCGTTATGTCCTTTCAGGGCTGTTTTCAAAATTTATCACTACTTTTGCCTGCTGAACAAAAAAACTAACCGGCTTACGGAAATGAACAGATTACTGTCTTTACTCAAACAATTCTTTGGATACACTTCTTTTCGCCCTTTGCAGGCAGACATAATAAAACATCTTTTAGAGAAGAAAGACGCGCTGGTGCTGATGCCGACCGGCGGTGGAAAATCTATTTGTTTTCAGCTTCCTGCAATATATCTTCCGGGTGTGACTATTGTTGTGTCTCCTCTTATAGCGTTGATGAAAGATCAGGTGGAAGGTTTGGTAAACAATGGTATTCCGGCTGCTTCGCTCAACAGTATGATGCCAGAAGCAGAACAACAGCAAGTGAAGCAGTTGGCACGTCAGGGAAGACTGAAACTACTCTACATCTCGCCTGAGAGAGTGAAGGCTGAGGCAGATTGGTTCCTTCCGAGCCTGAATGTTTCGCTTATCGCCATTGATGAGGCGCATTGTGTTTCGCATTGGGGACACGATTTCCGTCCGGAATATACTCAGCTTGCCATATTGAAAGAGCGTTTCCCGAATGTTCCGGTTGTTGCTCTGACTGCAACAGCTGATAAGGTGACACGCACGGATATAATAAAGCAGCTGAATTTGCATGAGCCGGGAATTTTCATTTCATCGTTCGACCGTCCTAATCTTTCTCTTACCGTTGAAAAAGGATTGAACAAGAAAGAGAAAATCCAGGCAATAGTCCGTTTTATCCGCCGTCATCCGAAGCAAAGCGGAATTGTGTATTGCCAGAAACGCAGTGACACGGAGATGCTTTCTGATGAGCTTTCGATGTATAATATTGATGCAATTCCTTATCATGCCGGACTTCCGCATGATGTTCGAGAGCAGGCACAGAATGATTTCATTTCCGACAGGGTGAATGTTATCTGCGCGACTGTTGCTTTCGGTATGGGAATAGACAAGAGTAATGTCCGCTGGGTTATACATTATAACATGCCCGGAAGCATCGAGAATTATTATCAGGAAATTGGCCGTTCCGGTCGTGATGGAGCACCGGCAGATACTTTGCTGTTCTATTCCGTAGGCGATTTGATTCTGCTACGCCAGTTCGTTGAGGAAAGCGGACAGAAAGAAGTCAATTCCGATAAGTTGGAATGGATGCGCCGCTATTGTGAAGCAGATGTTTGCCGCCGCCGTGTGTTGTTGAGCTATTTCGGTGAGGAATCGAAGGAAGATTGCGGAAATTGTGATGTATGTAAGAATCCTCCTGTCCGTTTCGATGGCAGCATTCTTGTGCAGAAAGCTTTGAGCGGAATGATTCGTACTGGCGAACAGGTCGGTATGAATATGCTTATAGATATTCTTAGAGGCTCGTCCCGCGCCGAGATTATATCTAAAGGCTATAATATGTTGAAAACATACGGTGCCGGACGAGATTTGCCTTTCAAAGTGTGGAAAGAATATATCTATCAGATGATACAGCTGGGCTATATCGAGATTAATCCTATGTCCAATTATACGCTGAAATCTACTGAAAGCGGCAGAAACGTGCTTTTCGGTAAAGAAACAGCTCAGTTGGCACGTTATCGCGAACGTGTAGTTGAGTCAAGTCAGTCATCTTCGGGATATAAAGCTACACCAATTCGTCCAAAGCAGTCTGTTCCAGTTGATGAGTCACTGTTGGATGCACTTATGCAACTGCGTAAGCAATTGGCAGAACGAGAACATAAGCTGGCATACCATATTTTCTCGGACGATTCTTTATATGAAATGGTTGCCCATAAACCGGTGACTCTTGCCGAGTTCGGAATGATTCGCGGTGTAGGCGATATAAAGTTGGAACGTTACGGACGTATTTTTGTTTCCCTTATTCGCTTCGTATTGAAGATGCCGAAATTGCCTCAGTAGAAAGTACAACTTCACCGAAAGGAATCATTGCGTTGAAAAGGCAGATTTTACAGTAAGAATGTATTGAGGAGAATTCTATTTCATTTTCTTCAATAAATCCACTTTCCAGCAAATAAGAGCGCATAGTTCCTTTCAATAAAGGTGTAGTTGGAGTTTCCCATTTCCCGTAGTAGTTCAATAATGCTACGTTAGCAATGGAAGTATCCGTAATAAGACCGTTTCTAATAATTAATACATCATCGCATTCACCACGCAAGTCATAAAGTCTGTTTAGATTATTTCTGTCTTCATACTTATAGCTGTAGTCAATGCTGTTACATTCAACAGCTTGCAGATATTCTACCTTTCTGATTTGGTATGGGAAATATTCCACTTTCTCGATGTTCTTGCCATAAAGAATCCTGCATCTTGTGCGATCTTTATATTTATCCGGAAATTCAATTATAGAAGATAAATCTGGAACAGTGCATTCCGGATAAAAATACTTCATAGTGTCGTGCATTCTCTTTTCATGGAATTTGAGATTTTTTACGGCACCATTCTCTATTCTTATAGTTTCAATAAATCGGCACATATATTTTCTGTATCATTTCATTGTATTCACTGTTTAATTCGCTTCGTGATGTAATTCCACCACCGCTTTTGAAGAAGAATTTATCTCCGTCTTTCTCTATGAAACGAATCATAACGGAGCTGTCGAGATTTTCTCCGTCGAAATATCCCATAATCCCTGTATAAAATCCTCTGTTGTATGTTTCAGCTTCAGCAATTATTTCTTGGGTTTTCTTTTTTGGCGCACCGGAGATTGAGCCGGCAGGAAGAAGAGAAAACAGGAGTGAGCCGATATTGCTCTGCCAATTCTCCTGCAATTTTCCCCGCACTTCGGAACTAACCTGAAGAAGAACACCTTTATTTGTCTGTATTCGGTCAATATATCTGTATTTTGGAACCGAAACATGAGAAGCGATTATGCTTAAATCATTTCTGATTAAATCAACTATAGTGGCATGCTCGGCAGCTTCCTTCGGGTCGTTCATTATTATGGATTCGGCATTGGGGAGCGAAGCATCAATAGTTCCTTTCATCGGATAAGAATAAACATATCCGTTTTTTATCCTGATAAATGTTTCAGGAGAGAAAATGATGAATCTGTCTTTCAGCATAAGCTTGTATAATGCTTTCGTATGGAAAAACAACTCATTCAACTGTAAGTTTATATTGATAGGAGTGGAGCATGTGAGATTTACGAGATAAGAATTACCTTTATTGATGTTCTCTTTAACAATGTTGAAAGATTTCTCATAATCCTCAATACTCTGAGGAAAAATCTCAATTTCGTAATTTGTTGAAGGAGTATGTTTTGCTTCTAAGTTGGATAATCCGTTTAAATCATATAATATAGAAGAGCTGTCAACGCACTCGATTTCCTCAACAATTATATTTTTTTGCAGATAGTCAATGATGAAAATAAAAGGTAGTTTTATTGAACCAAGACTATTCATCTTGGTAATTGCATTTTCTTTGTTGATAAAGTTCATTTTTAGTAGGCTGATTGTAATGATTCTTTGAAATACAAAGACACAGAAGTCTCAGAGAACTTTTTGTCGGCAGAATGTTTTCTCTGGGAATTCTGTGTCTAGGTGTTTTATCCACTTGAGTTCTTAGAAACAAAGCGGATGACTGTCTTATTTTTTATTGAGCAGGAATTCATCTATCTGCTTGACAAATTCTTCTTTAGGTAGAGCTCCTTGCGAGAGCATAGGCTTTCCTTCTTTTGGAACAAATAAAATAGTCGGGATACTTCTTACTCCGAAAACAGCAGCAAGTTCCTGCTCGTTATCAACATTTATTTTATAGATAACGATATCATTCTTGTATTGTGAAGCCAATTCTTTAAGAATCGGAGCTACAGCCTTGCATGGTCCGCACCAGTCTGCATAGAAATCTATGATGCATGGTTTGTCCCCTTCATAAACCCATTGGTTCGGACTTTTTTCATAATTGAAAACTTTAGTAAGAAAGTCGGCTTTGTTTAAAACTATGACTTCACCTGCCTTTTCGCTGTTTACTGTTGTCTTTTCTTTTCCTGAATTGTCTGTTTTGGCAGACATGCTACAACTTAGTGCCAGGAAAGAAACAGCAAACAGTAATAAGTTTCTAATTTTTCTCATTGTTTGGAATAATTAATTGATTGCCTTTTGTTTTTAGTTTTTCAAATATAGTGAAATTTTTCTGATTGAAAAAAATATGGCTTTAAATGTGATTTTTTTTCTTGAAAGCTGTTGCATATTCAAAAATAATATCTACCTTTGCACCGCAATCGAGAGAGAACGATTGGTTAACAAAGTTAAGGATTTTGGAGAGATGGCAGAGTGGTCGATTGCGGCGGTCTTGAAAACCGTTGAACTGCGAGGTTCCGGGGGTTCGAATCCCTCTCTCTCCGCAAAATAAAATACCAGCAAATAAATTGAAAGAGGGTGTACCTGAATTTTGATACACCCTCTTTTTTGTTTTCTGGAATCATCCTTGCAAGACTTCGGTTTATTTTTAATAATTTGTTGTTTCCTTGGAATATAATATAGCTTATTCTCTCACTTTCAAATAGAGATCTTTATTCGGCTTGCCATGTTCATTAAGAGAATGATGTAATACAAAATTGCAATGGTGCATAAATTCGGCTCCGATATAGTTGGCATTCACAATGCGGCTGTTCACAACCTCGCAAGAATCAATCCGTGTTCCAGTAATCGTAACAGGGATTTTGAAAATAGAAAGTGTATCTGTTAATTCTTCTCCGTGCTGTGTGATTTCTTCTTCGTAATGGAAGTGCGTTTTAAGCTGATCTGCAAGTTCGTTGTTTATTTCTAATACTCCAGCATAACCCAAATCGAGTGTAAAGCATACTTTTTCATTTATTCCTTCCATATAAACTGAAATGGAATCTTCGCGAAGTCCTTGAGGGAAACGAATCATACCTATAGTTTCCTTTGCCAACAGGTCTTTATTATTGGAATGGAAAAGTGTCATCATGCCAGTTTCTGTATCAAATTTCCATGTCCCGATAGCCAACATATCAGTTCCGAAAACGCCTTCATCTATTACGTTGTATATTATATTATCCTTATTGATGCAGTTAAACATTGGTTCTTGGATGCATGCTTCACCTAAAGAAATGGAAGTAAATGTATACAACTCAGGTGAATTTTTTTCCTGATAAGCATTGGTGCTTTTAATAGGCAGATTTCCCCAGTATTCGCCGCCATACGTATGGATAGAATCTTCGCGCATAAGACTTGTTGCTTGCGTGTCAATGCGGAGAGGAACTTTATGCTTGCCGTTGATGACACAATCAATCAAGAACCAACCCTCTTTACTGTATTGAATCGGATATTGATAGCATGCATTTTCCGGTAAGGTTGAACGGTAGGCAAGTGTATGTGAACTATAACGTAAAAATGGATAAACAAACCAAGCGGTTATTGCACCGATTAATACTATTAATATAGCTACAATAATCAAATTACGTTTTGTCTTTTTTTTCATTACATTATTTATCGTTAGTTTGCAGAAAATAAGTAGTTATAAATTTGCTTTTGTGAACATCGCAATTTGTTATAAATTATATATTACTAATAAAATTGCTATATTCATATAAAACAAAGTTATTGAAAAATCTTGTATGGTAAATAAATTCTGCAAGTTTCTTGACTCCTTGACAAGAGGTTCTGAGTAAATATTGTATTGTTTAACTCTAAGACTGAATATCTGTATTTCGTTCCTTTTATTTTTCCTTTAAGGATTACTGCTCTGTAAACTATAACTTCCCTATATCTTCTCAAATCTAAACCTTAGTTTTTAAAAATCAAATCTTAGTTTATAAAAACTAAATCTAAGATTATAAAAACTAAGTCTTAGTTTTAAGAAAATATCTTATCGCTTTAAGTTTATAATACTTCATCTTTTTTCTTAATTGCTTTTATAATGATTAACTTTGTAAGTAAAGACAACAAGACATGATAAAACTAATTCATACTTCTGACTGGCATTTGGGACAACAATTCTTCGGTTATGACCGTGAGGCTGAGCATGAAGCTTTCCTGGAATGGCTGCTCGACGTGCTTGATAATGAGAAAGCCGATGTTCTGCTTATTGCCGGTGATATATTTGATGTGGCAAATCCTTCGGCTGCATCACAACGCCGTTTTTATAATTTTCTGAGTGAGGCTCATCGTCGTGTAGATGGGTTGCAGATTGTGATAATTGCCGGTAATCATGATTCTTCGGCTCGCTTGGAGGCGCCTGTTCCTCTTCTTGAGGAAATGAATATTTCTGTAACTGGAATTGTCCCTCGCAATGAGGAAGGAGAAATAGATTTTGAATCGCTTATCCAACCATTATATAATAAGGAAGGGAAGAGAGAAGCCTTGTGTCTTACTGTTCCATATCTCCGTCAGGGTGATTATCCTCGTGCTGATGAGGGAGAAGTTGTTGAAGGAGATGCTTATGCTGCCGGAATAGGCCGTATGTACAGGCATTTGATAGAATATGCTTTGGAGCTCAAGGCTGAAGATGAGGCATTGGTTGCAATGGGGCATTTGTATGTTTCCGGCTCGGAATTGTCTGTCGACGATTTGAGCGAGCGGACAATGGTTGGAGGATTAGATGCAGTTCCTTCGACAGTCTTCACGGATGCGGTGGCATATACGGCTTTAGGCCATATTCATAAATCTCAGAAAGTGGGTGGGAAAGATAGAGTGCGTTATGCAGGAAGTCCTTTGCCAATGTCGTTTGCCGAACAGAATTATCATCACAGGGTGATGTCTGTAACTTTGGATGGAGGAAAATGTGTTGCGGTGGAATCATTGGAAATACCTCGGAAAGTTTCTCTCCTTCGTGTTCCTTCTGTTCATATGCCGGCTAAGGATGTGATAGAGAAATTGTCATTGTTGCCTGAGATTGCCGAGGGTGATAATAGTTCCGAATATCCTTTCCTTGAGGTTCGTGTTCTGTTCACTGAGCCCGACCCATCGTTCCGTTATAGGGTTGAGGAAATATTGTCGCACAAGGCTGTGCGTCTGGCAACAGTTTCCGTAACATATCCCGATGTTGATAAAAAAGAGGGAGAAGATAATCCTCAGACTTTTGCCGATTTGCAGAAAATGAATCCTTTGGATTTGCTTCGCCGTACTTATTATTCCAAATACGGTAATGAATTGTCTGAAGAATTGACAGCTTTGTTCAACGATGTAATGAAAGAAGTGGAGATATGAAAATAGAAATAATAAGAGGAAAGAATCTGGCTTCGCTTGAAGGTGAGTTTTGTTTGGATTTTACTGAAGAGCCGCTTCGCTCGGCAGGATTATATTCAATATCAGGACCGACAGGTTCGGGAAAATCGACATTGCTGGATGCTGTTTGTCTTGCTTTATATGCAAACACTCCGCGAGTAGAGAAAGCTAAGGAAAGAGGTGTATCACTCAGAGATGTGTCAGACAAAACTGTTTCGCAGAACGACCCGCGACTTATTTTGCGTCGTGGAACGGCTTCCGGTTTTGCCGAAGTTGAATTTATTGCCCTGAATGGTGAGAGATACAGGGCACGTTGGTCGATAAGCCGTGCATATGGGAAAGTTAACGGGCAGCTGCAGAAAGCCTCCTATACATTATATAATTGTACGCGAAAAGAGGAGGAAAAAGGAAAGTTTTCCGAATTGTTGAAGCGTGTTGAGGAACTCTCCGGACTTACGTTTGAACAGTTTACTCGCTCCGTTCTTCTTGCTCAGAATGATTTTGCCACATTCCTTAAAGCTGAGCAGAGCAGCAAGGCTGAATTACTTGAGAAACTGACCGGAACAGAAATTTATTCCCGTATATCAAAGACTATTTATGCCGGATATGTGCGGGCGGAAGAAAGACTGGCAAAGGTTCAGGCTCAGATTCAAGGTATAGAAATATTGGAAGATGAGCAGATAAATGAAATAAATGCTGAGCTTCAGAAATGTGCCGGACGTATTTCCGAAATGGAAAAGGCTGAAAAGGATTTGAATTCTCTAAAAGAAGAGGAAGCGAGGCTGAATGTTCAGCATAAAGAATTGATAGATTCGAAATCCAGGACGGAAGAGCAATTGCGTTTGTCCAGGGAAAAGCTTATTGCCTTAGATACAAATGTGAAGTCTGCTTCTGCAGAAGTGGAGAATCTGGAAAAGGATTTTGAAGCTATTCACCCGCAGATATTGAAAGCCCGAGAACTTGACGCTCAGCTCAAATCAGTTGCAGAGGCTAAAAAAGAGGCAGATAAAAGATTGGGTGATTGTTCGGAGAAACTGAAAAAAGGAGAAGCTCATCTTTTGTTGCATAAGAAAACGGAAACTGAGAAATCTCGCCTGCTGGGTGAATTATATGAATGGAAAGAAAAATATAAATCCAAGCAAAATATTGCCGAGCAATATCCTTTGTTGGTTGTGCATTTGGAATCGGCAAAAGCTTTTTCCGACACTTGTGCTAAATTGTCTGCTGAAATAAACCGGAAACAAAAGGCGGAAATTGAGGCTCGCAAACTTGTTGCTGCAAATCTTGAAAAGAAGGAGAAAGAGCAGCAAAGCTGTGTGGCTGTTGAAAAACGTATATCAGAACTTGAAGATATTTTGCATAAAAATAATCCGGACGAATTAGACCGTGAAATCAAGGAAAAGATGGCTGCCCGAGAAAAATTGCTTGTTGAGCAGGCTTCTTTTGCAACTACGGGTGATATAAAGAAATTACGTGAGAATTTGACAGAGGGAAAACCTTGTCCGGTGTGCGGAAGTCTGGAGCATCCGTACGCTTTGCCTGCACAGGCTGTGAAAATGCTTGAACTGGCATCTGCAATTGCCGGAATTACAGAATCAATTTCTGCTTTGGAAAAGCGTAAAAGCGAATATCGAAGTGTTGAGAAAAATGCAGCAGATTTGAGGAAGAAATTTGCCGATTTGCAGAAAAATATACTTGAGTATGATAATAAGATAAATGTAAATACTCAGGAGATAAAATCTCTAGAAGAAAGTCTTGTTTCGTTGAATTTGCGTATATCCGAGGAAAAGGCAAAACAAGAAGAGCAGTTGCTTAAAGCCGATGTTTTGTTCGGTCATAAGGAATGGCGGGAGTCGTGGTTGCGCAACGCTTCCGGATTTCAGAAAACATTGGAATCATTCGTGAATGATTGGAAAAACAAAACTGATGAGATAACTAAAACTGAACAGGCGCTTAACAAACTAAAGGCTGAAATAAAAGCTGTCGAGACTGGTTTGCTTCCTGAATTACGCGAACAGGAGAAATCTGCAGCTGCATATTCAAAGGAGAAATCTTTGGAATATGAAAACCGGAAGAACGAACGAAACAGCATTTTGGGCGGAAAACCGGCAGATAATGTTGAAAAAGAATATAATGACAGAATAAAAGAACGCCGGAATTTCATAACGGCATTGAAAGAGGAGAATACTAATTTGCAGAAACAGGCTAGCAGCGCAGAAGGTGTTCTCAAGCAGCTTGGTGTGCTGATAATTGAAGCTGAAAGGAAAATAGAGGAAAACAAAAAGGCTTTGGAGAAATGGAATGAAGAATTTGCCGTTAATTCCGATTCTGTTCCGTTTGCTGAAGAACTTTCCGCATTGAGACAGTTGAAAGGCGAAAAAGAATTCCGGTTGAGAAAGAATCAGGAAAATCTGTTGCGTATTGCCGGTATGAAGAATGATATAGAGAAAGCACAGTTGGATTATGACCGATGGGCTAAACTGAATGATTTGGCGGGTTCGGCTGATGGTGCCAAATTCCGGCGTATCGCCCAAAGTTATACTTTGGATATTTTGCTTAATTATGCCAACGTGCAGTTGAGGAATCTTTCGCGAAGATACCGGTTGGAGAGAATACCGGACACACTGGCACTTCAGGTTATAGACAAGGAAATGTTTGATGAGATTCGCTCCGTGCATTCTTTGTCCGGTGGAGAGTCTTTCCTTGTTTCATTGGCATTGGCGTTGGGATTGTCTTCTTTGTCGTCCAACAGAATGAAAGTTGAGAGTTTGTTTATCGATGAAGGATTCGGTTCGCTTGATGCCGAAACATTGTCGGTTGCAATGGATGCGTTGGAGAATCTGCGTACTCAGGGAAGAAAGATTGGTGTGATATCACATGTCCGTGAAATGACAGAGCGGATTCCTGTACAAATACAAGTAATCCGCTCCGGCAATGGTAGAAGTGAAGTAAAGGTTCTTACCACTTATAACTGAAACCAAAACTTAACTGTTCGTTAATCTGTAAATATCGGTCGAATTCAGGATTCTTGGCAACACCATCATCATATCTTAGGTTAAGTGTGATGATGGTTGAGAAGAATCTGCTGATAGCCATTGACAGACGGTTTTCAAATTCACCTTCAATTCTATGATAGTTCGTGTTGTAATAGAAACGGGAATACCAGTTGACATTCCTGGAAATCTGGAATGTCATTGTTGCATTGATAGTGGAACCGATCTGGCTCAGCTTTGTCGGATATTCTCCTGTAACTTTATCAGCAGTAAAATGGCGGCTCAAATCAATATCTTTGTCAATGGTCTGTCGGAATGTATATGAAATAGGAGCTATGTTTATAGACATAGTCAACTTCTTTTTAGGATTTGGGAATGTTTTTGCCAAATCATATTTCATACCGAGACCGACGTTTATACTATATGGAGAAAGTAAACCCGCTAATTTCGTTTCTGAATTTTCTCCAAAACTGCTTAGCAACTGTGTCTTGAATTCCATATCAATAGTATAGAACCATTTACTGAAGGCTCTAAAACCTAAGTTGCTGTGAAGACGGAAAACATCGTCACTCACTTTGTAACTTCTTAGTGTATCATTTGGAGCTGTTGTTACAGTATTTTTTATTTCCAGCTCGTTTGTAAACTGAACTTTGTCTTTATTATAGTTGTAAATAAAATATTCACGGTTGTTCAAGTTGAAGTTGCTGGTACCACCTTTATGCCAGTTTGGAGAAATATAGTTCTGTGCAAACTGGATGTCACTTTGGAAGCTTGATGTCCAGTAACGTCTTTCAGGGATAAATTTTGTTGGTGCAGTTACATCGCTGAAGTCTGCATCGTTGTTAACTACAATAAGATTTTCTCCTGAAATATGTTTCTTTATGACATTGGTTTTGACTGCATCTTTTGGCAATGTGTTATAAGAATATCTGAAATATTCGGGATGACTTTGTTCAACATGTTTATGTGTAGCTATCTGGTTATTTCTTATTCTTGTATAATCGTCGAATATAGTTTCAGGTTGGTAAATCGGTTTTACATTATATTTAGGAATTACAGAATCCATGCTGAAGAATGAAAGGTTTTCCGGAAGGAAATTCCCCTCAAACGTAATCGGCATGAATAGAGGATTTATAATTATAGTATCGGCAAATGTAGTGAATGAATCGAATTCATTACTTCTGTCATACATTTTGTTTATCCAATACAATGCTTCTTCAGACATTTCGAGCTTGTCTGCATTCTTAATTTCCTCAAGTTTTTTGCCTAAAGCTTGTGGAACGGAATACTGGCTGTTTAAAGAATTGAATTTTGTACGCAAGTCAGGAATGTTTCCTAAATCAACTGAGTCGACGGAAATAGTAGTAGTGTCTTGCTGTTCTTCTCCATCATTAATTTGTAAAGAAAAAGATGAAGTGCTAAAGACTGTAGTGTCTTGTGCAAAGATGTGTATATTACACAAGCTTAAGCTTAAAAGAAGAATAATTGAAAATAACTTTTTCATCTTAACATCATTTCGTGTGACCAAATCTAACACAATGCAAAATTACTAAAAAAACTATATATAATTCTATATGCCTAGTTTTAAACATAAACAAAATATATTTTCAAATTGTTCATAATAACTGATAATCAGTTAAAACTGGAGAGTGTTAAATCTTAGATTTAATCAATTGTTATGATAATACATTAATTATATAACAATCCAATCGTTGAGCCTTAATTCTTGAGTCTGTTTAAATTTGTTTTTAAAGTAAAAACCTTTTTTGTCTATGCGGAAAATTCACTAAATTTGCGCTTTAAAATGCATAAATCCGATTTTTTGGAAAACTAAAATATTACTATCGTGGCAGATACAAAGTACATTTTTGTTACGGGAGGCGTAGTTTCTTCATTAGGTAAAGGAATTATTTCAGCCTCATTGGGTAAATTGCTTCAGGCAAGAGGTTATAAAGTGACAATCCAGAAGTTTGACCCATACATTAATATTGACCCGGGTACATTGAATCCGTATGAACACGGAGAATGCTATGTTACTGTTGACGGACATGAAGCAGACTTGGACTTAGGTCATTATGAACGTTTTTTGAATGTGCCTACAACACGCGCAAACAACATTACGACTGGTCGTATTTACCAGAGCGTAATAAATAAGGAGCGTCGAGGTGACTATTTGGGCAAAACTGTTCAGGTTGTGCCTCATATCACAGATGAAATCAAGAGAAATGTGAAATTGCTTGGTTCAAAGTATAAATTTGATTTCGTTATTACTGAAATTGGAGGAACAGTCGGTGACATTGAATCTCTTCCTTTCATCGAAAGTATGCGCCAGTTGAAGTGGGAACTTGGAAAGAACTGTATTTGTGTGCATTTGACTTATGTCCCTTATATTGCTGCTGCTAAAGAATACAAGACAAAACCGACTCAGCATTCAGTAAAGCAGTTGCAGGAATTGGGTATTCAGCCGGATATCCTGGTTTTGCGTACAGAACATGAATTGAACAATAATTTGCTTCGTAAGGTAGCATTGTTCTGTAATGTTGAAGAAGATGCTGTTATTCAGTCTATCGACGTTCCTACAATTTATGAAGTTCCTCTTGTGTTGCAGAGACAGAAGATGGATGAGATTGTCTTGAGAAAAACAGGTCTGGAAGTTGGTGCAACACCGGAACTTAAGCCTTGGAAGGAATTCTTGGCACTTAAATCATCTGCTACAGATTCTGTGAAGATTGGACTTGTCGGTAAGTATGTTGAACTTCAGGATGCATACAAGTCAATCGATGAGTCTTTGCTTCAGGCTGCAATTTACAATCATCATAAGTTGGATTTGCATTTGTTCCACTCTGAAAAGCTGAATGATGAAAATGCGGCGGAGCAGCTTAAAGATATGGACGGAATCCTGATTGCTCCTGGATTTGGACAGCGTGGTATAGAAGGTAAGTTTGCTGCATTGAAGTATGCTCGTGAAAACGATATTCCTTGCTTGGGTATTTGTTTGGGTATGCAGTGCATGGTTATTGAATTTGCTCGCAATGTGTTAGGCTTCAAAGATGCAAACTCTACAGAAATGGAACCAAACACAACTCACAAAGTTATTGACCTTATGGAAGAGCAGAAGAATATCACAAATATGGGTGGCTCTATGCGTTTGGGCGCTTATGATTGTGTTTTGCGTAAAGGTTCTAAAGCAGAAGAAGCTTATGGAAAAGAACATATACAGGAACGTCATCGTCACCGCTTTGAATTCAACAGTGAATACCGTTCTCAGTTTGAGGCAGCCGGTATGATGTGTACAGGCGAGAACCCTGAAACAAACTTGGTTGAGGTTGTTGAAATCCCTACTTTGAAATGGTTTGTTGGTGTTCAGTATCACCCTGAATACAATAGCACAGTGTTGAATCCAAACCCTTTGTTCTTGAGCTTTGTGAGAGCTGCAATAGATAATAAGAAAAACTAAGACAAAAGAATAGATGGATAAAAATACAATTATTGGATTTGTTCTGATAGGAGTTGTGTTGTTCGGCTACAGTTGGTTTAACAGGCCAACTTCCGAACAATTGGAAGCTCAGCGTCGCTTTCAGGATTCAATTGCTTTGGTACAGCAAAAGATTGAGCAGGAGCTTAAGGATAAAGCTGAAGCGTCGCCTGTTGAAGAATTGGCTTCTTTGCCTGACTCAGTTCGAATGACCCGTTTGCAGAGTGATTTTGGAGATTTTGCAAAATCATTGAACGGAACGGAAGAATTTGTTACTCTTGAGAACGATTTGGTTGAAATCAAACTGTCAACTAAGGGTGGAACAGTTGCTTCTGCTAGACTGAAAGAATATGACAGGTTTGACGGTCAGCCTTTGGTATTGTTCGAAGGAGAAGAGGCTAAGATGGACTTTTCTTTTGCTACAGCATCAAATCGTCTTATAAACACTGGCGACTTTTACTTTACACCGGTGAAAAGTGATGCTAACTCTGTAACTATGCGTCTTGATGCAGGTGACGGAAGTTCTTTGGATTTTGTTTATTCTTTGAGAGAAAATGACTATGTGTTGGATTTTTCTATCAAAGGGAATGGTTTGAACGGGAAATTGTCTCCTTCTACAACTTCTTTATCTTTTATGTGGGAGCAGGATATCCGCCAGCAGGAAAAGGGAAGAAAGTTTGAAGACCGTTATGTCGGTTTGCACTTCAAACCAGTAAGCGATGATCCTGATTACTTAAGTGAAACAAGTAACGACAGCAAGAAACTTGAGGAAAAATTGCAATGGATTGGATATAAAGATATGTTTTTCTCAACAGTGCTGTTGTCAAAACAGGGCATGGAGAATGTATCATTGGATTCTCATATGTATAAGGAAGGAGAATATATGAAGCACTTCTCGTCAAAGGCTGCCATCCCATTTGATTTGAAAGGTGCTGAATCTACGGATTTCCAATTCTTCTTTGTCCCTAACAAGTTTGCTTTGTTGAAAGATTACAATGATAATTTGTCTGGCGATGAAAAACCTCATTTGGAAAAGCTTGTTCCTCTTGGTTGGGGTATTTTCCGTTGGGTTAACCAGTATTTCATAATTCCTCTGTTTAACTTCTTGGGAAGCTTTATCTCAAGTTATGGATTGATAATATTCTTATTGACTATTATCGTTAAGGTTATATTGTTGCCATTGACATATAAATCATATATGTCGTCTGCTAAGATGAAAGTTCTTCGTCCTCAGGTTGAGGAAATCAATGCTAAGTATCCTAATCCAGACCAGGCAATGGAGAAACAGCGTGCGATTATGGAACTTTACAGCAGTGCCGGCGCAAGTCCTATGAGCGGATGTGTTCCTATGTTGTTGCAGATGCCTATTTTGATTGCACTCTTCATGTTTTTCCCTTCAGCTATTGAATTGAGACATGAAAGCTTCCTTTGGGCTAACGACTTGTCAACATATGATGCTATTGTCAGCTGGGATGTTCAAATTCCTTTGATTTCAACATTCTTTGGCAATCACATCAGTTTGTTCTGTTTGTTGATGACCGTAACTAATATTGTTTATACAAAATATAATATGGAAATGACCAATACTGGTCAGCAGCAGATGCCGGGAATGAAAGCGGTAATGTATATGATGCCGTTGATGTTCTTGTTTATTTTCAATAGCTATGCATCTGGTTTGACATATTATTATTTCATTTCTACTTTGGTTACTATTGCACAGACATTATTCTTCCGCTACACTGTTGATGAAGAAAAACTGTTGGCTAAACTTGAAGCAAACAAACGTCGTCCTGTTAAGAAATCCGGATTCTTGAAGCGTTTGGAAGAAGCTCAGAAAATCCAGCAGGAAACTTTGAGACGCCAGCAGGAAGAGCGTGAACGCAACAAACGCAGATAATAGATATTACATTATATTATTAGCGAAAGGCTGCTATATTCAAGAGAAATATAGCAGCCTTTCTTGTGAATGCAGATAGTTCATAATCCTAATCACCCTTATTAGGATTTGGCAAGTATTTTAAGGATCTATTCTGTTGATTAAATCCATCAGATATTCAAAATCAACAAATCCATTATTCTTTACCTCTTCTAATTCAATATATTGTTTTAACATTTGCTTTACGCCTTTTGTCGTTTTTGCCCATATAGCACGTTTTCCCGTATTTGATAGCTCTTCTTTGTGTATTGCGTACATTTTGTTCAATTGGTAAAAGAGCTCTTTTACTGGAAATTTTCGGAATCCATTGTATGTTCCTAAAACTCCTGGTAAAGGAGCGTCACATAACAAATAGTATTCATCTTCTAGACAACGTATTTGCTCTTTAAGTATCTTGTTATATTGCTTTAATATATTGTCAGAAAGATTCTCCGGGTTATTTGTCTGGTCTTCCATCCAGTTTACCTGCATAATTAACAGTGAGGCGAGATCTTTTTCTTTATAAGCTTTTGTGAGCTGTTTCATTTTTTCTTCATTATCCGCTCTTTGCTTCTCGTCTGCCTCCTTGTCAGGGTGTAATTTTTTTGCAAGTCTCAGATAAATTTCTCTTATGGATTTATTTGTTATATTTTCTTGCAGCTCTTTTTCCAACTCGTTTTTGGTTGATACTCTCTTTTTGGAAGATTGTTTCTTCTGTTCTTTTTTATTGTTAATTATAGCTTCGAACTCCTCAGCTTCTTGTGACTCCAGAATAGCTTTGAAAAAATCTTCTTCATTTTTAGCATTCTTTATTTTTTCTGTGACCTTGAATCCCATTTCCTGATAAGCATCGATTAACGTATTAACCTGCTCTTGTTCGATTTCTTCTAGTGTTAGTCCGGTATGTATTTGTGTATATTTATTATAAAGAGAATCTAAAACTTCCCATCTTTTTTCGTCATATGGGAGATCGTTGA
This sequence comes from uncultured Parabacteroides sp., assembly GCA_949295065.1. Taxonomy (GTDB): domain Bacteria; phylum Bacteroidota; class Bacteroidia; order Bacteroidales; family Tannerellaceae; genus Parabacteroides. The sequence continues at coordinate 11,685 of CASFJQ010000014.1, read as the reverse complement.
TGTATTTTGATTCTTGTAGAAATAATGCAGGTAAATATGTTTTTTCTTTTTTTGTTAACTTGGCTGTTTCGTATACTTTATCAAAGCTTAATAGGATTGATTCTATATAGTTTGCCTCTTCTTCAAATAAACATAAAAGATGTTTATCAAAGAATTCTTTTATTATTCGTTCTCTTTCTGGAATTTCTTCAATTTCACTTTTTAGTTTTGCGATTTTTTTATTTAATCTGTTGAATGTAGTCTGTGCACTTGACTGCTTTACTTTTCCTTTTTGTATAACAGGAATAATTTCTTTTTCTTGAATTATTTCAAAGTCAAATTTTCCTTGTGTGTAGTTTCTTTTTGCCATATTTTAAGGTGTATATGTTGTATTAAAATTCTAAGATGATAATTTATATGAAAAAAGGCTAAACACTTATTGTATAAGTATTTAGCCCTTGTTCTGTCGGGATGAGAAGACTCGAACTTCCGACCTCCACGTCCCGAACGTGGCGCGCTAGCCAACTGTGCTACATCCCGCGCTTTTGAAAGTGGTGCCACCAGGAATCGAACCGGGGACACAAGGATTTTCAGTCCTTTGCTCTACCAACTGAGCTATGGCACCATTTTGTTTTGCGTTGTAACCGTTGTTGTTTTGATTACGGGTGCAAAGGTATAGACTTTTTTTTAATCTGCAAATATTTCTGATACTTTTTTTGATAAAATTTTTCTTGATTTTATTAATTGCTTGATAAACAGGTTTGTGTATTTTGAATAAAATAGAGAGAAAAGTATATCCTTTAATATAAAAGTTAGGTCCGGACTCCAAAACTATTCGAGTCCGGACCTAAATATTATTCCTGATATGAAAATAATCCGTCTTTTCAGTTATTCTGATCAGGTTTCATTACGACGCCCAAGCTTCTTTTGCCATCCATTTTTATAATCATAGGTTTTTCCAGTCTTACGTGGCGCAGATATTGAGTTTCCTTGACTGCCGGAATATTGTTGAGATATTCTTCATCAAACCATCCGTCGCCTTTGAATGGATTTATTGTGAAATAACCTACGCCGAAAGATGTCAGATTCTGGAAGAAATGAGTTCCCTGGCTCGGGTCGATTCTGTAGTTCTCCAAGCCACATTCAACTATTACGCGCGCATTGCTGATATGAGGCCATTTTACAGGAATGCCAAGCCAATGGTCACTGCTTCCCCATCTGCCCGGACCAACGAGAACATAACTTTCAGAGCGTTCGGTAAACTCTCTGTTCAATTTCTCAATCTCATAAGCTATGAGCTGGTTGTTGGCAGAATTGAATGCTTCGCTCTTTACATAGATAATATCTTTTACATCATTTACGATGCCATGTCCCAATACGCTTGTTGACGAAAGAATCGTATCTTCATTCTTGACCTGTGAAAGATCTTCTTCCATAACTTCTTTATTGTCCACAATAGGTCTTATTTGCAGAAGATAGAATGTTGCCTTTTTAGGATCATTTATATCCATGTTCACTGCAAACTCTATTTCTATCGGTCGTCCCATTTCATTTTGACCAATATGTAATATCTGGTCTAATGTTTGTGCCAACGGGAAGACTTCGTGCTGTAGAATATTGACAAATGATATGATTTTTCTTCCACCCGGATAGAATCCGTCACGTATGATTTGGTCATAAGGATCGTATGTGGAAACAATATATTTCAACGAACCTTCAGACTCAGCATTCTTAAGATTGAGCTTTACTAAATTGAAAGCATCGTCAGTATCGAAATTCTCAGCCATATTGTTCAAATCCAAGGCGTAGAATCTTGTCTGAGTTTCCTTCAGCGCAAAATCCACCGAGCTCATTTGAAGTATATTATGCGGATGTCTTGGCGAGAATCTTAAAGTCACGCCTCCGTCAACGATATATTTACCCAATCCTAGAGCGATGTTGGCTATTCCATCTTCTGCTTTCTCATTGCCTATCGGATAGAAATTAAGAGAGCGTGCAACTCCCGAAATCGTAGGATAGAAATGATTGTTATATCGTGTTCCTATTACTTCCTGCAACACGACAGCCATCTTTTCCTGGTCAATAATATTTGAAGTTGCCGTCATGTAAGCTTTGCTGTCACGATAGAATACCGAAGCATAGACTGCTTTTATTGCATTGCTTACAGTTCGGAGCATCTCATATTTGTCCTCAATCTTAGGAACCATATATGTAGAATATATTCCGGCGAATGGCTGATAATGCGAATCCTCAAGCAAGCTGGAAGATCTGACCGCTATCGGACTTTTCACAACATCAAAGAATGCCATCAAATCCTCAATAAGCCTTTTGGGTAAGCTGGCATGAAGGAAATATTTCAGAATTGTCGCATCGTCAACATCGCTTAATGCTATCGGATATAATTCGTTTGTTTCCATAAATTCATCGAATATATCCGTACAGATAACAACAGTCTTTGGAATATTAACCTGGAAATTCTCATGATCCAACTTTGGATATCGTTTTATCATCGCTCCGATAAATGCCAGACCACGCCCTTTTCCTCCAAGAGAACCGTCGCCAATACGTGCAAAGTTGCTGTATTCGTCAAATCTTTCCTTCTGGTATATGGCAACAACTCCGGCATTCTTCATTCTTCTGTATTGCACAATAAGGTCGAAAATCAATCTTCTCGCCTCGTCCATGTTTTTATAATCAGAAACATCTACATGTTTCAATACTTCTGCAGGCGGAAACATCGCTCTTGAATAGAAGAAACGTGAGAAATGATTTCGGCTTAAGTGATAGACCAGTGAATCGTCCGGTATTTGGAAAATTTTTACCTGAAGGTCTTTCAGGTCTTTTATCCTCATGATTTCTTCTTTTGTGTGAGGATTGAGAATTACGAAATCACCAAACCCAAAGCGCTGCATTATTTTCTTTCGCAAATCCTGAGGATAGCTTTTTGAGTTCTTGTCGATAAAAGATGCGCTTAGCTCTTTTGCATAAACCACGTTGCTGGCTTCAGAAGATTCGAGTATGAAAGGAATAATCAATCCTGTCTTGCGCACATATTGTCCGAATTTATATCCGGCAAAAGGGTCTTTTACACCTTCGCGCATAAAACTCATGTCGGATACAATTCCAAGTATATTGTCTTTGTATTGTTCGAATATTCTTATTGCTTCTTCATAATTTCTGGCAAGTTTAATTTTTGGTCTTCCGCGCATTCTTAATGTGCGCTGGTGGTCGTTGAGCGCCTCTTTCGAGAATTCCTGGCTTTGCTCGAGGACAAACTTGTAGAGGTGCGGCAAAGCAGCTGAATAAAACCTTATTGAGTCTTCAACCAGGAGTATAATTTGAACACCTACGCTTGCCACATCTTCCGGAGCATTCATCTTGTCCTCGATAAGTTTTATTATGGCAAGTAGCAAGTCTGTGTTTCCAAGCCAGCTGAACACATAGTCAATGGCGCTCAAATCCTCGTTGGCAACCCTCTTTGAAACTTCTTTGGAAAAAGGAGTAAGAACGACTATCGGTATGTTGGGGTAGTGAACCTTTATTTCTTTTGCAGCTGAAAATATGTCCCTGTGGTCCATATTCGGCATGCATATTATAAGTTCGAAGTTCCTGTCCTTAAGCTCCGCCAATGCTTCTTCCTCCGTAGTCACCTGTGTGAATCGTGGAGGATAGCGCAAACTTAGTGATGTATATTCATTGAATATCTGTTCGTCAACTCGCCCGTCGTCCTCAAGCATAAAGGCATCGTATTTTGTTGCAATCAATAATACGTTGTAGATACGCTTGTTCATAAGATTGGCAAAAGGCGTGTCTCTCAGAACCAACTCTTTTAGATTTGGAATACCGCTCATAAATACGTTATTTTTATATCTGCAAATTATATGTTTCCTTTGAAAAGCCTTATACAAGCTTTATTAAAGAAACTGTTTTTTATTTGTTTTTGTTTTTGGCGCACCAAAATTTGTAAAATCTGTAGCCCTCAAATAAAACACCCATAATAGCTCCGCCTAGCAATCCGTATGCTATAGCCATAGATTTTATGTCAAAGTTGTTTCGGATAGCAAGTCCAAAAATAATTCCGGCGAATAAGAAAACTCCGAAAAGAGGAGAGGGATTGAATTGTTTACTGTCGTTTTCCATGATATTTAAGATTATAATTTTTCGTGTTTGTTTAAGCTTTTCTGTTATCATATTATTTCATGGAAAATATATCCAAAATATATTGTATGAATAACAAAGTCACAATATGCAAAGTTATAATATTCCTTTATTAAACGGGCTGTGAAAAAGTTAGTTTTTCAACATAAAAACGCCTTATATTAATTATTTAACTCAACTTTCTCCAGTTCTACATTTTGTGGAGTTATAGAATTTAATCGTCTGTGTTAATTTGTTGTAAATTAAACAATTGTATTTCCACGAAATTTTCAGAGCTTGGAAAACTTTTTTCATAATATATGAAACAAAAGTTTCACAATATATGAAAAAATATTTTCATAATATATGGAAATATTTTTCACAATATATGAAACAGTTGGTGTCATTAGCATTAAAAACTGAAGTATTAAATATTCAATCTTCGTTAAGTTAACTTTCAGTCAGCTTATCTACTTGTCAACTTGTCTCTGAAGCCTTGTTAACTATAAAAGTTGATATATATGTGTCAGAAATTCCAACTAATTCAGTACCTTTGCCCACTAGTACGTAGTGAATAAAAAATTATGGCATCAAAGATTACTAAAGGTATAATAATTACTTGTTGGGCCTTATTCTTCATTGGAGTGGCTGTTGTATTTTTCCTGTTCTCATCCATAGCAAACGGTTCTATCGGTTATATGCCACCGGTGGAGCAATTGGAAAATCCAATTGATAAATATGCTTCTCAGATAATATCTTCGGATGGAAAAACTTTGGGCAGTTACGCTCATAGTCAGGATAACCGTATATATGTTAACTACAAAGATTTGTCACCATATCTTGTTAATGCACTTATCGCAACAGAAGATGTCCGTTTTGCATCTCATAGCGGTATAGATATGCAAGGACTTTTGCGTGCCGTAGTTAAGCGCGGAATACTTATGCAGAAGAGTGGCGGTGGCGGAAGTACCATTACACAGCAGTTGGCAAAACAGCTCTTCTCTCCAAGTGCCGACAATATGATGGAACGTCTGTTCCAGAAACCTATCGAATGGGTTATTGCTGTCCAGCTGGAGCGTTATTACACAAAGGAAGAGATTATCAATATGTATCTGAACAAGTTCGACTTCCTTTATAATGCCGTAGGTATTCAGTCTGCAGCCAGAGTATATTTTGGAAAGACTCCTAAAACTCTGAAAATAGAAGAAGCTGCAACTTTGGTAGGAATGTGTAAGAATCCTTCATATTTCAACCCGGTTAGACGCAACGAAAGAACTCGCGGACGCCGAAACACTGTTTTGGATTTGATGGCAAAGGCTGGATATATTTCTGCGGCAGAATGCGACTCTTTGAAGAAACTTCCTTTGGTTCTTCATTTTACAAGAGTTGACCATAAAGACGGATTGGCACCGTATTTCCGTGAATATCTGCGATTGACATTGACTGCAAAGAAACCGAACAGAAAGAATTATGCTTCATGGCAGGAACAGAAATTCAAGGAAGACTCAACAGCATGGGAGAACGACCCTATGTATGGCTGGTGTAACAAAAACAAGAAAGCCAACGGCGAAAACTATAATATCTACACTGACGGTCTTAAGATTTATACAACAATTGATTCCAGAATGCAGCAATATGCTGAAGAATCAGTTCGTGAACACGTAGGTAAAACTCTTCAGCCTGTTTTCTTCAAGGAAAAGAAAGGTAAGAGCAATGCTCCTTTCTCTAAGGATATTACCAAAGGACAGGCGGATACAATCATTATGCGTGCAATGCATCAGACAGACCGTTATCGTGCGATGAAGAAAGCCGGAATGAGTGAAAGCGAAATGACCAAAGTGTTCAAGGAACCGGTGGATATGAGAGTGTTCAGTTGGGACGGACCGATTGACACAATTATGTCACCGTGGGATTCAATCCGCTATCACAAATCGTTTTTGCGTAGTGCCTTCATGTCGATGGACCCGAGAACCGGACACGTCAAGGCTTACGTAGGAGGAATTGACTACAACAGTTTCCAGTATGATATGGTAAATGGCGGCCGTCGTCAGATTGGTTCAACAATCAAACCTTATCTTTATTCGTTGGCAATGATTGAAGGCATCAGTCCTTGTGATGAGATGCTTCATGTGCAGCAGCAGCTGACTGACGAAAACGGAAAGCTTTGGATTCCTCGTAACTCCAACAAGAAACGTATCGGCGAGATGGTTACAATCCAGTGGGGATTGCAGAACTCTGACAACTGGGTAACTGCATATCTGATGGGCAAACTTTCTCCTTATACATTTGTTCGCCTGCTTCATTCATTCGGATTGAAAGGAGAAATTGACCCGGTAATTTCTGTTTGTCTTGGAACTCCGGATGTTTCCGTAGGGGAAATGGTTAGCGCTTATACGACATTCTCAAATAAAGGAATACGTGTGGCTCCGCTGTATGTTACTCGTATCGAAGATTCATATGGAAATACGATAGCCAACTTCACTCCTAAGATGAATGAAGTGCTGACAGAAGATGCTTCTTATAAAATGTTGCATATGCTTAAGAGCGTTATCGATGGCGGAACCGGTGGACGTGTCAGAGGACGCTATGGCATAAAAGCCGAAATGGGAGGTAAGACAGGAACAACACAGAACAACTCTGATGCTTGGTTTATGGGCTTCACTCCATCTCTTGTGTCAGGTTGTTGGGTTGGCGGTGAAGAACGTTCAATTCATTTCGACAGAATGGAATGGGGACAAGGTGCTGCATCAGCTCTTCCTATATATGCTCTTTACATGCAGAAAGTATATAAGGATAAATCTTTAGGATATAGTGAAGACGACGTTTGGGAAATTCCTGAACAATACGCTAATCCTTGCAGCTCGGAACAAGAAACTGTAAATGATGAGCGTGAAACTACGGTTGGCGGTATTGACGAAATGTTTGATTGATATATAAATCTTCAGTTTTATAGTAAAGCTCCGTTATATTGTTTGTCGGACAATATAGCGGAGTTTTTTTCGTATATTGCAAAATTAAAGTTTCGCAAGTTGTTCAACTTGTTTTCTTGTCAACTCGTTCTCTGAAAGTTGATCTGGCGAAACATTAATTATAATATATAACACTTTGAAATATATGTTTTATGTGAATTTTTTACTAAATGTTAAATATGATGCCCGAATTGAGCATTTGTCAATCTAATTACATATATTTGCTAAGGTTATAGTCGTTAAATCAAAACAAAATGTTATGATAAACCGTGAGTTAGTCAATCCTCAAAGTATTGTTGTTGTCGGTGGCTCCAACAATGTTCACAAACCGGGCGGTCGCTTGGTCCGTAATTTATTGGACGGAAAATATAAAGGTGAACTTTATGTGGTAAACAAGAAGGAAACAGACGTTCAAGGTCTGAAGTCATATCCTTCCGTTAATGATATCCCGGAAACGGAGATGGCGATTCTGTCAATTCCAGGACCGGCTTGTCCGGATGCCGTAGAGGTTTTGGCAAAGGAAAAAGGAGTGAAAGCTTTCATTGTTGTTTCTGCCGGTTTTGGTGAAGAAACAAAAGAAGGCGCAGCTCTTGAAGCCAGAATGCTTCAGATTATAAATGAAGCAGGAGCTTCTCTGATTGGTCCGAACTGTATCGGTCTGATGAATATGAACTTTCACGGTGTCTTCACTTTGCCTATACCTGAATTTCATCCGGAAGGAGTTGATTTCATTTCCAGCTCCGGCGGAACTGCATTGTTTATTATCGAATCAGCTCTTACAAAAGGATTGCGTTTCTCATCAGTATGGTCTGTAGGTAATTGCACTCAGAATGGAGTTGAGGATATATTGGAATATATGGATAAGAACTTTGACCCGGTAATGGATTCAAAGATAAAGATGCTTTATTTGGAACAAATCAAGAATCCGGACAAACTTTTGTTCCATGCTTCTTCTCTTATCCGCAAAGGTTGTAAGATTGCAGCTATCAAAGCCGGAAGTACAGATTCCGGAAAGCGTGCTGCTTCGTCACACACTGGCGCTATTGCTAATGCTGATTCTGCGGTTGAGGCTTTATTCCGTAAAGCCGGAATTGTAAGATGTTTCAGCCGTGAGGAACTTACCACTGTTGCAAGTATATTCACACTTAAGGAAGTGAAAGGTAAGAATTGTGCGATTGTAACTCACGCCGGCGGTCCGGCTGTTATGCTTGCCGATGCTTTGTCAAAAGGAAGACTGAATGTGCCGGATTTGAACGGACCGATTGCTGAAGAACTTAAGGGCAAACTTTATCCTGGTGCAGCAGTCGGAAATCCTATCGATATCATCGGAACAGGAACTCCGGAGCATCTTGCCACAGCAATTGACTATTGCGAAAACAGATTCGACAATATCGACCTTATGATGGTTATCTTCGGTAGCCCGGGTTTGGTTAAGCTTTATGATGCATATGAAGTTCTTCACAAGAAAATGGAAGAATGCAAGAAGCCTATTTTCCCTGTGCTTCCGTCAATTGTAACAGCAAGTCCGGAAGTTCAGAGTTTTGTGAAGAAAGGACATGTGAATTTCTCTGACGAAGTTACGCTTGGTACAGCATTGGCACGAGTAATCAACACTCCGAAACCTGCAAGTACAGATATTCAGCTTTACGGCGTTGACGTTCCTGAAGTTCGTCGAATCATTGACCGTTTGCCTGAAAGCGGATATTTGAATCCTTCGGATACTCGCGAGCTTCTTAAGGCAGCAAATATTCCTTTGGTTGAGGAATTCTCTTCAGACAATAAAGAAGAGATTATCAATTTTGCCAAATCTGTTGGTTTCCCAGTTGTTGCCAAAGTTGTTGGTCCTGTCCACAAGAGTGACATTGGCGGAGTTGCATTGAATATACGTTCAGAAGAACATCTTGCCCTTGAATATGACAGAATGATGAAACTACCGGGCGTGACAGGCATTCTTGTTCAGCCGATGCTAAAAGGCCAGGAACTTTTCCTTGGTGCCAAATACGAGAATCGTTTCGGTCACGTCGTGGTGTGCGGTTTGGGTGGAATATTCGTGGAAGTGCTTAAGGATGTGACTTCTGGTCTTGCTCCTCTGTCATACGAAGAAACATATTCAATGATTCACTCTCTTCGCGGTTATCCAATTATTAAAGGAACACGCGGTCAGAAAGGAATCGATGAACAGCAATATGCAGATATTATTGTTCGTTTGTCAACATTGCTTCGTTTTGCTACGGAAATCAAGGAAATGGACATCAATCCGCTTCTTGCAACAGAAAGAGGTTTGTTTGCTGTCGATGCCCGCATAAGAATTGAAAAGTAAATAATTTAAGTTTCGCAAGTTGCTCAACTTAAAAGTTAACAAGGCTTCAGATACAAGTTGACAAGGTCAGAACACTTATAATTTCATGAATTATATTATCCGAAATTCTTGTCAACTTGTTATCTGGAAGTTGAGCTTGCGAAACTTGAATTAATAACATAATATATAAAGAAAGGAGTTAAAACCGTAAAGCGGATTTTAACTCCTTTTGCTTTATTAACCTCGTCAACTTGTATCTGCCTCTTCGTCAACTACAATTTATAAGCTATACCAAGAGACAAATAAATATTGTACATATTATAGCTCAGCCCGTCAAAATCAGAAGGGAAAATAGGAATCAATCCCCACGATAATTGTCCCGTAACAGCCATTTTTTCTGTGAAAAACCAGTCAGCCGAAGCCATAAATCCGCAATCGAATCGCTTTACTTTGTCTGCGAAATCGTAAGTAGCAGATTCAACATTTATACGTTCTCCGGTCGGTCCGCCGTTCCTTATGTAACCGTCGGAAGCAGTTCCTTCAAATTTAGCGTTGTTCTGCACGGCGATATATCCGCCAAAACGCACTCTCCAGATTTCGTTTGGACGATAAGCAGCCAGAACAGGAATCACAAGGTAGTCGTTTCTCATATCCGTTGTGTTTTTCCCTGAAAAAGTTCCCGAGAAAGTACCGGTGTTGTCACCTTCTCCCACAACAAGGTTCGTTTGCATATATTTCACTTCAGCTCCGATTTTCATACCTTTAAGGTCGATTGCCAATCCGCTGCTTACTCCCCATTTAGGAGATAACCATCGTGTTGCCTGAAAAGCAAGAGTTCCTCCGAATCCAGGTTTCCAATAGTTTATTTTTCTTATTTCCGCAGGCAACGGAAGTGGAGATGTTCCTCCAATATTATATCCTGCAAAAACCTTACATTCCCAATTACTTGAAAACTCCTGTGCCTTGGCAAAAGAAGCCGATAAAAAGGAAATACCTGCTATTGCCAATATCTTTATATATTTATTCATCTTTTTACCTCCTGTATTTTTACTCTGTTACAATCTCAACATCATCAACAATAAGTTTGCTTCCCGGCGTTCCTTCATATCTGTCGCCATAAAAACTTGAAGAAAATACCAATGCAAGTTTGTAGGAATATTTGCTGAAATCAACTTCAATATCGTTTTTCTTCACGAAAGGAATTTCAAACGGAATCATTTCCTCTCCGGGAGTTGAAGAACGGTCCGGCAGCATCGCCATTGATACGATGTTTTTATGTGTCATAATATTTGTGCCGTCAAGAGTTTTCAGATTATCATCAATCTTATAAAAGATAGCATAAATTGCACATGAATCCTTTCTTGAAGGGTTTACTTTCCCATCGCTTTCAATATAGCTTCCGCTTCCTGACTTATAATTATAATAACCTTTAAGAGTCAGAGGCTTTTGGTTGAATGGTTGTCCCATTTCCGTAGCTGTCAGCGGATTAGCCAAAGCATTCAGAAGGTTCATAGTGCCGGTAAACAAAGAACCTGCTATTACAGGAATATATTGCAGACCAAGAATACTTCCTGGTCCTTCTTTTGTTATAATTTCAGCAGCCTTCCCTCCATTCAGCTCAATGGAATGTGTCGGATATAATTGCGGGTCACTGAACTGCTGGTACAGCGAAACACCCTGGTTACTTGACGAGAAAATATTGAAAGTCGTTCCGTTGTCCAATTTCTGTATTGGGTATTCGTAGTTGAGTGTCGAATTTGTCTGCCAATTGTTGAAATTGAATTTTTTCATCAAAGGAGTAAACACATCATCCGTCATCGGTATTATATTTACCGTATATTCACGAGTATGGATTCCGTCTTCGGCTGTTACAGTATATATTACCGGGTCTGTGAAATCCTGTGCTGTTCCCGAAGCCGGCGATAATGTTGATTTTTCGTTTACCTCCAGTGTCGGGGTGATATTTGTGAGGTCAGTATTCTCGTTCACAAATACTTCTATAGTGTTTGTACCCTGGTTTATTACCGGAGTGCTGAATGCGATATTTCCCGGAATGGAGAAACTTGTTATTTCTGCTTCCGGACAAAGAGGTTCATCCTTGATACAACTGCTCAGCGTCAATGCTGCAATGTTGCATAGTATTAAAATTTTATTCTTCATGCTATATCCTGTTTGTAGAATAACAACTATAATGGTAAATATGTAGGGTGTCCAGTTTAACGTTCCCAATTTAGCCTACATTTTTAAGCTGTTTGGTACGTTCTGTAACCCAGTTTATGGACATGTGCTTCTTTGCAAAAG
>CASFJQ010000013.1 GCA_949295065.1 uncultured Parabacteroides sp. | reverse complement strand
GAGTAAATTCCAATAATAATGAAACGGCTGTCTTTTTCATGATACAATTCTTGATTTAAGACTTTAAAGATATATATTTTTCTAATGCGTTTGCCCTGGCTTACTTAAATATTCAAAAAACAGATATTCGCATATTTAGAAATAATATTCTGATATTAATAACACAAAATTAGTAACCACGGACAAACAATTTTGTATCAATAAACTTGATGTTTATACCTATTTTACAGATTAATAATTTTATATGAGCTTCGCTGAACTAAATTTTCAGTTAACGGGGTGACAAGAAAACAAGTCGAGAAGAGTTCTCAGATAATCAAGTGAGAAGTAATAGGTATTCAAGTCTTAAGTCAAGCATATAAAAATCCTCATAAATGCCGAATCTATCAGTTTATTTCGTTATTTTTGCATTAAATGTCGATATTCGAAACTGATGTAGCGAATGACATTATCAATAATACACAAACAAAAATTGTAATGGATTTTAAACTAAATAAAGGAAGTTGCTGCATGAAGGCTAAAGGCTGCAGCAAAATACAAAACAATAAATTAAACACATACGACTGGCTTTGTGGCGTTCCGGATGCCGAAGGAGCCACAGATTTTGTGGAAGTTCAGTTTAAGAACACTCGAAAAGGTTATTATTTGAACAACACAAAAATACCTTTGGAGAAAGGTGATATAGTTGCTGTTGAAGCTTCGCCAGGTCATGATATCGGAACGGTTACGCTTACCGGAAAACTTGTTCTCCTGCAAATGAAGAAGAACAACTACAGATATGACCTTGAACCAAAGAAGGTTTACAGAAAAGCTCGTCCCGGAGATATGGAAAAATATGAAGAGGCTAAAGCTAAGGAACATGACACTATGATTCGTTCCCGCCAGATTGCCGCAAAACTGGGACTGGACATGAAAATCGGTGATGTGGAATATCAGGGCGACGGTAATAAGGCTATCTTCTATTATATCGCAGATGAAAGGGTTGACTTCAGACAGCTGATTAAGGTGCTGGCTGAGACTTTCCGTGTGCGCATAGAAATGAAACAGATTGGAGCACGACAGGAAGCCGGAAGAATCGGAGGAATCGGTCCTTGCGGAAGAGAGTTGTGCTGCTCAAGCTGGATGACTAGCTTCGTTTCGGTTGCAACCGGTGCTGCAAGATATCAGGATATATCAATGAATCCTCAAAAACTTGCCGGACAGTGCGCAAAGCTGAAATGTTGTATAAATTATGAGGTTGATGCTTACGTTGAGGCTCAGAAACGTCTTCCGTCGAGAGAAATCGTTCTTGAAACGAAAGATAACAGCTATTATCATTTCAAGACTGATATTTTCAAACGCGAAATTACTTATTCAACAGACAAGACTATTGCTGCAAATCTTGTCACCATCAATGCCTCAAGAGCTTTTGATGTGATAAATATGAATAAGAAAGGCATTAAGCCTGTTTCGCTTGAGGCAGACAACAAGACTTCTGCTCCGAAAAGGGATGCGCAAGATATACTTGGCCAGGACAGCGTTACTCGTTTCGACAATAATCTGAAGAAAAAGAAGAAAAAGAAAAGCGCAAACAATGTTGCAGAAAACAACAACAAGCAGCAACAGGTGCAGCAGGCTCAGCAACCAAACACACAGCAGAACCAAAGCAAAGTGAATGAAGTTGCGGCAGAAAACAACAATTCTGCAGAAAAGCCTAATGCTAATCAAGACAACAAGGTAAACAATACAAACAACAAAAATAAGGCGAGAAACAACAACAATCAGAACAACAACAGAAACAACAATAATCGTCCTCGCCCCAAAGCAAAAGCCAACAATGACAACAAACAACAAAACAACAACAAAGCGCCCAAGCCTTCAAATAACTCGGAAGCTTAATGTTTTGGGTTTGTCTGCAATAATATCCTTATTCTTTTCCTGCAAACAGGATTTTACCTACGAGCAATACAGAATCATAGATAAAACAATGTGGGACAAGAATAAGGAATATTATTTCACTTTCAATATTGATGACCCGTCGAAAACCTATGATGTTTCCCTGCAGATACGAAACAACAACAAATATCCTTATCAGAATATCTGGTTATTTCTGCAAGAGGAAAAGCCTATAGGCGGAATTGAGCGAGATACAATTGAATGTATGCTCGCCGATGACTTCGGGAAATGGTATGGACATGGAATTTCTTTATACGAAATGAGTTTTCCGATAAAAACGGGATATCGTTTTCCGCACAAAGGTCAATATACTTTTGCCGTCAAACAGGCAATGAGAGATTCCTGCATAATCGGAATACAGGAAATAGGCCTGCAGGTTCAGGAATCATCTCTCCTTCCTTGAAGCATCAAGACGTATGAAAATGAAAAGGAGGATTGTGAATCCAAGCAATGAAGAACCTCCATAGCTGAAGAATGGTAGCGGGATTCCGATAACGGGCGTAAGTCCCGTTACCATGCCTATATTAATAATAAGATGAAACAGAAATATGGAAGCCACACAATAGCCATAAACCCGGCTGAAAATATTATCCTGCCTTTCTGCCAATAATATAAGCCTGATTATAAATATAGAAAAGACTACCAGTACAAGTGTTGCTCCGACAAAACCTTGCTCCTCGCCTACGGTACAGAATATAAAATCCGTTTCCTGTTCAGGAACATATTTCAACTTGGTTTGTGTTCCATTCAAGAAACCTTTTCCCAGAAATCCACCTGAGCCAATCGCAATCTTCGACTGGTTTACGTTGTATCCGGCTCCGCTTGGGTCATCTTCCAAACCTAACGATACTTTTATACGAATCTGCTGATGAGGTTCGAGAATATCGTTAAACACATAATCCACCGAAAAAAGAAATCCTAATGATATTATTGAAAACAATGCTATCATTACATAATTCCATACCCAATGATATATGGAAAGATATACGAGATAAATTATGGAAAGAATGATTAGGCCTATAGTTATATGGGCAAAATTTACCGGGATAAAAAATGATACTATATAGCTAATAAACAATGAAGGAGCAGACACATAGGAAACGATGCGCAATGCCAGCTTATTCTTGCTTTCAACATATATCAATCCGATTGATATTGCCAATATCATCAGCGATACGATAAATTCTCCCAAAGGCGTCATTCCCAGCATAACTCCGGAATATTTCATACCGGTGACAAAGAACACTACTGCGCATATTCCTGCAAGCAGAAAATAGCCAGACATTCCCTCACGATAAAGCATAAGGAAGAAAGCAAAATAAACCAAAGCTGAGCCAGTTTCCTTTTGCAGCAGAATACATATCATTGGAAGAAATATCAGTCCAAGAACCTTGAAAAAATTCGTTGGCTGAGTAAGTTTAAAGCCATATTGACTCATTACATGCGAGACCATCAATGCCGTCGAGAACTTGGCAAATTCAGCGGGCTGAAGTCTTATAGGTCCAAGAACCAGCCATGAATGTGAACCTTTGACATCGGGCGCAATAAATATAGTCACAACAAGAAGAGCTATTGTTGCTGCATATATTATATTGGCGAACATGTCAAACAAATCACTTTCGAGCATCAGAATAACGAAAATGACGAAAAAGGATATTCCTATCCATTGCAGCTGAGTCATCGGTCGTCCTGAAGGTTCAAATAATTTTGCCATATCAAATTCATAACTCGCACCACAGATGCTGAACCATCCGGCAACAAGCATAAACACATAAAGCAATATTATCACCCAGTCAACAGACTTCAATATGTTATTCTTATAAATCATATACGGATAAAACTGTTTCGCTAATAAAAATATGTACTATTCCGGCAAAATAACAGAATTTACAATATATTCCTCAATAGATTCACTTTCGGGCAATATATTTCCTCTCAGATATTTTTCTATCATCAGTCTGCCGATTGGAACCGCATAAGTTGCACCAAAACCGGCATTCTCAACAAACACTGCTATGGCAACTTTGGGTTCCTTGTATGGAGCGTAACCCATAAAAATAGAATGGTCCTTTCCATGGGGATTCTCTGCTGTTCCGGTTTTCCCACAAACTTCAATGTCTGGAAGATTTGCTCCTCTACAAGTCGCTCCATAATCAGAACCGGCAACGGCTCCACGCATTCCTTCTGCTATATAAGAATAGTATTTGGAATCAACATTTGTGTATCTCTTCTCAGTATATGTACTATCTAAAGATGAACCTTGAATGTCCTTTACAACATGAGGAGTTATGAAATATCCTTGATTTGCCACTGTTGCTGCAAGATTACATATTTGCAAAGGAGTGGCAAGTATTTCTCCCTGCCCGATAGCTATTGAAATAATTGTACTTGAATTCCATCTGCCACGGTAGATTTTATCATAGACTTTGCTGTTTGGAATATAACCACGTTTCTCTCCCGGCAAATCTATACCTAATTTATAACCATATCCCATAGAAACCATATAGTCCTTCCATACATCAAAAGCTTCCTGAACAGATTTGTAATATTTTCTGTCGTCAAGCATATAATGTAATCCCCATGGGAAAAAGGAATTACAAGAAGTAGAAATCGCTCCAGTCAGATTAATCGGAGAAGGATGTCCGTGACAGGCAGGTTTTCCTCCTCTAAACGTATATCCATGCGCACAAGTAAAACGAGTATCTGGAGTGATGACACCTTCTTGCAGAAAGATAAGTCCCTGCGTTGGCTTGAATGTTGAGCCCGGAGGATATTGTGCCATTAAAGGTCGGTTAAACAAAGGCTTCAAAGGATTCTTCTCAAGTTCGCCATGATGCTTGCCTCGTAATCTTCCAACGAGTAAATTTGGGTCGAATGTAGGTGATGAAACCATACATAAGACCTCGCCTGTTGACGGCTCAATCATTACAATTCCGCCCAACTTGTTTTGCATGAGTTTCTCTCCATAAGCCTGCAAGTCCATGTCAATTGACAGAGTTAGGTTCTTGCCGGAAATCGGAGGCAAATCATGCTTTCCTTCTTCATATTTGCCCTTAATACGGCCATGAGCGTCACGAAGAAGAATTTCCATACCTTTGATTCCTCGTAATTCCTTTTCATATGATTTTTCTATTCCTGAACGTCCGGAGTAATCTCCACGAACATAATAATCATCAGCTTTCAAATCACTTACACTTACTTCACCTAAATCGCCAAGCAACAATGCGCCATTAGGATAATTGTATTCGCGGATAGTTCTATTTTGTATATAAAATCCGGGGAATTTATATAGTTTTTCCTGCAATACTCCACATTCCTGAGCTGAAAGTTGAGATATAAATACTTGAGGAACATAGGATGAATATCCAGGATTAAGTCTTTTGTTTTTCACATCCTTTACTCTGTTAAGGAACTGGTCTTTGGTTATACCAACGATATTGCAGAAGTCCAAAGTGTCAAACTCCTGAACTTCGCGCATTATTATCATGACATCATACGTAGGCTGATTGTAAACAAGAAGTTTGCCGTTTCGGTCATAAATTATTCCTCTGGCAGGATAAATTGTCCTTTTCAGAAAAGCATTACTATCAGCCCAAGCCTTATAATCATTATTTAATATTTGAAGTGAAAATAAACGGATTATAAAGATCAATAATACAAGAAGTACTGATGCAATCAGAACATACTTCCTGTTCTCAAATTCATATTTATTATTTGCCTCCAATTTCCCGAACAACGATATTGAACGATTCTACTATAAAAATAAGAAGAGAAGTCAAAACAACACTTGCTGATATTCTTAAAACCATAAACAATGGGTCATAAAAACTCAATGATTCGACCAAGAACAAAGTTATATGATGTAATAATACAAAAAACAAAACATATCTGAAAAATGAAGAATAACCGAAAGTGTTGAAAGAAGGATAACTGCCTTCAACCTGATCTTTGCCTACCAGAAAATTTATCAACGGAACTCTGCATAATGCAGCAAATGTGCAGGCAGAGGCGTGCATTCCGGCTGTATTGGAAAACATATCCATAATTAGTCCTATAAAAAAGGCTAATAGCAATATAAGGCTTCTGGACATTCCGACCGGCATTTTCAATATTATATACAAATATAGAAATGGCGTTGCAATACGAAGAAAGTGAATATTATTCAACACAGCAATCTGTATGAACAAAAACACTATAAAATAAATCAGACCTCTTATGATATTATTAATCATTGCTATTCACCTCCTTCTCCAAAGTTTTCTGTTCAGACTGATTAAAGTTTCTGATAACCCTAACATTATGTAAAGATGTAAAATCTGTAGCTAATTTTATATCCAATGCGTAGAAGTTATCATCATGCTGTTTCTTGTAATCATATATTGTTCCAACAATTATTCCTGCAGGGAAAATAGCAGAATAACCACTTGTCACTATTGTATCTCCCTTTTCAAACTCAACATGACGAGGCATTTCTTCCAATGTTGCGGATGTTGCATCTCTGCCATTCCAACTTAATGTTCCGAAATAATTACTTCCAAGAACTTTACAGCTAAGACGTGATTTGGGATTGAGCAAAGGTATTACAACTGAATATTTATCGGAAGCTGAAACAACTATACCGACAACACCATTATCAGAAACGACTCCCATATCGGGCATAACTCCATCGGATTTTCCTTTATTCAATGTTATGTAATTTGAAAGATGCGACACGCTGTTACTAACAACTTCTGCCACTACAAAATCATATTTGAAATCCGGAATTAAGGAATCCTTAACATATCCTTTGAATAAAGCCGTATCAGCCATCATAACTTCTATCTGATCCTGCAAACGGAGTATTTCCATTTCCAGATAGCCGTTTTTCTCCAAAAGAGCCTTATTCTCTTCCTTTAAATTAAGGTATGAAACAAACGAATATGACAAAGAAGACAGATAACCAGTAATGTAATTAGCAGAACTCAACATCACATTTCTCTGATAATTATTATTGCGATAAACAAATACCAAAGAAATTATTTCCAGCAATATAAAAAGAAACCAATGCCTTTTATTCAACAAGAAGTCTAGGAGCTTGCGCATATTTCAGGAATAATATAAATCTGAGAGTATAATCAATCATACATATATGCAAACACGAATGACGCAGAGCACATCGGACATAAAATTTCTCCGTGCAATCTACGTCATACGCTTTGCTTTTATTATGTACTAAAAACAACAGCAGTCCTTATCTTGCTCTTAACGGATAAGGAAATTAAATTTATCGATATTCTTAAGAGCAACACCCGTACCTCGGGCAACTGCATGCAAAGGATCCTCTGATACATGGAAAACTATGTTCATCTTATCAGACAATCTTTTATCCAAACCTCTCATTAATGCTCCACCACCTGTGAGATAGATACCGTTGCGCACAATATCAGCATATAATTCAGGAGGAGTCTGTTCCAAAGCACTAAGAATCGCAGCTTCCATCTTTGAAATTGTACGATCAAGACAATGCGCAATTTCCTGATATGAAACGGGAACTTCCATTGGAAGAGCTGTCATTTGGTTTGGGCCATGCACTACATAATCTTCAGGAGGATTATCCAACGTTGTCAATGCAGAACCTACATGAATCTTAATCTGTTCAGCAGTTCTCTCTCCAACTTTAACATTATGCTGACGACGCATATAATCCATTATATCAGCAGTCAGGTCATCTCCTGCAATACGTATAGATTTATTAGAAACAATACCGCCTAATGAAATAACAGCAATTTCTGTTGTACCGCCACCTATATCAACAATCATGTTTCCTTCAGGAGCCTGTACATCTATACCTATACCTAAAGCAGCTGCCATAGGTTCAAATATCATATACACATCACGTCCACCTGCATGCTCGGCAGAATCACGCACAGCACGGATCTCCACTTCTGTACTACCAGAAGGTATTCCAATAACCATACGCAAAGAAGGCGTAAACCAACGGCTCTTTGAACTGGCCATTTTAATCAATCCACGCATCATCTGCTCTGCTGCATAGAAGTCCGCTATAACTCCTTCACGCAACGGACGCACAGTACGGATATTTTCATGAGCCTTTCCATGCATTTCGCGAGCCTTCTGACCTACAGCCAGAACTTTGTCGGTTCGTCTATCCAAAGCGACCATGGAAGGTTCGTCAACTACCATTTTACCATTGCATATTACAATGGTATTGGCAGTTCCCAAATCCATAGCCACTTCTTGTGTAAAAGAAAATAATCCCATTTTAAAACGTTAGATTTTAATGTTTAAAGTGACGAACACCTGTCTTCACCATTGCAATATTGTGCTCATTGCAATAAGCTACAGACAAATCATCTTTGATTGAGCCACCAGGCTGAATAACTGCAGTAATCCCAGCTTTGTCAGCAATTTCAACGCAATCAGGGAATGGGAAGAATGCATCTGAAGCCATTACAGCACCATTCAAATCGAAATTAAATGACTTAGCCTTTTCTATAGCCTGTTTCAAAGAATCAACACGAGAAGTCTGTCCAATACCACTTGCGCAAAGCTGTTTGTTTTTAACCAATGTTATTGCATTTGACTTGCTGTTCTTAACAATCTTATTAGCAAACAACAAATCTTCAATTTCTGAAGCTGTTGGTTGTTTTTCTGTCATTGGAACCAAATCAGATTCTTTCTGAATGCTCAAGTCTTTTTCCTGGAGCAACACACCATTCAAAAGAGAACGGAACTGCATTGGACAAGTCTTACATTCCTTACGGATTAAAATTATTCTGTTCTTTTTCTGCTGCAATACTTCCAAAGCTTCTGCATCATAAGCAGGAGCAATTACAACTTCAAAGAAAATCTTATTTATTTCTTCTGCAGTTTCTTTATCAATTGTTGTATTTGTAATCAAAATTCCACCAAAAGCAGAAAGAGGATCACAAGCCAAAGCATCTTTCCAAGCTTCCAATACAGTTGGACGAGATGCGATTCCACAAGCATTATTATGTTTCAAAACTGCAAATGTCAATTCGTCAAATTCGTCAATCAAATTAACAGCTGCATCTATATCAAGCAAATTGTTGTATGAAATTTCTTTACCATGCAACTGTTCGAACATATCGTTGAATTTGCCGTAGAACTTAGCTGACTGATGAGGATTTTCACCATAGCGCAAGTGCATAGGAGTATCAACTGTTGCACGGAAATATGAACCTTCGCGTGCGTCAAAATAGTTGAAAATAGCAGAATCATAACCTGATGATACAGCAAATGCTTCTTTTGCGAACCATTTACGATCTTCCAATGTTGTTTCTGCACCTTTTTCATTCAACAGATTCAACAGAGGCTTGTATTGATTCTTTGATGCAACAATAACAACATCCTTGAAGTTTTTGGCAGCACCACGAATAAGAGAAATACCGCCTATATCAATCTTTTCGATAATTGCCTGCTCTTCCGCTCCTGAAGCAACAGTTTCTTCGAACGGATATAAATCAACGATTACCAAGTCAATTTCAGGAATCTCATATTGAGCCAACTGCTGACGGTCTCCTTCGTTTTCACGACGGGCAAGAATACCTCCAAATACTTTTGGATGCAAAGTCTTTACTCGTCCTCCCAAAATAGAAGGATAACCTGTCAAATCTTCCACCGCATCACAAGGAATACCCAAAGACTCGATAAAAGTCTGAGTTCCGCCTGTTGAAACAAAAGTAACACCCTCATTATTAAGTTTTCTCAATATCTCATCTAAACCATCTTTGTGGTACACTGAAACCAATGCACGCTTAATTCGTTTCGTTGCAGTCATTTTATCCGTATTTTATTAGTTTTTAAAGTGCAAAATTAATGATTATTTCAATTAAACCTCTTAATATTTACCGTAAAAGCACTTTTTAACAACAATAATATTTTATTCAGCCTTTACTTTATTTTTCCAGACAGTTGTCAAATCGCTTATCGAAGCATGACGCTCGTCCAAATCATCAATCATAGCTTTAGCTTCTTTTGCTGTAAGTAATCCTTCATTCTGAAAACTTTCTATCTGGCGATGCTCATTTGCAAGTAACATACGAATTGATTTTCTAGTTACTCCGCATCTGAACGAAACAGGGTAGTTTGTTGACAAATAATCCATAATCTCTGTAATCTTAAGAAGATTAGAATTAATTTCATCTTTTAAAACAACCAACTGTTCTTTCTCTTGAGCCGTCAGGACATCTGAATTCTCAAATTCTTTTATAAGCTCTATAGATTTTTTCTGTACGATTGCAAAACCTCGAGCCAAATCATAACCCGTAACTACACGGTCATGAAAATATACATCAAGCCATTTTCTGGCAATTGGCAGTTTTTTGATTAAACGAATATAAAAACTACTCTCATAGTATTCAAAAATTCGTTTTCTGTATGAAAGAGGCAATCTTCCACTGTGATCATACAGCTCGTCTATTGAAGCAGTAAGACAGCGCAAAGTCACAAACGAAACTATACCTTCATCATACATATTCCAGCATAAAGCTCTTTCTTTATTCAGAACTCGCAAACGTATATCAGCCAACATATCTTCAGGCTTGAAGCTTACATCCGGCGCTTTGTCTTTCTTTGGCATAAAATTTTCAACAAGTTTCCAGTCTGAAATCTCCAAAGCTTCACGCTTCTTTAATGATTCCAAATACTTTTCGCTGTTATCGGCCAAACTCTGTCTGATAGTATAATCCAGTAACATTTTTGCAGACGGAATCTTAGTCAAACCGAGTTTAAGCAAAAGCCAACGCATTGTTGTTGCATTGATTGTAAGTGTAAGTGTTACTATACCAGCTGTAAAGAACAATATCTGGCGACGTATTTCTTCCGGAATAGCAGGAGTATATGAAACCATAAGGGCCAATGTCATACACAATGCACCGCGAAGCCCGCCCCAAACCAAAATAACTGATTCACGCATAGTCAAGCCATAACCGCATTTCTTCATAATAGGATAAAGCAGAAGAACCATAGCTGCACGAGCCAAATTAACACCAACATATACGGCTATCAGTAACAACAAATTTGTCCACGTAACATCTACCTTCAACGCAATAACCACACCTACTATAATAAATATTAAGGTATTAGCCATATAAGCAGCCAATTCCCAGAAGGACTGCATAAATCTGTGAACCTCCGGTTTAAGCTGAGGTCGGCCAACATATGATATAGTAAGACCAAAAGCAACCAAAGCAATAACACCGGAAACATTCAAGAAACTCTGTGCCACGATAAAAGTTATATAAGCTCCAACTATTATGGCACTATTCTGGACAGATTCATCTCCTCCAACCTGACCAAGAGACCAAATCGTAAATCTTGCCAAAGCCCATCCAAGAACTGTTCCGCCAACAACCACTATCAAAATACGCATCAGCGGTGAAGATGTGTCCCCACCCATTGCTGTGTATGCACTGAAGAACAGCATAAACAGAACAATGCCAGTTCCATCATTAAGCATTGATTCTGCGTCCACCAATGTTGAGAATCGCTTACTTGTTCCCAATTCCTTCAATAGAGCTACTACCGCCACCGGGTCGGTTGCACCAATCAAAGCTCCAAACATCAGAGCATAATTCCAATTCCATTCCTTACACTCCGGAACAAACATGGCCAAACCCATAACAAAAGCAGCCATGATAAACATTGATATAGCTATACCCGGACCGGCTAGCAAAGTTGAATTAAACAACGACTTCTTAAATACATGCAAATCCAACTCATACGCCCCATCAAAAATCAGGACAGGAAGAAATAGATAAAGAATCAAGTCCGGATTTAAATTTCCCGCAAAATCAATCGCAGACTTAAACATTTCATAGTCTGACAAAATACCAAATCGATCCAGCAAACCTAGTATAATCCCCACACAAAACAAAACAACAGTATAGGGCAAACTGGATTTCTTTAACAATGATTTCAGCACTGCACCCGCAACCAAACCAAAAACAACAAAAAATAAAGGTGCCAATAAATAATCTGTTTCCATACGCTAAGCAAATAATACTATACTCGTTAATACTTTGTTTTTACAGTACTAGCCTATAGGCTTCACCGACCTTTGTTTTATATATGTAAAAGCAGCACCAATTGCTGTTCTATATTCAGCATATTCTGGTATATGAAAATTAACACCATACATATCACCTATAGACTGAAAAACCGGTTTGCATTGAGGCAATTGAGTAAGGTTTCCTATAAGGACAAAATCTTTAATGCTTGTATTCAAGGCTGCCAATATAGCCGCCTGCCCTATTGATTGCATAACCATATGGAACAACCCACACGCCACGTCTTCAGGCTGGGCATTATTGTCAACTTTACCAAACAAAGAAGCAGTAGCATCCAAAGGAAGTCCTGGCAAAGACGTTTTACATATATCCTGTATCTGAAGGTCTATATTATTAATGTTTCCTTTCATTGCCAGTTCGGAAACCCAAAGTATATCATGCGACTGAAGGAGAAGAGTTGACAAACCAATCAAAGTCCCTCCCCCAATTCCTATTCCTCCTATATGCTGGATGTCATCACCTTCAACCTGAACGAATGAAGTACCAGTTCCCATACTTACAACTATTAGTTTTTCCAAATCAGTCACATACTGGGCACCTAATCCGTTTGCTATAAATTCATCGGTACAAGCTGTAGGCAAACCGTACAAAGGCTGTTTTATATAAGAACTGCCAACTCCAGTCAATACAACCTGTTCTATTTCAGACAAGGATATGGAATTATCATAAATATACTTACCGAAAGCTCCAAACAACGATGTAACCGGGTCGTTAGCCTTGACAAACATCGGATACTTAACCTTATTACCTTCTATTCCCACTATTTTGGTAGTGCTACCTCCTACATCAATACCTATTATCATAGTTCTATCGTTATTTGTTGAATTTCGCAAAATTAATAATTACATAATAAAAAATCAACTTGTTTTAAGAAACAGGAATTTAATATTAAGAAACAGTTCAATATTAATTTATATCGAAAGCTATATTTCTATCTAAATATTGGCTGAAACTTATTGATAAATTTCAAATTGTAAGTTTTCTAAATTCAATATTTAGTTTTGCAATACCCTCTTAAATGAGTTCCGTGGGTGTTGCAAAATCTCTCTTTTCAAAAAATAGCAAAAGCCCCAACTTTCCCAAGCTGAGGCTTTTTTATTTCCATAAAATTTTGTAACTTTATGGTATACAACAAAATAATATGCAAATATAATATTTAAAGATTACAATTTCAACGAAAATAATATTTTTCCTCCCAACTTGGGAGATTTTATACCCAAAGATGCTCCCGTGCGTCTTATATATGATATTGTAGATCTTCTGGATTTGTCAGAAGTCCGAAAAAGTTATTCTAATGCGAGAGACGATCGTCCGGCATATTATCCGGTAATGCTTCTTAAGGTAATATTGTTCGGTTACATGAACAATATATATTCAACCAGAGGACTCGAGGAAGCCATGCGTAGGGATGCCCACATTATTTGGCTGTCATCATATCAGTTTCCGGACCATACGACCATAAACAGATTCAAGACACGCTGCATACCCCATATCAAGAACATATTTTCAGGCAGGTTTCTGTCCTTGTAAATCGTGACGAGATAACCCTTGCCGATGATCTGTATATTGACGAAACTACAATCCGTTCGCGGGCATCCCGCCGTAGGATAAAATGGCGTAGCAGTGCTGAAAGATTCAGCATATCAGCAAATAATGATATACAGAACGGAATAAAAGACCTGCTTGCGCAGGTTGAAGACGGTATTGCAGAAGACAAAGATACGCAGAGACATGTCGAATATATATTGAAGAAGCACGTGAAATAGCAGACAAGATAGAAAAACAGGCAAAGGAAAAAGGATTAAAGGGAAAGGGGGAAAATAACTGCTGTACGTGATGCCTACGTAAGAAAAGAGGTTCCCAACAAAACAATTGGATAATGTAATGGCCGTTGTGACATTTCGCCGACAGATCGGGACATCAAAAAAACATTCAAACAAGATTAATATTTAAGGTCAGCATATTTCTAAAATAATATGCCGACCTTTTTATATGACATCAATGACAAATTATTTATAATCCTTCGCCATGACAATTCTTATACTTCTTACCGCTTCCGCATGGACAAGGGTCATTACGTCCTACTCGCTTTTCACCTCTAATCGGTTCTTGAGGAGCGGCTGCGCTTGAAACACCTTCGCCATTAATTCCAGCTTTTTCAGCACGATATTTGCTCATATCCTCATGCTGTTCTTCTCGTGCTCTTTGAATCTGGATTCTCTGGCGTGCCTCAGCTTCCAAAGCTGCAGCCTGCTGACTTGCCGCTTCCATTGCAGCACGGCGAGCTTCAGCAGCACGGCGTTCTTCTTCAGTTGGCTCGTGAACAGGAATCTGGCCACGCATCAAAATAGAAACAGTCTTTCTATTCATTGTGTCAACCATACTCTTGAACAGATTATAAGATTCAAGCTTATAAATCAACAGAGGATCTTTATTTTCGTAGCTTGCATTCTGTACAGAATGACGCAATTCGTCCATTTCGCGCAAATGTTCTTTCCAAGCCTCATCAATTGTATGAAGAAGAATAAGTTTCTGGAAAGATTTTGTCACAGACTTGCATTCTGTGTCATAAGCTTCTTTGAGATTACAAGAAACATTGAACATTCGTTTTCCGTCAGTAATAGGAATCATAATATTCTCAAATCTTGCACCCTGCTGTTCAAACACTTGTTTGATTACCGGATAAGCAATCTGAGTCATACGTTCCATTCTGCGTTTAAACATATCAAGTGCAGCGTCAAACAACTTCTCAGCCATGTTTTCAGCTTTCAAATTCTTGAATTCATCTTCAGAAATCGGGCATTCCATTGCAAATGTCTTGAACACTTCCATCTTCAAATCTTCATAAGAGCCTCCAATTGAATATTCTTCTATTATAGCATTAGAAGTATCATAGATGGTATTAAGGACATCAAGACCTACACGTTCACCCATCAACGCATGGCGGCGTCGAGTATAAATCACATTACGCTGAGAGTTCATCACATCATCATACTCAAGCAAGCGTTTACGGATACCGAAGTTATTTTCTTCGACTTTCTTCTGTGCACGTTCCACAGACTTGCTCAGCATGCTGTGTTCCAAAACTTCTCCTTCTTTGAATCCAAGCTTGTCCATCAAGCCTGCAATCTTTTCAGAAGCAAACAGACGCATCAAGTCATCTTCCAGAGAAACATAGAATACAGAAGAACCCGGGTCACCCTGACGACCTGAACGACCACGCAACTGACGGTCAACACGACGGCTCTCATGACGCTCTGTACCGATAATTGCCAAACCACCGGCATCCTTAACTTCTTTCGAAAGCTTGATATCCGTACCACGACCTGCCATGTTGGTTGCAATAGTAACCGTACTGCTTTGACCAGCCAACGCAACAATCTCAGCTTCTTTCTGATGTAACTTAGCATTCAACACGTTATGCTTGATCTTACGCAAAGTTAGCATTCGGCTCAACAATTCAGAGATTTCTACAGAAGTTGTACCAACCAGAACAGGACGGCCAGCTTCAGTCAATCTTACTATTTCCTCAATAACAGCCGCATATTTTTCACGCTTAGTCTTGTAGATTCGGTCATTCAAGTCTTTACGTGCGATAGGACGGTTTGTTGGAATAGCTACGACATCCAATTTGTATATATCCCAGAATTCACCAGCTTCAGTTTCAGCTGTACCTGTCATACCGGCAAGTTTGTGATACATACGGAAATAGTTCTGCAAAGTAATAGTTGCGAATGTCTGAGTAGCAGCCTCAACTTTCACACGTTCCTTAGCCTCGATAGCCTGGTGCAAACCGTCAGAATATCGGCGTCCATCCATGATACGGCCTGTCTGTTCGTCAACGATCATTACCTTGTTGTCGATAACAACATATTCATCATCTTTCTCAAACAAAGTATATGCTTTCAACAACTGGTTCACAGTATGAACACGTTCGCTCTTCACAGAATAGTTTGCAAGGATTTCATCTTTCTTTGCCTGCTTTTCTTCTGCTGTACCTTCCATGTTTTCCAACTGGGAAAGTTCGGTTGTGATATCAGGCAAAACGAAGAATGTCGGGTCGCCTGCATTACCAGTAAGCAAGTCGATACCTTTATCAGTAAGCTCAACGCTATTATTCTTTTCATCAATTATAAAATAAAGCTCGTCTGTTGCTTCATGCATATGACGCATATTTTCCGACATGAAATATTCCTCAGTCTTCAACATCTGAGCTTTAACTCCCTGTTCGCTCAAGAACTTAATCAAAGCCTTGTTGCGTGGGAAACCTTTGAATGAACGATACAACTGAACTGTTCCTTCTTCAACAACTTTAGGGTCGTTGCTTGCCATTTTCTTCTTAGCCTCAATAAGCAACTGGGAACAAAGATTTCTTTGGGCATTTACCACAATTTCCACGTTCGGACGGAACAATTCAAACAACTGCTGTTCGCCACGAGGAACAGGACCAGAGATAATCAACGGAGTACGAGCATCATCAATCAACACTGAGTCCACCTCATCGACAATTGCATAGTTATGCTTGCGCTGCACCAAATCTTTAGGATTTGTAGCCATGTTGTCACGCAAATAATCGAAACCAAATTCATTGTTAGTACCGAAAGTGATATCAGCATTATAAGCACGACGACGGGCATCCGAGTTCGGCTGGTGCTTATCAATACAGTCAACAGACAAACCATGGAACATATAAAGCGGACCCATCCATTCTGAGTCACGTTTTGACAAATAGTCATTCACTGTTACTACGTGAACACCGTTACGAGTCAACGCATTCAGGAATACTGGTAATGTAGCAACCAACGTTTTACCTTCACCAGTCTGCATTTCAGCGATTTTACCCTTGTGCAAAACGACACCACCGAACAACTGCACATCATAGTGAATCATGTTCCAAGTAATCTCATTTCCACCGGCAATCCAATGATTTGCATAAATCGCCTTATCACCTTCTATTCTCACAAAGTCAAAACGAGTAGCCAATTCACGGTCAAAATCATTTGCTGTAACAACCACTTCAGCATTTTCAGTAAAACGGCGGGCTGTATCTTTCACAATTGCGAACACTTCTGGCAATGACTGCTCAAGCACCACCTCCATCTTGTCTGTAATAGCTTTCTCAATCTTATCGATTTCAGCCCAAAGAGCTTCACGTTCTTCCAGCTCTTTGTCTTCGATACCGGCACGAAGCTGTTCTACTTTCGCACGTTCATCAGCTACGAAATCCTGGATACGTTGTTTGATTTCGTCTGTTTTGGCACGCAATTCATCATTCGATAGAGCCTGAATAGAAGGATAAACCGCCTTCACTTTTTCTACATAAGGCGTGATTTCCTTCAAGTCACGCTGTGATTTGTTGCCGAATAACTTCGTCAAAAATTCATTAAATCCCATAATATATTTGTTTTTATTTTATTCTTTAATTAAGTATTTGATTTCTTATCTCTTATATAAAGACAAAAAATGTCTGATACAGAAGCATTATCCCCTGCAAACAAGAAATCACATAAAGACAATAGTCCCCACTTGATAAAACAGTAAATTTTAAGGAAGGAAACAAAATCCGTCTTTCCAGTTTTTATTGCACAGTCTTGTTCACAGTCAGCTCCCACAATGGCAAGGACTGTGATGCATTAGGTGGACGAATTCTTAGTATGTAAGTAATAGATGGAGCTATTTCCGTTGCTTTAACCTCACGGTAGATACGCTCCGGCTTCATTCCATTACCGAAAAATATAAGAGGAGTTATAACAGCGTTATTTCTGATAACTTTTACTTTTTCATTAGGATTATCATAATTCAACTGCCATCCAGGCTGAAGTTCAATAATCAAATCGCCACGTTTCAAGTGATGAGTTCCGTGTCTGAATGAGGCTGTTGATTCGTTCCAGTCGCCAGTCATCAGCGCAGTTGCTGTTGTAACAGACTGCACACCGGTAAATTCCTGTACAAATCGTGCCGCCTTGTTTTGTATCTCAGCCAAATCAAGCTTGGCATCTTCAATAGCTTTTCGGTTGAGAAATATCTGGTTGTTATAATAACCAGTCACCCATTTAGTCTGCTGGCCATACAAAGCCATCATATACATATTGAGCAAGGCAACACATCTCTTAGGATGAAACTCTCCACGGTTAACATGTAAACCGTCAGCATATTCCTCCTCGCTCTTATAATAGCCCGAGCCTGTAAAGACCACCAAAGTTTTGTCGAGCCCGACTTTCTTATCAATTGCATCAAGCAAGCTTGCTATATCCTGATCTAGCTGATAATAAGTATCTTGTATTTCACGAGTGTATTCCTTGTTCATATTGCCACGATAGTTTCCGGCATAATAAGTCACCGAAAGCATATCTGGACACGAGCGTTTTCCAAATCCCCCATATTCGAGGAACTGTATGGCAAGACGATTTATCTCCTTATTGACAAAAGGAGTTGTTTTCAGATTCTGATAGCAATATCTCTCATTTTCACTGAAAGTATAACGGAAAGGAATATCATCAAGCACATATGGAAAAGCATTATACTTCTCCATTGACAAAGACGGTGTCCAAACCATCTGGTTAAGACGCGCTGAAAGAGATTCGTTTCCACTGTTATATCTGTCAACATACCAAGGCACACCTTTATAATAGGTGGTAGTTGCCCATTTACCATTCTGGTTGTCTATCCAAAAAGCACCATTAGCAGCATGTCCTGCAGAAATAAGTGCACTTTCCGGATTAGGAGCAATAGAATAAACATCACTTCTTCCCTTTGAAGCTATTTTCAGCTCATCTCCTATTGTTGAGCTTATAAGTGCATTAGGTGAATAATTCTCCTTGGTGTAATTTCCCAAATAATCCGGGTCATTAAGGATAGAGATTTCCTTTTCATTATCGAAATCATATTTCTTATTTCCTGTTATACCGGAAAAACAAGGATTTGAGCCAGTGAAAATAGTGGCAAAAGCACTTGCCTCATCTATATTGGAGAATTCAAAACGGATATTCTTATAGAAGACACCGTCATTCATAAGGCGCTTGAAACCGCGCTCACCGAAAGTATTATAAAAGTACTCTATATAATCACCTCTCAACTGGTCGACAGTTATGCATACCACTAGTTTTGGAGACTGCTGTTGTGCCTCCATATTTGTAACTGCCAATATAGCTATCAGTGATGATAATATTTTTCGTACTTTTTTATCCATTTATTATTTTTTCCCGGCTTTTCAAGCCGACACAAATGTATTGTTCCTAATATTTGTATTAATTGTTCAACGATCAGCCAACGTCTTATTTACTGATTTCACTTTGGACAACACCATTCCGCTACGTAACAACAAGCTAAATGCCAACGGAATAACTGCCATATTGAAGTATTGCGGAATAAAACTGCAACACAGCACAAACAGCAAAATCGCCACAAAGTTAATAAAATGATAATAATAAAAGACTTTTCTCCATTTTTTTACTGCATATAATATTGGAGACAGAAGATGCAAAGGTTGAATCCATATCAGATTCCAGTTAGGGCAAGTGCAGGGATGTTCCGAAACAAAGCACAAGAAAAACAATACACATCCACCAATTCCCGCAACAAAAAACAGCATTCCGTCCACCACAGCAAAATATTTTTTCGTCCTTAATTCCAACAGAGAAATCGCAACGAAGAAAACTAGCAGTAATATCGCAGCCACAAGCGGAGTAATAATAGTTTTCTCTGCTTCATCCGGCTCGGAAGGCAAAACGATGGTTTCTTCCACCAGTTTCCTTCTTGTTCCGTCTTCACCCACTATCTCAGCCTTTGCAAAAGCATCTTTAAGAAACATGGGAAGAAACATCATCTCATGCTTTGTTGCCATCCGGTCTGTCGGACTTCCCAAAGCCAAATCACATCCAAATGTAAGCCACGGCTTATTGCGGGTACAATCATTAATCATATCACGAAAAGACAGACTATCGGCTTTCCATCCTGAATAATCCACATTCCCGGCCACATTCTTTTCTATTAAAGCAACAGGTCGTGTCGCGCAATTGTCAAAGAAGAAATTATAACGATATTCCCTGTTCTCCGGTTTATAGTTTTCCTGCAAAGCAAGCCATATTGCTTCTTTCTCTTCAGCTGTCAGATTCAATATCTGCTCCGTTACTGTGCTTCCTCGCATCTGATATTCCACGATATAATCAGAATAATTGATTGCGCCAAGCATATAGTCAGTCTCACCGCTGGCAAAACGGTAAACAAAAAACGGTTTATTGAAACTGAACAGTCCGTAGTTGAATACAATGTCGATTCTCTGCCCAGGGTCATTTATCCTTAAAGCTGCATGACCATACACAGTGAAAACCTCCGCCTCGTATGGAGAACTTGTTAACAGACTTACTTTTGCCCTTTCGGTCAAAGGACGTGCCCATGACATTGCCAACGACAAAAAACACAAAAACAATATAGATGCTACTCGCTTCACGCCTCTAAATATTAAATTAATCATGTTTCGCAATCTTAACTCTCAGATTGCGAGTTGGCAAGGAAACAAGTTGTTCGCAGGAGCTACAACTTCAGCACATCGGTTTCCCGTCCTCTCTCCTGTTTAGCCATTTTGTCAGCCAGCGCAAATGCGGCTGGAAACGGCTCACAAAGAATCCCACCAGAAATGCCGATAAAATTGTCCCTTCACGGACACCTCGTATTTCGCCGAACAAATATACGGAGAAAATCAGACTTATAAGTATCAATGTGCAATCAAAACCAACCTTAACCTTGCCAAACGGCTTGTTCCACTTATTTGCCAGCACCAGCATAAGCCCTTCGCCAGCGATAAGCATCACTTTAGGAGTAACTTCAAACAAGATTCCGACAGCCAGAATAGCAGAGCCAAACACTACATAAAACATACGCATCATATATGATTCGGGCAAAAACGAACCAGTCAGCCAAATTGCGAAATCAATAAAAAAGCCAAACAAAAAACCGGTAACCAACTGCATATATTGCAACTTTGGAAAATCTTTCTTCAAAATTGCTACCTGGATAAGTACAAGAATTACGTGCATTGCAATCGTAAACTGGCCTACTGTTGGCTTCAATCCCAAACTCAAAACATATGGAGGGCAAGAAATAGGCGTTATCCCCAAATCAGCATGAACACAAAAGGCGATTCCCAACGCCATCAAAAACAACCCCAAAATAAACACGGAATACCGTTCCGTCAACTCTACAATATTCATCTCAATTTTTTTTTGCAAAATTACAGAATACTGCATTTCTCCGATACTCATTTTCTGCCTTTATTGCTGCAATATCAGCCAAGTTGTATATGCGACATAACATAGAACAAGCAATGCTCCTTCCGGACGTGTTATCGTACGTTTACGGAAAAACCACCCTACAAGCCAGAACAGAACAGAAGAGCCTATAAGAACAGCCATATCCATATTGTTTATATTTCCCATTGGCAGCGGAGCAATCGAAGCACTGCATCCCAAAACAAAGAAAATATTAAACAAATTGCTGCCAATCACATTTCCTATTGCTATTCCCGGATTCTTTTTCAAAGCAGCAGTCACCGAAGTTGCCAGTTCCGGAAGTGATGTTCCTCCAGCAACGAGAGTCAAGCCAATGATTGATTCGCTCACGCCCAAACTTCGTGCAACACCGCTTGCTCCTTCAACAAATAGCTGGCCACCGCCTATCAATCCCACCAGTCCGCCCAATATAAATACTGCTGATTTCCATACCGGCATCAGCTTTATCTCTTGGGACTCATCTTGCGTTTCTCCACCATTCCGAGCTATCGCAAACGTATAACGCATGAATATCAGGAAGAATCCGAGT
Organism: uncultured Parabacteroides sp.; assembly: GCA_949295065.1. GTDB lineage: Bacteria > Bacteroidota > Bacteroidia > Bacteroidales > Tannerellaceae > Parabacteroides. Next base: position 37,434 of record CASFJQ010000013.1, on the reverse strand, counting down.
AGAACCATGCCATCAATACGGCTTATCACATTAACTTCTTCCCCATCCAATAAAACATCATTGGCAAAAGCAGCCAATACAAAAGACGAAAGGATAACAAGCGGAATTTCCTTACTCATTGTCCCCTCGCCTACCTTCATTGGCATAACCAAGGCTGTACAGCCTATAATCATAAGTATATTGAATATATTGCTACCAACAACATTTCCTATTGCCATCTCTGCACTGCCTTTCAATGATGAAAGGACGCTAATAACCAATTCCGGCGCAGAAGTACCAAAAGCTACTATAGTAAGACCTATCACAAGGTCGGAAATATTAAAACGCTTGGCAACCGAAGCCGCACCGTCTGTCAGAATATTTGCTCCAAGCAATATTAAAACTAATCCAGCAAGAAGGAAAATGATATTGAGCATATTTCAAGTTTTTAAGTTATTATAAGAATCAGAATTTCTAAAACTCCCTGAACACCGGAGCCGGAAAATGCATTCCTGCAAACACCAGATTCTCATCCTTTACATATTGCAGATATTTCTTTCTCGACTCAATAGCCTTCTCTTTATCCATATCATAAGCTGCACAGGCATCAGGATATTCAAGCTGCAATGCAACAGCATGAAGCAAATCACCGACAATCATACAATTACCAACACGATAAACAGTATGTCCAGGTGTATGCCCCGAAGCGTCCAAAGCAACGATTCCATATGGAAGAGTGTCTGAAAATCCGAACAAATGTATTTTATTTTTATATGTTTCCAAAATAGACACCGTTTTATTTTTCCGGTCACCATCCATATTCATCCAGCCATCATATTCCGGAGATGAAATAAAAATGGACGCCTTTTCAAAAACAGGCTTTCCATCCTTTACCAGCCCTCCGATATGGTCGCCATGCAGATGCGTAAGGAAAATAGCATTAATGTCATTAGGAGTAACAGAAAGTGATTCCAAAGCTTTCAACAGCAAACTGTCCTCAGCTCCGTTTCCTGTATCAAACAGGATATTTTTTCCTTCGGTCTGTAAAAGATAGCAGCTCACTGTCGAAGGCATTTTTCCATCCGGAGATACGCGCAACAAGATTTCCTGGTCAAAATCACTGTAAAGGCTGTTTTTCATAAATCCATCCTTTGCATTATCTCTTATCCATGTAATCTTAAAATCACCGAAACTGCGGGTTTCTATTTTACCATTAAGGCCTTTCACTGAATTTTCCGCACCAAACAAACGGTTGTAACGATTTGGAGCAGCCATAAGCAGCATTGCGGTACAAGCAACACTGCGCATCCATGTTCTTCTGTTCATACTTTTTCTTTTTTAATCAAATAGTATATTATATGACACAATTATACAAAAAAAAGAATAACACTTTCACAAAAAGATTCTTAAAAACTCTTTTTAGTAAAAGACTTTGATTAATATTGCATAAACTTGATAACGAAATAACGGACTATTATTTTAAGAGAGAGAGATTAGAGTGATGATGACTAATAGAACTTTAATAAAAACTACATTATGCATATTCATATGCCTTTCATTCATATGCAACGTGTCAGCCTCAGATAAAGATTCCACCTCCAATAAGATTTCACATCTGTTTGGTTTAGATTTCAGACCCGCCTATGTGTTTCCTTCCCACGATTTTTTCAAAGGAGATAATAATGCACAAAAGGAAATAAGCACCACTCTTTCCGGTCATCTTAAATATGGATTCCAGTTTTCCCCTGATTCAAAATTCGGGGAATTATATCCTTATGCCATACAGGGTGTAGGACTTGCCTACAACACTTTTTTCAATTCTGCTGAAATAGGAAATCCTATTGCCCTTTATGCATTCCAAACATCAAGGATTGCCACAATCTCCCGTAATCTTTCATTTGATTATGAATGGAATTTCGGCGCATCTTTCGGATGGAAGAAATATGACAGCGAAACAAATCCGAAAAACAGAGTAGTCGGCTCAAGCACAAATGCCTATATAAACCTGGGCTTCCTACTGAACTGGGAAGTTGCGCCCAACACCAATATCCGTGCAGGAATCGGACTTACTCACTATTCCAACGGAAACACCAGCTATCCCAATGCCGGAGTAAATTCAATCGGCGCATCCGTAGAAATCACCCGCTATTTGGGCAGAAAAGCCGAAAAGAGATTTTCCCCGGCAGCTTCTGCCGGCTCCATATTCTCGCCTTATATAAATTATGACCTTATTGTATATGGCGCAGTCAAGAGAAAAGGTATCTTCCCGGAAGATCACGACCCGGTTCTTGCTCCCGGCTCATTCGGTGTTCTTGGTCTTAACTTCAATCCTCTGTATAATTTCAGCCAATATTTTCGTGCCGGTGTTTCCCTGGATTTGCAGTACGACGAAAGCGCCAACATAGTTGACCATATAGCCAACGATTTCATTCCTTCTGAGTCAAAGGATTTGAAGTTCTATCGCCCACCATTCCGGGAACAGTTCTCTTCCGGCCTTTCTCTCAGAGCGGAAATAGTAATGCCTATTTTCTCCATTAATATTGGTATTGGCAAAAACTTCCTGTGCAAAGGAAGAGACACAAATTCTTTCTATCAGATTTTTGTGCTGAAAACCGATATAACCAAGAATGTATTCATCCACACCGGCTATCAGCTTTATAAATTCAAGAACCCGAACAACCTTATGCTTGGCTTGGGAATAAGATTCAACGCACGATAAGATTCCCTTCAGTTGGTTACTATGAAATATTTTAGGATATTTGCATGGATAAAGGGGACAAGGATTCAGAGACAAGGAAACAAGACTTTCAGCCTCGTCAACTCGCCACATCGTCCCCAATTAAACTTAAAAACTTAAAAACTCAAACCATATTTATGAAAACAAAACTCCTCTTATCAATACTGTCAGTTCTATGTCTCTCTTTCCTCCTAAGCTGTAACAAGAACGAGGAAAAGACTTTGCCACAACGGACTGTACTGATTTATATGGCTGGCGACAACAGCCTCAGCTCTTTTGTGGAAGATAATATGAAAATGATAGAAGAAGGCTGCAAAGATGCAGATTTGGATAATGGAAACATTATAGCATATATCGACACGATAAATGCGACACCGGGATTATACCAGTTCCGGAAAGACAAGAATGGCTCTGTTTCAAGAATCCTCATAAAAGAATATGAAGAGGAAAACTCCGCCTCGCCGGAAAATCTCCGCTCGGTGATAACAACCGTAAAGGAGCAGTTTCCTTCTGAAAGTATGGGCCTAGTTCTGTGGAGCCATGGTACGGCATGGTTTCCCTCAAATCTCGATTCCTATCTGCGCTCGTTCGGACAGGACGGAAACAATCATATGGAACTCGACGACCTGAACTACGTCCTCAACGATTTCCATTTCGACTTTATCCTCTTCGACGCCTGCTACATGGCAAGCGTGGAAGTAGTTTATGCTCTGCGAAACTGCACAGACTATATCATCGGTTCGGCAACAGAAATCCTTGCAGAAGGTTTTCCTTATAATGAAATCACCCCAATGCTGCTGAATGCCGACGTTACGGGAATAGCCGACTCATTCTACAATCACTATAACCAATACTCGGGAATATCACGCTCAGCATCAGTATCAGTCGTAAAAACAAGCGAGATTGACAATCTTGCCGATGCCTGCCGGAATATTCTCAGCAAACAGACTGAAGAATCTCTATACAATATAGATTTATATCAGGTGCAGGCCCTAGAATATCTGACATGGAATAACCACAAACTCTATGACATGGAAGATTATCTGTCCCAAATTGCAAACAATGAAGAATATACCAACCTGAAAACAGCAATGGACAAAGCCATAATCTACAAGGCATGCACTCCTGAAAACTACTTCGCCAAATGCGGCTCAATAACAATAGATAAATTCAGCGGACTCTCAATCTACGCATACCAGAAAAACTATCCCAAGCTCAACGACTGGTACGACCAGTTGGAATGGGCAACCTACGTCTCTAAATAAAAAATGCGACAGAATCAAAATAAATATAAAAAAGCGGAGATTTTCATCAACAAAATCTCCGCTTTTCTTGTTCCCATTATATAGTGTTTTTCATGGTATTAGAATTAAGTTAGGTTAAGATTCAAGCCGTCCGGTTCGCGAGGATAGGACGGTTTTTTGTTTTCTTACGTCACGGCCTGTATTTCGAAGCCGAAAGAAATTCCTGAGCGGCTTCAGGCATTGCGTTCATCAAAGCCGAAGGCGAAGCCTTTGTTTCACCGATATATTTCTCCACAATCTGTATTCCAACCCATATTCCCAGATTTCCAGGAGCTTTGTCGGCAAGGAAAGTACACGGACGGTTACTGAAATATTTCTGTGTAGTCGTATTATCCGGCGTATAAAGATGCTTCCTTGTTATTATATTTTTCCACAGAATTTTCTCGTTGTCCACGCACCACTGCCAGTCCTCTGCAGTATATCCCAGAATATCTGCCATGGAAACTTCGGGCAACGCCAGCGAAACGATATAATATATTTTCCCGTAATAAATCATCTGGTCAAGCAGAACATTCTCCTTTCCTGAAAACGGGAACTCACTCATCAACCATCCGGCAATATAATCCACAACAGCAAATTCCCTGCTCATCTTCCGCCTGTCATAATCAGGGAAAAACTCTGTGTAAAGCGGATATTCAGAGCCAAGATATTTATCTATCGACAAAGAGAGAGCACTGTCGCCCACAAGCACATTCTGATTGAATCCCGAAACGTGCATATACAATGCCGGAATCTGGCTCTGCGGGAAAACATCCTTCAAAAAAGCAAAAGCCTTCCCCAATGTCTTCTCCATATCATCCGTATTCTCAAAATTTGATACGGCGTCACGATAAAGCCCGCGCAACGTCGGTTCCGAATAATAAGAAGAAAGCTTAGTGAAGAAATCCTCACGTTCCGGAGTCTGAACATTCAATATTCCTTTCCCCGTAAGGTCCAGCATCTGATAATAATCATCCGTCAACACCTTTTTCTGCGCGTCATCTCCACTTTCCAGCCATTGCAGCAGAGCCTTGTCAAAACGGTGTATCTCCACCGCCGGTGCATCCTTATATCCCGAAGCGTTCTGAGTCTGGCTGCTACATGCCGGAAGGCTCATAACAAACAAGGTTATCAGAATAATAAATCGTTGTATCATATGGTTCTTTTTGGGACAAATATAGTGAAAGTTTTCTTTCAGGGAACAAGGCTTCAGAGACGAGTTGACAAGACTAAGTAATAAACCTTGTCAACTCGTCAACTTATCTCCTTATCTCCTCACCTCATACTCACCTGCCTCATAAACCTTAGCCTCAATTTCTCCTGGAAGAGTAACCGATGCCGTACATCCTTCCGGAACAGAGAAATTCCATATCCACGTATCACCCTCATATCTCCATGAACTCTTGATACGTCCGGAAGCAGAATCATAAACAGCATCCACATGGCCCAGTCTCTTGTCCGGAACAGGCTTCATTATGATATGCTTGAAACCAGGATTAGCCGTATCCGAAGCAATGCCGGCAACACTCTCCCAAATCCATTCGCAAACCACGCCATAAGCATAATGATTGAAACTGTTCATACCCTTAGGTCCCATTCCGCTTTCAATCATATAACTATTCCATCTTTCCCATATAGTGGTGGCACCGTTGTCGATTGAATACAGCCAGCTCGGATTCTTACGCTGCAACAACAATTCCCATGCAATATCCGACATGCCGTTTTCAGTAAGCGTAGGCATAAGTATTGAAGTTCCAAGGAAACCGGTCTGCAAGCAATTGTCATGCTCCTCAAAATTCTTTCTCAATCGTGAAATCATATTCTCCTTAGCCTTGCCATCCCAAATCTCATTCTTCAGGGCAAACAAAGCCGGAGTCTGCATAGTGTTCAGAATCTCAGTCTTGAACTTTCCATCAGCAGTGAAGAAATTCTCCTTTATATAAGCCTTAGCATCGGCAACCATTTTCTCATATTTCGAAGCATCTCTTCCGCTTGCGGCAGCCATATCACGCATCATTCCTGCATCAATCACCCAATATGATGCACTCAGATAATTCCAGTAATCCACAGCCTCAGGCAGAGGACCTTTCTTGTCGAAAGCACCGCCACCACAGCTTTCCAGCGGCTCATAGCTCAACCAGTCCGCCCACTGATAATTCATATTCTCATTCACCAGAGTCTTGTGGTCATACTTCGTGTCGTTGATATGATTCATGAATTTATCCATCGAGTCCCAGCACTGGTCGATAATCTTAGTGTCGCCAAACTGCTTCCATATAGTCCAAGGCACGATTATACCTGCATCCGCCCATCCCAGACGCATCATCTCATTTCCATATTGAGCCAAAGGAGCAACACCCGGGAAACCGCCCAGCTCACTCTGGCTGTCCATCATATCACGCATCCACTTATGGAAGAAAGAAGAAGTGTTTGCAAAGAACGAACCAGTTTCAGTGAACACCTGAGTATCCGCAGTCCAGCCCAACCTCTCATTTCTCTGCGGGCAGTCAGTCGGAACAGAAAGATAATTTGAGCGCTGTCCCCAAAGAGTATTTGATATCAGCTTGTTCACCATATCATTTCCCGTAGTAATACTTCCACATTCCATTTCCTTCGTAATTGAAGTGACAGGCACAGATTCAATCTTACTGATATTAACCTCGGCAGAAGCAGTAATTGAAACATAGCGATAACCGAAGAAAGTGCATCTCGGAATATAACTTACATCCTCAGCTGAATTGGCAAAAGTATATTTCAAAATCATTCCGCTATCCGGGATTCTCAGATTCAGGCGGTGAACACTTCCCTCCGGACCATCCATACCGCGACTCTTAGCCCCGTTTCCGTCATTCAGCAATTCCGAAGTGATACACTCCATAACAGTTCCCTCAGCAGCATTGAACACAAATGACGGCACACCCGCACAATTCTGACCGAAGTCAACCACCAGTTTCTCGCCCGGCTTCACCGTCATCGGCTCACCCGCCTTATATTCCTTCTTGACAATGATTTTTCCAAATTCATCCTTGCTCTCGCCACTTACGCCTTCCCACACATAAGCCTTCACAGGCGAAAGAGTCAAATCGTGGCGGAAATAAATCTCAGCACCTTCCGACGGCACCAGCTCGCCCTTGAACTCGCTGTTCACTTCCGGAGCCGACAATTTCTCAGGAGTTTCATAACCCGGAAGAATTCTGGCATCATATTCCTCACCGTCAAAAATAGCCGCATGAGTCACCGGGCCGGCAATACCCGCCTTCCAGTTCTTAGTGTCCGTGCCAAACAGCTCCTTGCTACCGTCGGAATAAGTAAGCTCAAGCACGCCGCGGAAAGCACATTTCTTGCCAACCATTCCATCATGGTTTCCCGGAGTAATAATCTTGTCCGCCCACCATCCCGGAGTGACCTGTGCCGACAGCACATTCTCAGCCTCCGCCTCAGTGTTGAAAGCATCAGTTATATCATAAGTGAAAGAAAGTTTAGTCTTCTCATAATGTGTGAACCCCGGTTTCAGAATTTCATCACCGATAAGTTTTCCGTTCACATATATATCATACACCCCAAGAGCCGAAGTCATCCACCGCGCGCTGCTCACCTTCCGGCTGTTCTTCACCGTCGATACAAACCAACTGGCACCATCGGCAGCTCTTGTTCCGTCATATACTGGTCCAGTCACCACCGGAGCATCAACGACAGAAATCCATGTCGATGAATTCCATGCCTGGTTATCCAAAGCCTCAGTCTTGTGTATTCCTTGTTTTTCCTGCTTCGTCGAACAGGACAGAGTGAAAAGCATCCCCGCAGCAATCAGGCAGGGAACGATTTTTTTGATTAGTCCGATTTTCATATTTCGTAATGATTTATTGGTTAGACAAACAAAAATACAATAATTTCTCAGAAAACACATACTCATCTTTTGTAAACTAAACTTTAATTTACGCGTTTAGAGGAAAAACAAGTTTATTATTTTACCCGTCGTATCATCTTTTTATACTTTTACACGCAATTTCCGGGTATATAATTTTCAGAAACTTACAAAACCAATAATCAAACATCCATCTGTCTCTCAACTCTAGAATGATTATTAATAATTGAGAAGAAATCATATCCGAAAGTAATTCTCAATATATACGGAAGTAAACTAGTTTTGGTCCGAACGTAAAAAAATATACATCCGAACCCAAACTGAATCGGATTCGGATGTATTCAATAAATATTTATTTAATATTAGGATTAAGCTTATTCCACTCACTGATTGCAGGAAGAACACCCATTTCTATAACCTCATCACGAAGCTTGCACAAATGTTCGTAGCTCTTCTGAAGTTCAGCTTTTTCAGCATCTGTTCCCTTAACATCTGCATAGCTTACGCCATTAGCATCGATTGTTGTTTCCATAGCCATCATAATATGATCGAAACCATTAGAATGCACATAAGTTCCAGCAGGCCAACGGAAAGCTTCACCACCCATTGCTGCACGAATCATTTCAATAGAAATGTATGCCGGGCTCTGGAATGAAGAACGTCCACGCAAATCGATGATTTTCTTACCACCCTGAACAACATCATGGCGGATTGATTCCCACTGTTCGTTTGTCAACTTATCTGTTCCAATCAAATCCAGCAATGGAGTTCCGGCAACAGTTGCAGTTGAAGCAAATACTGCCATCTGTTCACCATGACCACCAAATGTACGGCAGTTCTTAACTTCACACTGTGGAACGCCAAAATGCTTAGCCAATGCACTTTGCAAACGTGTACTATCCAATGCAGCCAAAGTAGTTACCTGAGAAGGTTTCAAGCCAGAATACAAGAGAGTTATCAAACCTGTAATATCTGCAGGATTGAAAATAACTACTACATGTTTTACGTCCGGGCAATAAGTTTTTATATCACGACCGAAATGTTCTGCAATCAAAGCATTTCCTTTAAGCAAGTCCTCACGAGTCATGCCTGCCTTACGTGCAGCACCTCCGGAAGATACAACGTATTTAGCACCAGTCAATGCTTCTTTTATATCAGAAGTGAATGTAATATGAGTAGAATCAAATCCACAATGGAACATTTCTTCAGCTACACCTTCCAATGCCGGAGCGAATGGATCATACAAACAAAGTTCAGAAGTCAAATTCATCATCAATGCTGTCTGTGCCATGTTTGAACCGATCATACCTGCTGCGCCAACTATAGTCAGCTTTTCATTTGTCAATGCTTTCATAATGTTATAATTTAAATTGTGTCTATCTGTAAAACAATATGAAATAAAATTAGTTCATAAACAACCTTTATATTTTATTTCCTTTACACCAGCAAATATAGACAAGAATATAATAAACTGTATATCAGATTTTGGAATAAGACATAACATCAAGTTATAGCAACAAAACTATACAAGCAATAATCCTGAAATTCAATTCAAATTAGCTTCTCTCGGATATCTTATCCATCCATTATAATTATTACCAAGTTCTGATACCGAATTCTTCCAAAAATCTTCACCGTCAGCAAAAAATATATTCTTAGGTTCCTTCATATAATTCACCACCCATGAATCCTCTTTTATTTCCCGCATCAGCTGTCCTTTTTCCCATCCGGAATAGCCAAGGAAAAAACGGACATTTCCTTCAACAGAATTTCCTGCCATTATAAAATTCTTCAACACCTCAAAATCTCCGTCAAAATACAAGTTATCCGTTATTTTAACAGAATCAGGTATTATCAAATCGCCCAACGAATGAATGAAAAACAGCCGGTTGGATGAAACCGGTCCTCCAATAAATATAGGAAGCTCTTCCTTGTTTTCCAGCTCAGGGAAAAACTCATTTACTGTAAGATCTAATTTCTTGTTTACTACAAATCCCATACTTCCTGATTGAGAATGATCAACCAGTAAAACAACGGAACGTTGAAAATAAGGATTACTGAGCAAAGGCTCAGAAATTAATATTCTGCCTTGTTTTGGCAAAATACCTTTATGTTTTATTGCATGTACGTCTTTATCTATTGCCATCTTTACATTCTTAATAAAGGTTTGTCTTATCGGATGAAAAATATACAGAAAAAACTATATAAGCAAATTTTACAATAAAAATAGTACAAAAAGAAACAGTTTTGGTATTTCCCTAAAAAAGATAACACCAAAACTGTCTTATTATTAAATATTTGAGCCAAATGGCAAAACTCTACATCTATTTCTATTCAGGCTATCGGATGATTCATTTCAAATGCAGCAAGACGTTCGTCAAGCAAATCATACTGATGATCCTTAATAAAGGAAGTACAAATACGTAAACCTTCCTGATGACTACCTGTGGTTTTCAGAGAAATTGCGCTTATTCCATAATATATCAGCTCTTTCATCAGCGTACTGCTATCCATTCCCGGATAAGTTATAGTAAAATAGAATCCGTCGGCAACCGGTTCCGACAAATCATGATCATAAACAAGCTTGAATCCGTGGTTTATGAATATAGACTTCATTTTGTTGGCACGTCTTCCATATTCCTTTATTTCTGAAATAAAATCATATGTTCCGTCAGACGCTGCCTTAAACATTGCCGCCAATGCATACTGCGCAGAATGTGAAGTTCCGGAAGAAAGAGCATACAATACACGATGAATATAAACCGTACCAAATGTTCCTCCGCCATATCGTTTTGTCAATCCCGGATAAGCCCGATGATACAACTTATTTGAAATTGCAGTTACTGCTATACGCTGTCCGGCATAACTGAATGCTTTAGAGCCGGAAATCTGCATAATATAATTATCTGTATATCGTGCAACCGATACCTGGAACGGAGCGACAAACGGTTTACTCAAATCCTTGCGGAAATCCATAGCAAAATAAGCCAAATCTTCAATTACAATGACATCATATTTATTAGCCATTTCTCCTATTATTTTCAGTTCGTCTTCTGTCAGACAGAACCATGCAGGATTATTCGGATTTGAATATGTCATTGCTGCAACATTTCCTTTTGAAAGATATTCTTCCAGTTTCTCGCGCAGCTTTTCTCCACGATATTCATAGACATCGAAAGATTCGTATTTATAACCCATTACAACCAATTGCTGTTTCTGAACCGGAAAACCCGGGTCAATAAACAGAATTGTGTCTTTTTTCTCATCACATTGTCCACAAGTAAGGAAAGAAGCAAATGTTCCCTGCATTGAGCCTGTAACCGGGACACAGCACTCTTCATCAATATCAATATCAATAAATGCTTTAATAAAACGGGAGGCTTCTTTCTTCAACTCCGGAATACCATTAATATTGGGATAAATTGAAGCAACGCCACTTTGCAATGCCTTTATTTCTGCATCAACACCAACCTGAGATGCTTTCAATCCTGGTATTCCCATTTCCATATGGATAAATTCCACACCTGTCTCTTGTTCCAATTGAGACGAAATAGCTACAACCTCACGAATAGTTGCTTTTCCAAAATCAGCAAGATTATATGATGCGATTACCTTGCTGGCGGTATTATAATCAATAGGTGTATTTCTCATAATATTATTTTTTTGTTTTTGTTTAAACAAATATACTGAAATTATTGTTTATACAATATAAAATGGTTAAGTTTGTGAAAAATAAAGAATATGTAGAATCAAAATGTGGAAATATTCCACAACAAAATACACATATTCCACAATAATCCCCAATATTTTGGGAAACACCAAAATATATGAGGAAACACAATCAACTATAAAACAACCTTTTATACAGACACAATGAAAATAGCATATGTTTTGGCACGGATTTAGCACATATATATGTGAGAATGATTAAAAATGTGTTTCTACATTTATCCGTAGATGAAACTTAAAGATTTAGGTTGTTTTTTAAAGAGATAAAAAAGTAAGTTTAAAGAGGTTTTTTTTGATTAAGTCTGCACACACACAATGGAAAGTAGCTTTCGTGAGAAAGCTACTTTTGTTATATATATATATGTATCAGCTCAACTTTCATAGTTAAAGAAGTTATAAGGAGTTATCCGATAGATTTTATACACTAATAGTATTGGCCTTTATCTCCTACAACACCATTTTTTACTCCTGTAACTCCATAAGTTATGGCACTTGTGAAATTTAAGTAATGCAGGATTCGGCTAATCATACCAAAACCAAAAACAAATTTTTTATTTTGCTCTGCTCTCTCCTTTTCGCTATATTTGTCCGTATAATTTACGGATATACAGAATTAAGATTTGTATTTTCCCTATTCAATGATATAAACTCATTGTCATTTGTTTCCAATGAGTTTGTCAACTAAACAATAATTTATGTATTTCAAGGATATCATAGGACAGGACGAACTGAAAGCCAGACTTATAAGATCTGCAAATATAGGATTTGTCCCTCATTCACAAATATTCACCGAAAAAGGAGGAACTGGAGCTTTCCCTTTGGCTTTGGCTTATGCAAGATATTTGAATTGCTTGGACAGAAAAGATAATGATTCGTGCGGCCATTGTTCTTCCTGTATAAAATTTGACCAGCTTGCTCACCCAGATTTGCATTTTGTGTTTCCTATTGTCCAGAAAAAAGACAAAAAAAAGGAAATATGCGATGATTATCTGCCGGAATGGAGATGTTTCCTGAAAGAAAATATTTATTTCGGACTAAATGAATGGATGGAATATATCGACGCAGGAAATTCCCAGCCAATAATATATGCCCGCGAAAGCGATGAAATTATGCATAAGGTCAGCCTGAGAATTTCTGAAGCCAAATACAGAATACTTATGATATGGCTTCCTGAAAAACTCCATCCCTCATGTGCCAACAAATTACTGAAGCTAATTGAGGAACCGCCTGCAAACACTATCATTCTGATGGTTTCGGAAATCCCGGATTTGGTGCTGGGAACTATTATTTCACGCTCACAAATGATAAATGTTTCTCCTCTAAAAGAAGAAAGTCTGAAAAGCACTTTGATGAGCAAATATATGCTCTCGGAAAACGATGCCGAATATATTGCACATTTATCACAAGGAAGTTATCTGAAAGCTACCGAACTTATCAGCACCAACGAAGAGAATATGTTCTACCTCGAACAATTCAAAACCATAATGAGAAATTCATGGGCAAGAAACGTAAAAGGAATGAAGGAACAGGCTGAAATGCTTGCAACCATAGGACGAGAAAAACAAAAGAATTTCCTCGCCTATTGCCAGCATCTTATCAGAGAAAACTTTATCTATCGTTTCCAGGCTCCGGAAATGAATTATCTGAATATGGAAGAGGCTTCTTTTTCCGTCAAGTTCTCTCCTTTCGTCAACGAAAGAAATGTCTTCGGATTGATGGAAGAACTGGAAAAAGCCGAAATGCATATCACTCAAAATGTCAACGCTAAAATAGTGCTGTTCGACCTTGCGCTTAAAATAACTGTTCTAATCAGAAAATAATATGTCAAGAAAAGAAGAATATAAATTGAAGAACGAGGAATTCCTCGCTGAACTGGCTGCAAATGAAGATATAAAAAGTCTGCCATGCGGCGTATTGTATAAAGTAATAAACGAAGGAAACGGAACAAAATCACCGACTTTGAGCAGTGTTGTTTCGGTGCACTATCGCGGAACATTAATCAACGGCAGAGAATTCGACAACTCATACAAAAGAAATTGCCCTGAAGCTTTCCGCCTGAACCAGGTTATCGAAGGTTGGCAACAAGCCTTGCAGCAAATGCACGTAGGCGACAAGTGGATTATTTATATTCCTTACACTCTGGGATATGGCACAAGAACTTCCGGTCCTATTCCCGGTTTCTCAACTCTTATTTTCGAAGTGGAACTTCTAGGCATTGCCTAAATATACATAACTCAAGTTTCGCAAACTCAACTTCCACAGATAACAAGTTGACAAGATGATAAGTTAATTGACCTTGTAAACTTGCCTCTGAAGCCTTGTTAACTTTTAAGTTGAGCAGCTTGCGAAACTTAAATATTTTATAATATGAAATTCCTGATTTCTCCGGCAAAAACAATGAGTTCTGTTCCTTCGGCTACGACTCCGACGGTGACAATTCCACAATTCAAGAACGAAGCGGATATGATTATCCGCGAATTGCTGAAATTTCCGGCAGATGAGCTGAAGTCTGTTTTGAAATTAAGTCCGAAACTCGCTCTTGAAAGTATGGAAAGGCTGCGTTCTTTCTTTTCGCCCGACGTTGCTGATATTCCGGCCATACTTGCTTACACTGGAGTTGTTTTCAAGAATATGTCCCCAAAAGATTTTACAGCTGAAGATTTCCTGTTCGCGCAGGATAATCTGAGAATCGTATCCGTAGCATACGGACTTCTCCGTGCATTAGATGGAATCAGACCTTATCGCCTGGAATATGACGTTAAACTTCCAGAACTGGAAGATGGTTCTCTTTATAATTTCTGGAAAAACAGACAGACAGATTGTTTTATCGACGAGATAAAGAATGACGACGGTATTCTTGTGAATCTTGCCAGCAAAGATGTTCAGCCTTCGTTCGACTGGAAAAAAGTTTGTAAAGAAGTTAGAGTTATCACTCCTGAGTTTCTAGTAAACAAAAACGGGAAGCCTAAAACTGTGGTGATTTATGCCAAAATGCTTCGCGGACAAATGAGCCGCTTCATTATAAAGAACAAAATATCCGATCCGGAATTGCTCAAGACCTTCGAATGGGAAGGTTTCTATTTCCGCCCGGAAATGTCGGATGCAGACAGATGGATTTTCATGGCATAAATCCATCTGCCTGCCTTTTTTATCTTAATCTGATATTATATTTCCTGAATCTCTCCTCCATCATATACGAAGGTATGATTTTGGATATCACTTCGCGCACGGCATTCAGAACACGCTCACGTACAAAATCTTCCTTTATCAGTATCGAAACGCACCGTTGCGCCGGTTGTTTCAGATTGCTTAGAACTTTGGTATTCTTTTTCTGCTGTTCCGTAAGAAATGCCAAATGCAACTCAGGAATAATCGTGTAGCCACCGTTTCTGTCCACAATTCTCACCAATGTGTCAATACTTCCTGCTTCATATATGTGATTTCCTTCCTCCTTATTTTTGCAAAAACTGAAACTGTCGCCTTGTATGCAATGGCCTTCTTTCAGAATCCACATGTGTTCAGTCGGAATATTTCCGTCGTCAAACAAATTTCTGCCGGAATTGCATTTCTCTGAAAAATAAGCAACAAAATGTTCTATATAAATAGGTATTTCCAGGAACTCGGAACCGCTTCCCGGCGATGTAGTTATTGCCATGTCTATATTTCCGAATTTCAACTCATTCAAGAGCGTATTATTGGCTCTTTCATCTACCACAAGTTTCATTTCCGGATAATCATTACGGAAATGATAGATAAAATCCGGGACGATATATGGAGCAATTGTCGGAATTATCCCGATATGCAGCGAACCACTCATAGTGCCCACCTCATCGGCAACAACTTCCTTTATTCTGTTTGATTCATTGAGGGCAATCCTTGCCTGGCGGATTATTTTCTCGCCTACCGAAGTTGGCGTTATGCCTTTCTTGTCACGGTTGAATATCTTTACGTCCAGTTCCTCCTCCAGTTTCTGTATCATCGCGCTCAGAGTTGGCTGAGTCACTCCGCAAGATTCAGCAGCAAGTACAAAATGGCGGTATTTGTCCAACGCCAATATATATTCCATCTGTTGAAGCGTCATAAGCAATATAGATTTTATCTATACAAAGATAGAAAAAAGCTGTTGTTGACAATTGAGTGGTTATATAATTTTGCAGTGTAACAAAAACAAAACAAGATATGGAAAGCTTATTGAAAAACTGGGATTCAGTCCGCATAATTCGTATGGCATTGGGAATAGCAATCAGCGCCTATGCCTTTTGGAGCAAAGAATATATACTGGCTCTTCCGGGCGCTTTGCTGATGCTTCAGGCAATTCTTAATCTGTCGTGTTGCGCATGTGGAAACTGTGATACCGGAAAGGAAGACAAGCAACTATATAAAGATGTAATAAAAGAATATAAGGCAAACGGTAAATAAAGAAATCCGGGAAAAATAAAAATAAGAATAATAATAAAAATAGGAGAATATAATATGAAAACAATCCAATTGACAAAATCAGAGTTCTTGAATAAAGTGGCTAATTATGAAGCTAATCCATCGGAATGGAAATTCCTGGGAGACAAACCTGCTTTGATTGATTTCTATGCGACATGGTGCGGACCTTGTAAAATGCTGGCTCCCGTCCTTGACGAGCTTGCTGAAGAATATGACGGAAAAGTTGATATCTACAAGGTAAATGTTGACCAGGAAGAAGAATTGGCATCAGTTTTCGGCATCAGAAGTGTACCAAGTCTGCTGTTCGTTCCAATGACTGGAACTCCTCAGATGGCACAGGGCGCAATGCCAAAACACAGTCTGAAAGAAGCGATAAATAATGTATTATTATCAGGAAAGTAACTATTTATTCTTAAAACTAAGCCTTAGTTTTTATAAACTAAGTTTGAGTTTGCAAAAACTAAAGCTTGATTTATAAAAACTAAGGCTCAGTTTTAAATTAAGGAAGTATATTTTTGAATATTAATTAATATCCGCTTGCAACAAGCAAGTTGTATCCGGAAGTCCTTCAGAACTTGCAGTCAGACGAATATTACCACTCTTTCCATTATTCTGAATAACAACAAGGCATTTTCCGTAGAAAGCTTTACGCTTATTGTCCTTGAATCGTTCCATTGACGTCTGACATCCATTGTCAACACCGGCAATGAAAGCTGGTCCTTCAACATTGAAGTGAACAAGATTATCTGCCCAAGGGCATAAGTTTCCGTCTTTATCGACAATCTCAACTGTCACGAAACTCAAATCATATCCATCAGCACTGATATTCTTGCGGTCAGCCACAAGACGTATTTTTGCAGGTTCGCCGGCAGTGTTGATTTGTTTCTTACGGACAATTTTACCGGATTTGCGAGCCACCACTTCAACCGTTCCAGGCTGATATTTCACACGCCATGCTGCATGATATTTGTCACCGCCTTTTTTGCGTACGCCCTGAGATTTACCGTTAACAAATAACTCAACCTCATCAGCGTTATTATAGTATGCCCACATATCTATGCTCTGACCTTCTTTCCAATTCCAGTGCGGGAACAGATGGAGAACGTCCTTGTCTGTCCATTCGGACTGATACATATAATATACATCCTTAGGAAATCCGGCAAGGTCAATAACTCCGAAATATGAGCTTCGTGCCGGCCATCCGTAAGGTGTAGGTTCGCCGATATAATCAAATCCAGTCCAAATATACTGACCACTGATAAACGGATTGTTTTTCACAAGATGCCATGTACCTTCGTGATGATTTCCCCATGGAACATGACAATTGTCGTATGACGAGCATGAAAGGGATTCATCATAGAAAGGCTTGTCCCAACGGTCTGGCCAGATATACATCTTGTCGGACGGCATGCGATAGTAACCGCGCGTCATAAGTCCGGAAACACTTTCCGTTACAAGGAATGGTTTGCCCGGGAATTTTTCCGGCACATCCTTAAACCAAGCATCATGATAGTTATATCCTATAATATCAAGAGCTCCGGAACGGAAAAGATGATTATTCGGGTCAGGTTCATTACATCCTGAAGTTATAGGGCGAGTCGAGTCCAACTTCTTGACCATTCCGGCAAGCTTAGCACACAGAAGAGAATTCACACTCATCTTTCCTTCTTCACTTGCAAGCTGCTTGGCATCATGACCGAAGTTCAGGATAAGATTAGCTTCTTCAAGCGAAAGAGTGTCAGCATCTGCATGCAACCATTGTTCGAGGACTTCATTTCCTATGCTCCACATAAAAATGGACGGATGATTACGGTCGCGCTTAACCAAGTCAGTAAGGTCACGCTCATGCCATTCGTCGAAATAGCGGGAATAGTCATGCGAAGTCTTTTTCTTTCTCCACATATCAAATGCCTCGTCCATAACAATGAATCCCATTTTGTCGCACAGGTCGAGCAATTCAGGCGCAGGTGGATTATGAGAGCATCTTATACCGTTGCATCCCATTTCTTTCAATATCTCTAGCTGACGCTCCAAAGCTCTAGTGTTTACTGCAGCTCCGAGACATCCCAAATCGTGGTGCATACAAACTCCGTTGATTTTCATATGCTCGCCGTTAAGATAGAATCCGTTGGATACATCAAAACGGAATGTTCTTATACCAAATGGAGTGTGATAAACGTCAACAGTATCGTTGCCCGCCAATATACGGGATTCTATATCATACAAATAAGGATAGTCGATTGACCACAATGTAGGATTTTCAACTACAAGTTTCTGTTGCCATGTGGAATCTGACTCTGAAAGAATATTTACCGCAGATTCTGCAGAAGCTACTTCTTTTCCATCTTTCGATAATACGCGGGTAATAAGACGGAAATCTTTTGACTTTCCGAAGTCATTGCGTATTGTTGTAGATACGGATATGGTTGCCTTCGAAGAAGAAACATCTTCAGCAACAGCATATG
Organism: uncultured Parabacteroides sp.; assembly: GCA_949295065.1. Taxonomy (GTDB): domain Bacteria; phylum Bacteroidota; class Bacteroidia; order Bacteroidales; family Tannerellaceae; genus Parabacteroides. Next base: position 18,939 of record CASFJQ010000013.1, on the reverse strand, counting down.
TTCCCCACAAATCGAAATGAAGAGGATTTACTTTTGTAAGCCATACGTGGCGATAAATTCCACATCCGGAATACCATCTGGAGTTTGGCTGTTCGCTGTTGTCAACTCTTACGGCAATTACATTCTTCTCACCCCAAAGGATATGAGGAGTAAGGTCATAACGGAAAGAAATATAGCCATATGGACGTTTACCGAGAGACTTTCCGTTGATAAACACTTCAGAATTCATATAAACTCCGTCGAAGTCGATATAGAGTTTACGATTCTGGTCCTGTTTGTGAACCTCAAACACCTTTCTGTACCAACCAATTCCTCCGGGTAACGCTCCACCGCCTGTACCAGAAGGATTGTCTTTACTGAAGTCTCCCTCAATAGCCCAGTCGTGAGGCAGGGAGAGTTTTCTCCAATCGGAATCATCAAACGAAAGAGATGCCGCATCCGTAACATCACCGAGATGGAATGTCCAGTCCCGGTCGAAATTTATCCGCTCGCGTCCTTCTTCTTTCCCGCATCCGGAAAGAAGAAGAACCATAAACAGACAGACGGAAATTCTAAGAAGTGATTTCGTCATAACATTTATAAATTTATTACTTGTTCGTTTCCGTCATAGTGAACGGTCACGCCTTTTGCCTCCAGGTTGAAAGGTTGAGGTTTGTCCTTGCTCACTGTGACAACCGTAAAGGTACGGTTTTCAAGCATTCCGTCAAATTTTCCGGTGCGTTTTCCTATTTTCAGAGTCTTAGATTCGTCATTATATTCAAACGGTATCTGTGCATATTTGCCTTTTTCGTAATTATAGTTCACATCTTCGTCTTCATAAAGAGTAAACGAACCGTCAGCGCCCTGATATACATAAAGAGTTATGTTTTCAGGCTGTTTTTCGTCGGAATACTGCAAATCCGGACCAAATGGAATGATTGCTCCTTCCGGGACGAAAAGAGGTATCTTTTCATACGGTGCATCAACAGTCTGTTTTCCTGAAGGAACAGCCTTGCCAGTGTAGAAATCAAACCATCCTGTTGTTTCCGGAAGATAAACTTCTCTTTCACGTGCCTGATATTCATATACAGGGCAAACCATGATTGAAGGGCCGAACATGAACTGGTCTCCGATATTGTTCACATTCGTATCTTTGCCATAGTCCATTACAAGAGGACGCATAATCGTATAGTCGTTGAAATGAGTCATTCCAGCCATTGTATAAACGTATGGCATAAGGTTATATCTCAGCTTGTTGTAATATACGATTGATTTATATGCCGGATGGTTTTCAGGTGCAATATTCCATACTTCTCTCAACGGGAACTGACCGTGAGCTCTGAACAATGGAGCGAAAGCACCGAACTGATACCAGCGTGTGTTGAGCTCGCGCCATTCTTTATAGTCAGCTGTTTCAACCTTATTCTTATCCCATTGATTCTGACCCTCAACATATCTGTTTTCCACACAGAATCCGCCAATATCCATTGTCCAATATGGAATTCCACTTACGGCGAAGTTCAATCCGGCTGAAATCTGGGCTTTCATATCTTCCCATCTTGTTCCGATATCGCCACTCCATGTAGCAGTTGAATATCTCTGCAAACCGGCAAAACCTGAACGTGTAAGCAGGAACACACGTTTGTTGTCATCAACGCTGCGCTGTCCGTCATATATGGCCTCGGCATTCATAAGAGCATATGCATTGAAATATTCTGTTGACGAACCGAGCGCTGTCGGGCCGCAAAGTGCTTTTCTGTAATCCATATCCGTACAGTCACGCACATTAGGTTCGCTGGCATCCATCCACCATGCATCTATTCCAAGAGGATAAAGATGTTCGTACATCTGATTCCAGAACAATTTACGGGCATCAGCACTGTATGCATCATAGAAAGAACCCACATAACCAGGACCAACCCAGTCGCGAATGCTGTCTTTGATTGCCTGCTGATACATCCATCCGTTCTTGTCGAATTCCTTGTAATGCTCTGTATTCATATAGAACTTAGGCCATACAGAAATCATATAATGAGCGTTCATAGCATGGATTGAATCTATCATAGCTTTAGGGTCAGGGAAACGAGTCGGGTCAAACTCATGACTTCCCCACTGGTCTTCTTTCCAATAGAACCAGTCCTGTACGATATTGTCAATTGGAATGCGACGTTCACGGAATTCATTCATAACATCCAGAATCTGCTCCTGAGACTGATATTTCTCACGGCTTTGCCAGAATCCCATCGCCCATTTTGGCATTACCTGAGCTTTTCCGGTAAGAGTTCTGTAACCACTGATTACCTCATCCATATTTTCGCCGGCAACGAAGTAATAGTCAAGCTGCTTGCTCATTTCGCTCCACCATGACTGCTGTCCCTGTGCTTCAGCCGGAACCGGAGCCAAGGCACGCAAACCGCAATAGGAAACGCCGCCATCCGGTTTCCAGTCAATTTTGAGAGGAACTCTTTTACCTGCTTCCAGGTTTACAGAGAATTTATAACTGTTCGGATTCCATGCTGTGCGCCAGCGTTCAGGAACAACTAGTTTTCCATCAATATAAACTTTTGTATAACCTGCATAGTAAAGGATGAATTTGTATTCACCGCTTTCCGACGGTTCTATTTCACCTTCGTATGTGACATGCGAACCCATCAAAGGGAAATTCTCCGGGAAATTCTTTATTGTTTTAAGATTTTCGAAATATATAGAATCTTCGCTTCTGACCAGAGGATTTCCGCTTGCCGGCACATATGTTCCTGTCAGACTTCCTTCTTTTCCTTCTTTGTCATATAATTTGAACAGTCTGTTCAGCTGGGAATAGTCATTAGGATTACCGAAACGGCACAATGAATAGCTGTCGAGCAAAATTCCGTAATTCTTATTGGAAACAATGAAAGGAACAGAAACTTTGGTATTATACTGAAACAACTCTTCATTTTTTCCTTTGTAGTTGAATTCGTCTGCCTGATGCTGTCCAAGGCCATAGAAAGCTTCATCAGCCGGAGATTCAAATACCTGACGGATTGAATATCCTTTTGTTCCTTCAACTTCAATTGGGGTGAAAGTTCTTCCTCCGCCATGTTCTTCCTCAAGAATTACGTTTCCATTCTTATCAAAGAATTTTATTTCTCCTGTGTTTTTTGAGAGAGTTGCTATGATTTCAGAAGTTTTTAAAGATACACTCTTGTCTGTCTCTTCAATTGTATATTCCACTTTTCTGTCCTGAGGAATTACAACCAGACTTTTTTCTGTAGAGAATTGCTTATCCGGAGTTGCAGAAACATGAATAAGCTTTTCGCCCAAAACTTCAAGGCGTACTTTCTGAGCTGAAGTAGTATCGGTAGCCGGAACATTAACAACTATACCATTTCCGATGTTTTCGATGTTCGATGACGAACATGAGGCTAACAATAAACTTGCCAACAAATAAAAATGTGAGTTCTTCATTCTTTTATATTATATGATTAAAATTATCGCATTGGAAACGGTGCAAAATTATTATGCAATAATTAAAAACTTCATATAAAATGTTAAAGAACAAACGCTTATTTGTTCCAAAGTATAGTATATTTTGATAAATAAATAGGTATGATTTGTTAACCTACATGCTACTACAAATAAAAATACGGAGACAGGAATAGTCTATAAATAAAAGACTTAACCTTCTATCTCCGTATAATATAATTTTCTTATTTTGTAAGAAGTCTGAAACGGTGCCACAGCAAAAGTCCCAGAGTTGTCAAACTCACAGGAAAACCGCACCACACACCCACAGAGCCCAAGTCCAGCACAAAACCGCAAATATATCCGATAGGCAATGCAAGGCAAATATGACAGAAAAAAGCTGCTCGAGCCATATATTTAACATCAGTCAAACCTCGAAGAGCGTTCGCAAAAACAATCTGAAGTCCGTCGCCAAACTGATAAAGAATAACGAACCAGCAATATAGGGCAACAAGGTCCACTACTGCTTTTTCACTAGTGAACAAATAGCCAATTTGTGTTCTGAAAATAAGTAAGAATATAATAAATACTATAGCACTGCTCATTATTATATTCAATCCGGCTTTTGCAGCCTCACGGATGTCGCTCTTACTTCCCTTCCCGTTGAATCCGCTTACACGGATAGTAACGGCAGCTCCAACACCATAATAAAGCATAAATCCCAAAGTAGTTATTACTCCTGCAATCTGATAGGCGGCAAGAGCATTACTTCCAATCCAACCTATCATTATCACACTGAGGCTGAAAGAACCTGTTTCAACTCCCATTTGGAATCCTACAGGCAATCCGAGTCTGCAAAGATGAGAAATAGAATTTCTGTTGATTTTGGACTGTTTGAAACCTTCCCAGTAATTACGATATTTTGCTTTGCGGGTAAATAGCCATATAAAAGCCAGCAATGTTATTATTCGGCTCGCCAGTGTTGATATACCGGCACCTGTAAGTCCCATTTCAGGAGCTCCGAAATTTCCATATATCAATATGTAATTTCCAATAATGTTCAGCACATTGGCACTCAGCATTATGCACATTGGTGTGACGGTATCGGTTGTTCCATCGCTGAACTGCTTGAAAGAGTTGAACAACATTGTGAAAATCACAGAAACCAACTGGAGACAGTAATAAGGAATTATATACGGATACAATTCCTTAGGCTGATTGAGATAGTCAATGTTCAGAAGGAGAAGGAACATAAGCAGGCTCAATATGATGCCTACAATAAGATTTATAAAAAGGCTGTTTTTCAATACTCCTCCTATTTCTGTGAATTTCTTCTGAGAGAAAAGTCCTCCAATTATCGGAGTAAGCCCATATGAAAAGCCCATTCCGAAAATAAAAGCCAAATTGAAGAAATTGTTCACAAACGAAGCTGCCGCCAGTTCCTGAGTGCTGTGGTGACCCACCATTATATTGTCGGCAAAGCCAACAATAATTATTCCAAGCTGACCAAGCATGATTGGCACTCCAAGACGAATAGTTTCTTTGTAGTGACTCATGTATGTATTATATTATTCAAGTTTCGCAAGTTGCTCAACATAAAGGTCAACAAGGCTTCAGAGACAAGTTGACAAGGTCAAAACAACTGTAACTTTACAATTTATCATCTGAAAACCTTGTTGACTTGTCTCCTTGTTAACTTGTTATCTGTAAGTTGGGCCTGCGAAACTTAAGTTATTTATTCCTGCGACAACACTTCAACTGATATAATTGAAATATTCTCTGTCGGACGATCTTGTCTGTTAGTTTTTGAATTCTCAATTTTCTCAACAACTTCCATTCCATCAACAACCTCACCATACACAGTGTATTGATTGTCAAGGAAAGGAACACCACCTACTGTTTTGTAAACTTCTTTCTGTTCCTCTGTAAGTTTTGCTTCATCCTTACGTTTTTCAGCTTCGATTTCAGTCTTGCCAATCAAGGTGTCACGCAAAATTGCCAATTCAGCCTTATCTCCTGAACGATATAATTCCATAATCTTAGACTTATTTTCTGCCTGCAAACGAGCAAAAATGGATTGTTTCAGACGATTCTCCAATTGTTTTTCCATCTGCTTCAATTCACTGTCACTGTATTTCTTTCCTGTCACGATATAGAACTGTGAAGCTGAAGATGCCTTTTCCGGATTCACCTCATCACCTGTACGAGCAGCGCACAAAGCACCTTTCTTATGGAAATATTTAGGATAAACAAACTCAGCTGGCACTGTGTAACCAAGATCACCGGCTCCAAGTTGTTTGTTCATAGGCGCATCTTTTGATGTCACATCACCACCCTGAACCATAAATTCCTTTATCACTCGATGAAATAAAAGTCCGTTATAAGTTCCGTCGTTAACCAATTTGAGGAAATTGTCACGATGTTTTGGAGTTTCGTTATATAACTTCAAAGTTATGTCTCCAAGAGTTGTGTGCATAACAACTTTTGTTTCTGATAAATTTGTCATGATAGTTTTTTTAGATTAATATATTAGGGGACGAGTTGACAAGTTGACGAGGGAAAAACCTTGTCAACTTGTCTCCGAAACTTTGTCAGCAGAATCACTTCTTTACTATCTTCATTGATTTAATCTTAATATTCTTAAGCGGACGGTCATCCTCATTAGTTTCAACCAACTGAATTTTCATGACAGTTTTCATTCCACTTATCACTTCGCCGAAAATAGTATATTTACCATCAAGGTGAGGAGCACCGCCTTCAAGCATGTAAGCCTGTTTCTGTTCAGGAGTGAGAGTTATGTTCTTCTCCTTTTCCATCTTATCCAATTCCATTTCGGTAAAGAAGTTACCGGTAACAATATAGAACTGTGTTGCAGATGATGCTCTTTCAGGGTTTACATCATCACCGGTACGTGCTGCACAAAGCATTCCTGCTTTATGAAAATATTTAGGATAAACAATTTCCGCAGGAATAGTATAATCCAAATCTCCATCTCCCAGATGTTTATCCATCGGAGCATCCTTTGAATTAACATCGCCAGCCTGAATCATAAACTGTTTTATAACGCGATGAAAGAGCAAACCGTCATAAAGTTTTTCGTTAACGTTCTTAATGAAATTATCACGGTGTTTGGGTGTATCATTAAACAATTTAACCTTAACTTTACCCATATCGGTATCAATCAAAACAATAGTTTCTGCTTCCTGTGCTCTCACATCAGACGCCACAGCAAAAATCATCACAAAAGAAATGAGCAATGAGGAAAAAATATATTTCATATTACAGATAATTAGTTTGTTTTTCATTCGACAAAAATACATAAAACTCTTTGATTTAAAAGAAGGTCAAATAAAAAAGTAAAACTTTTGGCTATATGGATGAATATATCATAAAATAAGGCCGAATATATCCGGAAGCAATTCCAAATATATACGGCCCCAATAAAATTTAGGTTCGGCCCCAAATTGCAATATATACGAATCTATTTTTTCTCTTGATTCTTACTTTCAAATCTTATCCAAGCAAATCTTTCAACTTACCTTCAGACTGCAAACGGATAATCAATTCACCGAACAATGTATTTGCCCAGGCAAACCATGAACGTGTGAACTTCTTAGGATCATCCTTATGGAATGATTCATGCATGAATCCAGTATCAGCGTCAGTGTCGCGAAGCATCTCAATACATGTTCTGGTTTCTTTTTCGTCCTGTGAAGTATGAGCACGCATCACAATACTCATAGGCCATACAAAGTCAAAACCGATATGAGGACCGCCGATTCCCTCTCCTGCTTTTCCTTTGAAGAAGTATGGGTTAGAAGTGCTCAACACGAAATTACGTGTATTTTGATAAATCGGATCGTTAACATCAATACAACCCAGGAACGGCAAAGCAAGAAGGCTAGGAACGTTAGCATCATCCATCAAGTTTACACTACCGAAACCATCTACTTCAAATGCATAAATCTTACCGAATTTAGGATGCTCAACAATTGCATATTTCTTAATTGCAGCCTCAACCTCATTTGCCAAAGCTTCACATTTCTCAGCCAATGCAGAATTATTCTTTATTGTTCTCAACATTTCAGAAGCCTGGCGAAGAGATGTCACAGCAAAGAAGTTCGACGGAATCAGGAATCCGAACAAAGAAGCGTCGTCAGAAGGGCGGAATGAAGAAACAATCAATCCGACCGGATTAACAGGACTTCCATATCCATCATTTAACAATGTATCACCCTGACGGTTAGTTGTACGAGTAAATTTATACGGGCCTAGACCGTCTTTACGCTGCTGTTCAATGAAAGTAGAGTATGTTGTTTCAATTGCTTTCACCCATTTATCATCAAATGGAGTAGTATCACCTGTTTCTTTCCAATAATGGTAAGCAAGGCGGATAGGATAACAAAGTGAGTCAATTTCCCATTTACGTTCATGAAGTTCTTTTTTCATGTCAGTATGGTCACTTTCCCACTCGCTGCCAGTCGGACCTTCATTAAAACCGTTTGCATATGGATCGATAAGAATACAATCTGTCTGACGGCGGATAACACCTTCAAGCATAGTCTGCAATTTCTTATCTTCTTTAGCCAAAACGACATATGGATAAACCTGAGCAGAAGAATCGCGCAGCCACATTGCGTGAATATCACCTGTGATAACAAATGTATCAGGTTTTCCGTCTTTCATTTTATGTTCGCAAGTTGTATCCAATGTATTAGGATAACAGTTTTCAAACATCCAGGCTAATTTCTGGTCTTTAATGCGTGATTTCACTGCAGCTATTTTCTTTTCTACAGCTTCAGAAGTGAATTTACGTGCAGAAAGAGCCGGGCGTTTACATGTAAAATTGGTTGCACTTTGTGTTTCAGCAAAGAAATTTGCCGTTGTAGTCTTGTCGATTGAAGTTACAGTTGCATACAAATCTTTTCCGGCAAGCAAGCCTGCAACAGAAGCTGCTCCCGTTCTCAAGAAATTACGTCGTGTTGTCATGGAAAAATATTTAAAAATCTATATTTCGATGCAAATATACTATTTTCCTGGAAATCTTATAAAAAAGTTAGGCTTTCAACTCAAAATAACAGAGAAGAAAGCCTAATAATTCTTTCAAAAATACTCTTTTTCACAAAGAGTTAACCTAAATAAGATTTCAAAAGCTTGCTACGAGTACCTTGTCTTAATCTTCTGATTGCTTTTTCCTTGATCTGGCGGACACGCTCACGTGTGAGTCCAAACTTGTCGCCAATCTCTTCCAATGTCATCTCCTGACAGCCAATACCGAAAAACATTTTGATAATTTCACATTCTCTTTCGGTCAGTGTAGCAAGTGCTCTATCAATTTCCTTCGCCAACGATTCATTCATTAACGACCGGTCAGCAATTGGAGCATCATCGTTCACAAGCACATCCAGCAAACTGTTGTCTTCGCCTTCAACAAAAGGTGCATCAACTGAAATATGACGTCCTGATACTTTCAACGTATCGGAAATCTTATCTACAGGGATTTCCAATTCATCTGCCAACTCCTCCGGAGACGGACGACGCTCGTTTTCCTGCTCAAATTTAGAGAACGCCTTACTGATTTTGTTGAGCGAACCTACCTGATTCAAAGGCAAGCGAACAATACGTGACTGCTCTGCCAAAGCTTGCAGGATTGACTGACGAATCCACCATACAGCATAAGAAATAAACTTAAAACCTCGAGTTTCGTCAAATTTTTCAGCTGCTTTTATCAGACCTAAGTTTCCTTCGTTAATCAAGTCAGGCAAACTTAATCCCTGGTTCTGATACTGTTTAGCCACAGATACTACGAAACGCAAGTTGGCTCTTGTCAACTTCTCTAACGCTCTACGGTCACCTCTTTTGATGGCCTGTGCCAATTCAACTTCCTCTTCTACAGTAATAAGATCTTCACGACCGATTTCCTGAAGATACTTATCCAAAGAAGCGCTTTCGCGATTGGTAATGGACTTAGTTATCTTTAATTGTCTCATCCAACGATTTTAATTGAAAAATACAGGTTGCAAAATTAACTATTTTCTGATAAAGAGAACAAGCTGAACAGAATATATGTTCAGCTTGTTCAAATCTTTTAACAAAAATTTAGTCCGAATCTATAAAACTCTTGTCAACTTGTTTTCGTATCAACTCGTTAACTGAAAGTTAAGATTGAGAAACTTGAATAATATTTATTCTGCCAAATCAATTGCATAATATTTTGTTCGTCCATTAGGATAAAAACCTTTGATGAACAAGCCCTGATCTTCAGAACGTCCTTGCAAAGCATTTTCAACAATCTTTTCGAAATCTTCAGGAGTCTTTATTCTCTGATTGTTTACTACCATGATTATAAAGCCTTTCTTGATTCCTGCATCTTTCAGTTTACCGTTTGTAAGTCCTGTTACCTCAATACCATAACTTACTCCCAATTCGCGTTTTTCCTTATCTGACAAAGCTTTGAAAGCTGCACCCATCAATTCTGTACCGTCAGTCTTTTCTACAACTTTTGTACTTCCTTGTGCATTCTTCAATTCAACAGTGAAGACTTTCTCTGTTCCTTTTCTGTTGACTTTTATCTGAACTTTATCACCAGGACGATATTTGCTAATCTGTTCCTGAAGAGCATTTGCATTTTTAACCTTCACGTCATTTACTGCAATGATAACGTCACCACGTTCCAAACCGGCTTCCTTAGCAGAACTGCGTTCTACGAAATCACTTACGCATGCACCTTCTGAAACTTTAACCATTTCCTTAAGCTCTTTTATGTCTTTTTCCAAGTCTTCAGGAAGGTTTGGATAACTTAGCATTTCATCCAGGTCGCCAACGCTACGCATCATAACACCCAGCACCGCTCTCTGAACTGTTCCATACTGTTTCAGGTCGTTTGCTACTTTTCCGGCGATACTGATTGGAACAGCAAATGAATATCCAGCAAAGTTTCCTGTTTCAGAATAAATAGCAGTGTTAATACCTACCAATTCACCTTTTGTATTCACCAATGCTCCACCACTGTTTCCTGGGTTAACAGCTGCATCTGTCTGAATGAATGATTCAATTTTGGTTTTGTCACCACCTACAGAAATACCACGTCCTTTTGCACTGACGATTCCAGCAGTTACAGTTGAAGTAAGATTAAACGGGTTACCTACTGCCAATACCCATTCTCCAACTTTCAGCTTTTCAGAATTTCCGAAAGGTATAGTAGGCAGATTCTCTGCTTCAATCTTAATCAATGCTATATCAGTTGACGGGTCTGTTCCTATAAGCTTAGCAGTGAATTTTCTGTTATCATTCAATGTAACTTCCAGCTCATCTGCTCCTTCAACCACATGATTGTTTGTAATAATATATCCGTCAGTTGAAATTATAACACCGGAACCTGAACCAACTTTCGGTTGAGGTGTAGGACGCTGAAAATTGCCACGGCCGCCAAAACCAAAGAAATATTCAAAAGGGTCAAAATAACTTTCTCCACCTGATGAAGAACGAGCATTAGTTGTAGCCTTGATATGAACCACACCATGAACTGCGCTCTCTGCTGCTATTGTAAAATCTGTGTTTTCTGCTGCTACAGCTGAATAAGCTACCGTACGAACCGGCTGCTTAAATGTATTTTCAAACTCACCTGTACTTACAACCTCTGCATTCTTCTGTTGCATCAAATAAGAACTAGTTCCTATTGCTGCACCCGAACTGATTGCAGCTACAACTACAACCATTGCTACATTTTTCCAAATTCGTTTCATACTTTATTTGTTTTTAAAATGTTTTTTTCTAACCTAAAATTCTTGTTTTAACCTTTTCTCAGCGGCAAATTAATATCAAAATCTAGTGATTTAACTATTTTCCAACTCATTTTTTATCACTTTTAACGACACCACAAATGTGCTTAACCGCACTTAACAGTACTTGGCTATGCAAAGTACCTTTTTAACAATCCATCAAAGTATATAGCTATTCAGGAATAGCAATAAAAAAAATGATATCACAAAAGATTATATAAGATAAAAAACCATTTACTTTGCACCATCTAAAAACAAAACGATATTTAATATGCTCACTTTCCTAAAAAACTGGACTTTGCCGATTGCCATGATATTCGGCACGCTGGTATATCTCATATTTGCTAATACAGTATTTCTCAATCCTATAAAACCGGCAGTACACAAAATTATAGAATATGCCACTCCTTCATTAATCTTTGCCCAATTGCTACTGACATTTTGCAAAGTAAATCCCAAAGGACTTATCCCAACCAAATGGCATTTATGGCTGTTGATATTCCAGTTACTGACATGTTTGGTTGTTGCAGCTGCAATAATTATATTGCCAGTCAGTCAGTCATTGAGATATATTCTTGAAGGAGCAATGGTTTGCCTGATTTGTCCAACGGCTACTGCTGCAGCAGTAATCACCGGTAAACTTGGAGGAAATGTTTCAGCACTTACAACATACACACTTTTGTCAAATATACTTGCAGCCATAATCGTTCCATTAGTTTTTCCTTTGATGGAGTCACAAAATAACCTGGAGTTCATCACTGCTTTCATACGTATATTAAGTAAAGTCTTTCCACTTCTTCTTCTTCCATTCATAATGGCTATACTACTCCGTATGATTATGCCTAAGGTACATAAATGGTTATTCGAACATTCCGGCATAGCTTTCTATCTTTGGGGAATAGCATTAGCAATTGTCAGCGGTCAGACTGTACGTTCTCTGTTAAATGCTGATGCATCCATTTCTGCAGAAATAGGTTTATGTTTTGCCGGACTAATCACATGCTGTATTCAGTTCTATGTAGGGAAAAAAATAGGAACTTCATATGGAGACCGCATAAGTGCCGGACAAGCACTCGGACAAAAGAACACTGTCCTTGCCATATGGATGGCATATACATATCTTAATCCACTATCTTCTGTCGCTCCGGGAAGCTACGTTTTGTGGCAAAATACATTCAACAGTTGGCAGCTTTGGAAAAAGAGAAAGGCCGAAAACAGCCAGTCATAATTGTAATATATTTGTAAAATGATCGTATCATAAGCGTAATTCAGACACCATACTTTTGCAGGCGAAAAATGAATTACAGCTTATATGAAATCGTTAATATTTCCGTTTATTATTTCAACATTATATGTCGGAGCTATAAACGCAGCGACATTTAAAGGAAAAGTTAAAGACGCAAAAACAGGTGAAGAACTGATAGGAGCTACAATTTTTGTAAAAGAAAATCCTACTATAGGTTCTGTTACCGGACTGGATGGATCTTTCACATTAAATAAAATACCCGAAAACAAAAAGATAACTCTTGTTTGCAGTTATTTAAGTTATCATACAGTTGAGAAAGTAATAAACACACAGACAACGGATGAAATTCTTTTCAGCCTTGAGGCTGAATCTCAAAATATCGGCGAAGTAACAATCATCGCACATAATCCTGGTAGAACCGAAGCTGGTGCACGCGGCATTGAAAAACAGTCAATGAATGTTGTAAACGTAATGAGTGCCAAAGCCATCGAACTTTCACCGGATATAACCGTAGCAAATGTCATTCAGCGTATGTCCGGCGTTACTATTGAGAGAAACAGTAGCGGCGAAGGACAATATGCAATACTTCGCGGTATGGACAAGCGTTACAATTATACATTAATAAACGGAGTAAAAATACCTAGCCCAGACAATAAAAACAGATTTGTTCCTTTGGATATTTTCCCTTCTGAAATGCTCGACAGACTTGAGGTTTCAAAATCTCTTACAGCAAATATGGAAGGAGATGGTATCGGTGGTGCTGTGAATCTTATTATGAAAGATGCTCCATCCGAAAGACAAATCACTGCCAATCTTTCAACAGGATACAATTCAATGTATTTCGGCAGAGATTTCCAGTCTTTCAACAAAGGTGGCATTACAAAACAATCTCCTTACGAGGCTCAAGGCAAACCGGAAGACTACAAGGTTAGTTCCAAAGATTTCAGCAATTCAAATATGAAAATGAAATGGAACGCTCCTCTTCCTGATTTGACAGCCGGAGTTTCATATGGCGACAGATTCTTTGGCGACAAACTTGGTGTGATGATAGCTGGAAGCTACATGAATACTTACAGAGGTAAAGAAAGTATGCTCTACTATCAGCCGGGAACTTCACACAACGGTATTGAATACCGCAACTACTCTTCACAACAGACAAGAAGTGGTGCACACGTAAAACTGGATTACCATTTAAACGAAAAGCATAAATTCACATGGTATAACGGATATATGGATATGCAGGAAGCTGAAGTCAGAGACGGAGAAGATGACAAAGAGCGTTCTGTCAGAATGAAATGGAATCATCAGTATATCATAAATTCCACATTAAAAGGCGAGCATCACTTTTTAAGTAACAATGCCTTGAAATTAAACTGGTCTGCCGTTATTTCTAAAGCATACAACGAAACTCCGGACAATACAGAAATCTTCATGCAGGGTTCGCACATACAAACATCAAACGCTGCAACCAGAAGATGGGAACATAACTCCGACAAAGACAAAGCCGCTTACGTTGATTTATCTTACAAGCACAATATCGACAGCCAGTCTTTTTGGGATTTCTCAGTCGGCGGTATGTTCAGAGACAAGAAAAGAGACAGCTTTTTCAACGAATATACTTTTGATTCTGCAACAGGAACAAAGGACCCGCAATATATTGGAGAAGACTGGAACAACTTCGACGAAGTTCTTCTCGAACCTCGTCCGTACGGAAATATTGGTGACCCGCTAAATTACGACGCAACCGAGCAGATTGGAGCTGGTTATGGTATGGTTAAATATACTTCCGGCAAATGGGAATTGACTGCCGGAGTTCGTGTGGAACATACAAACCAAGGATATGTACTGAAATTTGCCCGCGATGTTGACCCTGAAGGCAAACAGATATATACAGACATTCTCCCAAGTTTCCATGCAAAAAGAGAAATTCATAAGAATGCCAACGTAAGATTTTCTTATGCTCGTTCAATAAACAGACCTAGCTTTTTCGAAATTGTTCCTTACAGCATAATCAATGAAGACTACAAGGAAAAAGGTAATCCTGATCTAAAGCATACAGTAGCCGACAATATTGATTTGAGATATGAATTTTTTCCTAAAACATCTGAACAAATCATGGTTGGTCTGTTCTATAAAAGACTGATTAATCCTATTGAATACGGATTGCTGAACGAAGGCCAGGACACTTATTATAAACCTATGAACTTCGGTAACGCAAACAACCTGGGTGTTGAGGTTGACGTTCTTAAATATTTCAACTGGTTTGGTATAAAAGCCAATTATACTTATACACATTCAAGAATCACAACTGACAAGAGACTTATGGATGGTTCAGAAGTAACATCATGCAAACAAAGCAGACCTTTGTTCGGTCAGGCAGCTCACGTTGCAAATCTGTCTCTCTTGTTCAAGGAAAGCAAATATAAATGGGAAGGTCAGATTGCAATGAGTTACACAGGCAAACGCTTAAGCGACATTTCCAACTGGTTTGATGATGATATTTGGGAAGCTGGATATGCGCAACTTGATGCTTCGCTTGAAAAGAGTTTCAAAAACGGCATAAGCATTTATGCAAAAGCATCCAACCTTCTTGACACTCCCCTATTACGCTTTATACAAAAAGGTCCGCATACTGAGAATGTCAATTACGAAAGATACAACGGAAACGTAATTGAAAGAAAAGAATGGCACGGACAGTCCATTATGTTAGGTATAAGATATAAATTGTAGTTGACAAGGTTTCAGAGACAAGTTGACAAGGCAAAACAGATTGGATTTGAATTCTATTTTGAAATAAAATATTGAATAAACTATAAAACTATTTTTCATCATGAAATTTAATTATTATCTAATCAGCGCAGCTATCGCTTCAATGACATTGGCTGCTTGCAGTAACGACGATTTATTGGATGACAACAATCAGAACAATCAGGAACCGGAAGAACAGCCATCAGTTGAATCTGTAGAAGGCGAAGTTTCCGGAACTTGGGAAGCTAATTCTGTTATTAATGTTTCAGGACACATTGTTGTTCCGGAAGGTGAATCTCTGACAATCGAAGAAGGTGTTCAGATTATTTTTGACGATAAAGGAGTTGGAACAAACCATACACCAATTGAATTTACTGTTGACGGAAATCTTTACTGCGAAGGCACAGCAGAAAATCCTGTATTATTCTCAGTAGCAGAAGAAGACAGAACAAGCGATAACATTTTCAAAGGTCTTTGGGGCGGCATTGTAGCATCTGAAAAATGTGCTGAAATGATTATCGACCATGCAATTATCGAATATACTGGCGGACAGGTTATCGAAGGTTCACCAGCTGCAACTAACGGTGTCTACACTGCCGGTGATGATGCTTATCCACAGATTACAACAAACAACATCAATGGTAAATACATCATTACAAACTCTATTATCAGAAATGGATGGTCTGACGGTATATATATGATGGGCGGACAGGCAATCATCGCAAACAACACTTTTGCAGCAAACGGATATGACGGTGCAGAAGCTGTCAATGTTAAAGCCGGATGTCAGGTTGATATTGCCGGAAATATCATGTTCAGCCCTAACACTAACGGATTGAAATTGTCAAGTTCCGGTCAGAGCGAAAACAGAAAACAGGCTAAAATACAGGCATACAACAACACTATCATCAATTCAGGATGGAGAAGAGACGGAGAAAAAGGTGGTTGCGTTTATGTTGAAAAGAATGCATTGGCTAACGTATTCAACAACCTTATTGTAAATGCAAAATTCCGTGCCATGACTCCAAGCTTCGATATTCCTAACGACCCGGAAGAAGGTTATGACAACAAATCTGTTATCGACTACAACTTCTATGCTTCAGGCAGCCAGAAAAGTGATATTATCTTTACAGAAGAAAGTGGTGTTGCTTATGCTTGGGAAGGATACAATTTCGAACACGAAGATTACAACCAGGGTGTAGTTGACGCTAACAGCGTAATAGCTACAGAAAAAGATTTGAAGGACCCTATGTTTGTAAATTACGATGTAAACGGAGTTGGACTTACTGAATATGTATATGATTCAAGCTGGGATTTCCACTTAAAATCAGGTTCTCCTGCATTGAATGGCGCATACAGTGGAACTGAAGCTTTCGCTACTCCTCTATTCGTTAACGGACTGACTGTAAATGGTAAGACTTATAATTCTCCTGCAGTTCAGAACTACTTCGGAGCTTACGGTGAATAATAAACAACAAATTTTATTTGATTGAAACACAATGAACCGACGCACATATCTACAAGCAATATCTGCTTTGTTTGCAACTGCCACTCTCGGCAGTTGCACCACAAGCAGCAACAAAGAAGAAAAGGCTATTAATAGAGCAGAAAAAGCTGATACACTTTACAATAATAGCACAAACATCAGCAATCTACCTCAGATTCCGGAAGACAATCTCAATTTTTATCTTGTAAGTGACCTTGGAAGAAACGGCTACTACAAACAGAAAAACGTAGCTGAAACAATGGGTAACATTGCAGAAAAAATTGATATCGAATTCATCATTGCCGCCGGTGACACACATCATTTCAACGGCGTGGCAAGCACTCAAGATCCATTATGGATGACCAACTATGAGTTAGTTTACAGTCATCCGGAACTAATGCTCGACTGGTTTGCCATAAACGGTAACCATGAATATAGAGGCAATACTCAAGCTGTTCAGGATTACAGTAAAATAAGCAGAAGATGGATTGCCCCGGCAAGATATTACAGCAAATTATTTGAAGCCGGAGAAAATGAATCTCTCGAAATTTTCTTCATCGACACAACTCCGCTAATCAGCAAATACAGAGAAGAAACAGAAAAATATGCTGATGCTGCAAAACAAAGCAAAGAACAACAAATCCAATGGCTTGAAAAATCACTAAGTGCATCAAAAGCTAAATGGAAACTAGTGGTTGGTCACCATCCTTTGTATGCATTCACTCAGAAATCAGATACTGAACGCCAGGATATGAGAGATGCAATAGAAAGCATTCTTGAAAAGTATAATGTCGATATGTATCTATGTGGACATATACACAATTTCCAGCATATAAAACCGGCAGGAAGCAAGGTTGAATATCTTGTTAACTCTTCCGGATCACTTGCCAGAAAAGTTGAATCTATCGATGGAACTCAGTATTGCAGTGACAAAGAAGGCTTCACAATGTTTTCTGTCAACGACAACGAATTGTCATTCTATTTGATGGATAGCGAAGGTAACAGTATATATCAATATGCTATAAAAAAATAAACCTTGGGAGTTATAGGGAGTTATTGTAATTAAAAGCCAATATTGTTGACAAGAACTATGGGCTTTTAATATATTTGCTATGTATAGTGCATAACATTAACTCCATATAACTCTTTCTTTTTAGTATACAATTTGACAAGAAAACAAGGTTATAATGTTTCAGCCCAATATTTACTGATGAAAAACTTTTTTCATATATTGTGAAAATATTTTTTCATCTGGATGAAATTTTTGTTCCATATAATATGAAAAAAGTTTTCCAACCAATAAAATTCTACTGAAAATATAAATAATAGATTGTCAATATATTAAAAACAGATGGTAACTCTCAATACATAATCTTCACACAATTGTAACCCCATATAAATACTTTTATAATATCAACCCATTAGTTTTGCAGTGTAAAAAGAAAAGACGTTATTTCTATAACAAAAATACACGAGGAAGTGAGGCTGTTTACATTAACCTTGCAGCGCTACAGGATTAGCCTAAACAGCCCTTCCTCTCTAGGAAATTGAAAAGGAATTGTGCAAATTTCGACACAGGACAGATAGAAAAAGAATAAGATTCTCTCTATTTGTCCTGTTTTTTTATTCTCTACCAGCCCTTTACCAGATGTAACAAATATGTAATAATTTATAAACAGTTTTATAATATTAATAATATTACTTTGCAGCAGATAAGGCAAAAAACTATAGTAATCAAAAAATTATTAGTCAAACAAATGGAATTATCTAGTAAACTTCTCCGTATGACCGGAGTGCTCTGTGTTGCAGGAACTTTACAAGGAGTACCTTCTATTTTGGCCTCTGTTCCAAACACGATTCCTGGCATTGCACAACAAAATGACACTTACACACTAACCGGTACAGTGCTTGATCAAAATGGAATACCAGTAATTGGTGCGAACGTTATTGAAAAAGGAACTACTAACGGAACTGTTACAGATTTTGACGGAAACTTCTCTATTCAAGTCAATAAAAATTCTGTACTTACAGTATCTTTCATCGGTTATGTTTCACAGGAAATAGCAGTAAAAGGTGGAAACAAACTGAATATTACTCTTAAAGAAGATTCACAGGCTTTGGACGAAGTCGTTGTCGTAGGTTATGGTACTCAGAAGAAAGTCAACCTGACCGGTGCTGTTGAACAGGTAACAAGCGAAGTGTTCGACAACCGTTCTGTACCAAACGTAACTCAGGCTCTTCAAGGTTCTATTCCT
>CASFJQ010000012.1 GCA_949295065.1 uncultured Parabacteroides sp. | reverse complement strand
AAGATGTGGCTTATCGAGAACGGCAAAGTTATTTCTGATAACTTCTATCACAGAAGTCTGGAAGAAAACAACTACCAGGATTTGAACAAGCTTGAGAAAGTTAAGCTTACTTCAAATGTAACTTCTGCCAAGGGTGAAGATGGAAACTGGACTGCTACTGTTGTTGTTGAGAATACAACAAAGGTTCCGGCTCTTATGATCCGCTTGAATGTTGTAGGCGACAAGGATGGCGACCAGTTCTTGCCAATATTCTATTCTGACAATTATTTCGCATTGCTTCCGGGCGAGAAGAAAGAAGTCAGCATAAAATGGAAAGATGTTGATACTCGCGGTAATGCTCCTGTAGTTAAGATTACAGGTTTTAACGTGGAATAAGAATCTCAGGAATTTTGTTTGGAGCATAAATTTGACTCTGTAACAGAATAAACAATACAAAAGACACAAAGTCGTGGGTTTGCCTGTGTCGGGCAAATCCCGGTTTGTGTCTTTTTACTTATATATAAAGGATTTCAAGTTTCGCAAGCTCAATTTCCAGATAACGAGTTGACAAGAAGACAAGTTAACAGGATTTTTGGATAATAATTTGTGAAATTACAGGTGTTCTGATCTTGTCAACTTGTATCTGAAGCCTTGTTTACTTTTAAGTTGAGCAACTTGCGAAACTTAACTTAAATTACATCTTATGAAAAAGATATTATTGTCAGTTATGCTTGCTTCTGCCATGTTTTCATGCCAGCAGCCTGTGCAGCAGGAAACAGAAAAGGTTGTTCCGGAAGAAGCTTTTGTTCGCGTTCAAGGACCGGATTTGATTAAACCGGATGGAGAAAAACTGTTTATAAAGGGAACAAATCTGGGGAATTGGCTGAATCCGGAAGGTTATATGTTTGGGTTTACGAAAACAAACTCTGCAAGTTTTATAAATATTATGTTCTCGGAACTTGTCGGTCCGGATTTTACAGCTGATTTCTGGAAACAGTTCAAGGATAATTATATCACCCGAAAAGATATTGAATATATTGCTTCTACGGGAGCAAATACAATCCGCCTTCCTTTCCATTACAAATTGTTTACGGATGAGGATTATATGGGATTGACTTCCGCTCAGGACGGATTTGCACGTGTGGACAGTGTGGTAAATTGGTGCCGTGACAATAATTTATATCTGATATTGGATATGCATGATGCTCCGGGCGGACAGACTGGAGATAACATTGATGACAGCTATGGCTATCCTTGGCTGTTTGAAAGTGAGAAAAGCCAGCAGCTGTTCTGTGATATATGGAAGAAAATTGCTGAACGATATAAGGATGAGGCAGTGATTCTCGGATATGAATTGATTAATGAGCCAATTGCCCATTATTTTGAAAATGCCGATGAATTGAATGCAAAACTTGAGCCTTTGCATAAACGTGCAGTGAAGGCTATTCGTGAAGTGGATAACAATCATATCATTCTTCTTGGAGCTCCTCAGTGGAACAGCAATTTCTCTGTTTTTACAGATGCTTCGTATGACGATAAACTGATGTATACTTGCCATCGTTACGGTGGTGATTCTACTGCTGAGGCTATAAGAAGTTATATTG
This sequence comes from uncultured Parabacteroides sp., assembly GCA_949295065.1. GTDB lineage: Bacteria > Bacteroidota > Bacteroidia > Bacteroidales > Tannerellaceae > Parabacteroides. The sequence continues at coordinate 60,743 of CASFJQ010000012.1, read as the reverse complement.
CTTTCCGCGACAGCGTGAATCTTCCTATGTATATGGGTGAGATAGGACATAATACGTTTGAATGGCAATCTGCTTTCTGTAAGGTGATGGAAGAAAACAATATCGGATGGACATTCTGGCCATACAAGAAGAAAGATGATTCATGTATGATGGGAATTACAATGCCGGAAAATTGGGAAAAGATTGTTGCATTTTCAGAAACGGCAAGAAGTACTTACAAAGAAATTCAGGCAGCGCGTCCTGACCAGGAAATCGTCAGGAAAGCGATGATGGATTTTATCGAAAACTGTCGTTTTGAGAATTGTACTCCTCAGAAGGAATATATTGAGTCGATTGGGTTGATGGCAAAGTAAACCGGGATTCGGTTGGCAAGTTGACAAAAAAACAAGTTGACAAGGTAAAATCCTTGTCAACTTGTCCTTGAAATCTCGTCAACTTATATCAAAGTATTTGCTTCTTCAACCAAATTTCCCATTGACCATACGGCACGCAGATTCAGATTTCTGTCGAAAATAAGAATATCTGCATCCTTACCTTTCTGCAATGAACCTTTTCTGTCGTCAACACCGATTAGTTTTGCCGGAGTTTCTGAAGCCATTCTCACTGCGTCAGAGAAAGGAATACCTGCTTTTACTACAGTTTGAATAAGCTTGTCCATTGTGGCAAGACTACCGGCCAAAGACGAATGGTCTGCTAATTTGCAAACGCCATCTTCTATGACAAATCTTGGATCAACATCAGGATTTTTACATGCTGCATAAGCCAAAGCGTCAGTAACAAGGCAAGTGCGTTCAACGCCCTTGATTTTATAGACAAGTCTGATAATAGTTGAAGGCAAATGTCTTCCGTCGGCAATTACTTCAACAGTCATGTTGTCCATCAGATATACACTTTCCACTGTGCCTTCATATTTATATTCACGGCGCTTATGGAATCCGGGCATTGCATTATAGAAATGTGCAGCGTGAGTGAAGCCGGATGCATAAGCAGCCTTTATATCATCATATTCAGCTTCGGTGTGAGTGATAGCTGTCATGATGCCTTTTGATCGTGTATATTGTGCGAATTCGTGAGCACCTTCCAGTTCCGGACTGATATCCCAGCGTTTTATGCAATCAGTGCTTTCGATAAGTTCTGTATATTCAGCTTTGTCGATTCCTTTTATATCTTCAGCAAAGAGATTTCCCGCCATTTTAGGGTTCAAATACGGACCTTCGATATGAAGACCTAGAATTGTACTGCCTTTTTCTTTCATTTTTGTTTCGCAAACAGACACAGCCTGTTTGAGAGTGGCGAAAGAAGATGATGATATAGTCGGGAATATAGTTGTTGCTCCATGATTCAGATGAGCTTTTGTGGCAGCTTCGAATGCTTCTTCAGTTGCTTGTTTGTAATCATAACCACCGCCACCGTGCACATGCATGGCAACGAATCCTGGAACGATATACATTCCTTTGGCGTCAATTACTTTAGCTCCGATAACAGCTAAATCACTATTTGTAATCTCAAGGATTTTACCGTCGCTTATAAGGACTGAACCGTCGTTGAGCCAACCTTGAGGAGTCAGTATCTGACCGTTTATAATTTGAGTAAGCATAGGCATTAATTTTTTCAAGTTTCGCAAGGTTGAGATTTTTGTTGATGAGTTGACAAGTTAACAAGGGAACGAGTTGACAAGGTTTTTTCCCCTTGTCTCTGAAGCCTTGTCCACTTGTTATCTACAAATCGAGCTTGCGAAACTTAAGTTATTAAAACAGTTTGTTAGTTCCTTCAACAAGTTTACCCATCGCCCAAACAGCGCGGACATTCAAATCCTTGTCCAGAACCATAATATCAGCGTCTTTACCTTTCTGTAATGAGCCTTTTCTGTCATAAACACCCATTATCTTTGCCGGAGTTTCAGAAGCCATTCGGATTGCATCTTCCAGTGGAATTTCAGCTTTCTGAACAACAGTTCTGATAAGTCTGTCCATTGTAGCAATACTTCCGGCAAGGGCAGAACGGTCGGCAAGTTTGCAAACGCCGTCTTCGATTATGACACGTGGATCAAAAGCAGTGTCGCTGTCGCTTGCTGCACAGGCAAGAGCGTCTGTAATCAGACAAGTGCGTTCAACACCTTTGATTTTGTGAACAAGTCTCAGGATTGTCGGAGGAACATGAATGCCGTCTGCAACAACTTCCACAGTCATGTTGTCAATCAGATAAATACTTTCTACAGTTCCTTCATATTTGTATTCCCTGCGTTTGTGGAAACCAGGCATTGCATTATAGAAATGCGTTGCGTGAGTGTAGCCGGCTTCATAAGCAGTATAAATATCTTCATATTCAGCCTGAGTGTGACCTACTGAAGCCAACACACCTTTTGATGTAATATATTTTCCGAACTGCATTGCTCCGGGAAGTTCCGGCGCTGCGTCCCAACGTTTGATGCAGTTAGTTTCTTCCAATAGCGGAATATATTCTTCCGGGTCCGGATTTTTGATATTTTCAGGCATTTGTCCTCCAGCCATTTTCATGTTGAAATAATGACCTTCGAGGTGCAGTCCCAACACAGGACTGTCTTTTTCTGCCATAAGTTTTTCTGTAGTTTCGGCAGCCGCACGAATCATGGGGATTGTAGAAGATGATAAAGTAGGGAAAATACTTGTTGTTCCGTGTTGCATATGGGCTTTAACGGCAGCACGGAAAGCATCTTCTGTGCCTTCCATAAAATCGCGTCCGCCACCACCATGAACATGTATTTCTACTCCTCCGGGAACTATATACATTCCTTTGGCATCAATTAAAGTGGCACCAACAATTGCTAGGTCGCAATTCGTAACTTCAAGAATCTTGTTGTCCTGAATCAGAACTGAACCATCTTTGAGCCATCCCTGTGGTGTAAGGATAAGGCCGTTGATAATTTGAGTTAACATATGCTTGGTTTTAAGTTTTTGCGTTTATTATTCTCCTACAAAAATAAGGACTTTTGGGCAACTATTACAGAATTTTCTGATATTTATTGCCTGTTTTTATCCCTGTGATTGCATTTCTTCCAGCTCCATTGTTTTTTCTGTCCATTCGTCCATTGCTGCTGAAAGAGCTTTTTTCTTTTCGGAATATTCTGAATATAGATTTGTGTCTGATGCTCCGTCCGGTGTTGCAAGTCGGGCTTCGATATCGGCAATTGATTTCTCAATATCTGCGATTTTTTGTTCTGCTTCGGCTACTGCTTTTTCCAGTTTCTTCACAGCTTTGCTCCATTCCTTGCGGGCTTCGTATGATAATTTATTCTGAGAAGGCTGATTGTCGGCAGCAACATTGCTTGAGGCAGATTGTGATGTTCTTTCAAGCTCTTGCAAATTTGCCAGCTTTTTCTTTTCCAAAAAGTCGTAAATGCCTCCAAGATGTTCAACAACGCGTTTGTTACCGAATTCATAAACTTTCTCAACCAATCCGTCAAGGAATTCACGGTCGTGAGATACAACTATCACAGTTCCGTCAAATTCTTTAAGCGCATTTTTCAATACATCTTTTGAGCGCATATCCAAATGGTTTGTAGGCTCGTCGAGGATAAGAAGGTTCACCGGCTCAAGCAGCAGGCGGATCATGGCAAGGCGACTGCGCTCACCTCCGGAAAGCACTTTTACTTTCTTTTCAGAAGCTTCGCCGCCAAACATGAATGCACCAAGTATGTCTCTGATTTTGGTGCGGATATCACCTTGGGCAACATAATCCACCGTGTCGAACACAGTCATGTTGTCATCCAGCAGCTGCGCCTGGTTTTGCGCAAAATATCCTATTTTTACGTTATGGCCGAGTTTCAGATTTCCGCCATATTCTATTTCGTTCATTATACACTTCACGAGAGTAGATTTACCTTCACCATTCTTGCCGACAAAAGCAACTTTTTCTCCTCTGCGGATAGTAAGGTTTACATGCTCGAAAACAACATGATTACCGTAGCTTTTGCTCACCTCTTCTGCTATAACCGGATAAGAGCCGGAATGTGGGGCAGGAGGGAACTTGAGGTTAAGCATAGCTGTATCAACTTCATCAACCTCAATTCGTTCAATCTTTTCAAGCTGTTTAATTCTGGACTGCACCTGAGTAGATTTAGTTGCCTTATAGCGGAAACGTTCGATGAAAGCCTCCGTATCAGCAAGCTTTTTCTGCTGATTTTCGTAAGCTCTTAATTGTTGTTCACGACGTTCTTTTCTCAGAACCACATATTCTGAATATTTTACTTTGTAATCATAGATGTGTCCTAATTCGATTTCAATAGTGCGTGTGGTTGTATTGTCGATAAAGGCACGGTCGTGCGAAACTAGTATGACTGCATTAGCTCTTGTGGCGATGAAGTTTTCAAGCCATTGGATAGATTCAATGTCAAGATGGTTTGTAGGCTCGTCGAGAAGAAGGACATCCGGACGGCGAAGCAGCAGCTTTGCCAATTCGATACGCATTCTCCATCCGCCACTGAATTCGGAAGTAAGTCTGCCGAAATCATCACGGCTGAATCCCAAACCAATCAAAGTACGTTCCAGTTCCGCATGATAGTTGTTGCCGCCCATCATCTGGAAACGTTCAGTAAGATGTGTTACGTCATCAATCAGTTTCTGATATTCTTCTGATTCATAGTCCGTGCGCTCAGCAAGTTGCAGATTGAGCTTTTCGATGTCTTTTTCCATCTCATGGATATGCTCGAAAGCCAATTCAGCCTCTTCTTTTACCGTGCGTGTGTCTTTCAGTTGCATATGCTGTGGCAAATAGCCTATAGTTATGTCTTTAGGAATACTGATACTACCGGAAGTTGGAGATTGAATTCCTGCAAAAATCTTCAGTAAAGTTGATTTTCCTGCACCGTTTTTCCCAACCAGAGCTATACGGTCTTTTTTATTTACTACAAATGATATATCATCAAACAGAGTGAAGCCTCCAAATTCAACAGTTAGTGCATCTACTGAAATCATACTATTTAGTTTAAATTCTTTTGCAAAGATACATATATGATAAAGATATTTTCTATCTTCGCTAATATTTATCATTAAAAATATACTAGTATGAAAAAGAGAAATTTTTTGATGTTGATTGCCGCAACTTTGGGTTCCAGCATTTTGCTTTCTTCTTGTATTGGACCATTTGCTTTGACAAACAAGTTGCTTTCTTGGAATAAGAGTGTTGACAATAAGTTCGTTAATGAACTTATCTTTTTCGCTTTTTGGATTATTCCTGTTTATGAAGTAACAATATTTTTTGATGCTATTTTGTTTAACTCAATTGAATTTTGGGGCGGAAATAATCCTGTAGCGGATGTTGGAAGTGTTAAGAATGTAGAAACATCCAATGGCACTTTCCTGGTAGAAACAAAGGAGAACGGTTACCATATTCAGAAAGAAGGTGAAAAAGCTACTATGGATTTGGTTTATAACAATGAAAACAAGACTTGGAGCGTAAATGCTGATGGTAAATCTTTTGATTTGATGCAGTTTAAGGATGAAGAAAACGTCGTTATGTTTTTGCCTGACGGTGGAAAGATGGATGTAGAACTTAATGCTGCAGGTGCTATGGCATTCAAACAAGTTGCAGAAGGATATTCTACTTATTTCGCTGCAAGATAATTTTGTGTAGTTGCAAGGTTCAGTTGATTGTGCAAAAATGATTGTATGCCAACTGAACCTTGTCTGTATTTAATAATAGCGCATAACTACATTAAACAAACATATAAATTTAACATGAAACACTCAGTTAGCACTTTGATGTTGTCTGGAATTATCAGTTTTGCTTCGATAACTTCAGCAATGTCTGAAAACGAAAAATTGCCATATTGGAAAGATATCCAGACAGTGGCAGTCAACAAGGAAGCGCCGCGATCGGATTTTATGAGTTATCCGGACAAAGCCTCTGCCTTGACTTTGCGTTACGAGAATAGTCCTTATTATTCTTCTCTGAACGGAACATGGAAGTTCTATTTTGTTGATGGCTACAAGGATTTGCTTGAGAATATAACAGATCCTTCAGTAAGCACATCTTCCTGGAAAGACATTAAAGTTCCGGGCAACTGGGAACGTCAGGGTTTCGGTACTGCTATTTATACAAATCATGGCTATGAATTCAAACCGCGCAATCCAATGCCGCCAACATTGCCGGAGGAGAATCCTGTCGGTGTATATAGGAGAGATATTGAAATACCTTCATCGTGGAACAATCGTGATATATACTTGTATGTAGGTGGAGCGAAATCAGGATTGTATGTTTATCTGAATGGAAAAGAAGTCGGATATAGCGAGGACTCCAAGAACCCTGCTGTTTTCCGTATAAACCCTTATATCAATGAAGGAAAGAATGTTCTTACCTTGAAGATTTTCAGATGGAGCACAGGCTCTTATCTGGAATGCCAGGACTTTTGGCGTATTAGTGGAATAGAAAGAGATGTATTCTTGTGGTCACAACCGAAAACCGCTATACAGGATTTTCACGTAGTTTCAACTCTTGATGATAAATATGAAAATGGAATTTTCCGCCTTGGTGTTGATTTGAAGAACTCTATGACTGAGTCACAGCAACTCACTGCTTGTTATGAATTGATTGACAAGGATGGAAAAACAGTAGTTTCTGAAGAAAAGGATATTTGGGTGAGCCCATATGGTGTTCAGCGTGCTTCTTTCGACGCTGTTATTCCTGCCGTAGAGAAATGGAGTGCGGAAACACCTTCTCTGTACAAACTTCTTATGACGGTGAAGAATGGCGACCAGGTTGTTGAGGTTGTTCCTTTCCGTGTAGGATTCCGCCGTATGGAAATGGCTCAAACAGAAGAAAAGGATGCTAATGGCAGACCATATAATGTTTTCCTGTTCAATGGCAAGCCGGTCAAGTTCAAAGGTGTAAACATTCACGAGCATGATCCTAAGACCGGACATTATGTTTCAGAAGAAACAATGCGCAAGGACTTCGAAATCATGAAGAAGAATAATATCAATGCCGTGCGTCTGTGTCATTATCCTCAGGACCGCAAGTTCTATTCTCTTTGTGATGAATATGGACTTTATGTCTATGACGAGGCAAACATTGAGTCTCATGGTATGTATTATAATTTGAGGAAAGGCGGAACTTTGGGTAATAATCCTGAATGGCTGAAACCTCATATGGACAGAACAATGAATATGTATGAAAGAAACAAGAACTATGCTTCTCTTACGTTCTGGTCTCTTGGCAACGAAGCCGGAAACGGTTACAACTTCTATCAGACATATTTATATATAAAGAATAAGGAAAAAGATATGATGAACCGTCCGGTTAACTATGAGCGTGCATTGTGGGAATGGAACACTGATATGTACGTTCCTCAATATCCGGACGCAAACTGGCTGGAGAAAATAGGAAAGGAAGGAAGTGACCGTCCTGTCGTTCCGTCGGAATATGCTCATGCAATGGGCAATTCAACAGGAAGCTTCAACAATCAATGGAAAGCCATTTATAAATATCCTAATTTGCAAGGTGGATTTATCTGGGACTGGGTTGACCAGGGATTCCTTGAAGTTGATGAAAACGGACGAGAATACTATGCTTACGGTGGTGACTATGGTGTGAATGCTCCAAGCGATGGAAACTTTTTGTGTAATGGTATTGTAAGTCCTGATCGCACTCCGCATCCGGCTATGACTGAAGTGAAATATTCACATCAGAACGTGGCATTTGAACCGGTGGATTTGGCTGCCGGAAAATTTGCAGTCAAAAACCGCTTCTATTTTACGAATCTGAAGAAATATATGATTGTATATACTGTTTCGGCTAATGGAAAAACTATTGACAACAACAAGATTTCACTTGACATTGAGCCGCAGCAGTCTGCCGAGCTTAATGTTCCGGCTGTTTTTCGTCTGAAACCGAAAGCAGATACAGAATATTTTGTGAATTTCAGTGTAGTTTCAGTTTATGACGAACCTGGAGTTCCTGCCGGTCATGTCATTGCACAGGAGCAGTTCCGTTTGCCTATTGAATCACCGGTGTCGGCACTCAAAACAAACGGACCTGAACTGAAATGCTCAACTTCGGGCGATTTACTTTCTGTCACTTCATCACGCCTTTCATTTGTATTTGACAAGTCAAAAGGAATTGTTACTTCATATAAGGTGAAGGGAGCAGAATATTTTGCTGAAGGTTTCGGCGTTCAGCCTAACTTCTGGCGTGGACCAAATGATAATGATTATGGAAGCCAGCAGCCAAAACGCGAACAAATCTGGAAACAGAGCAGCAAGGATTTCAATGTCACAGAAGCTACATTGAAGAAAGACGGAGAAAATGCAGTTCTTTCTGTTTGCTATCTTTTGCCGGCAGGAAATCTTTATGTGATGAATTATACTGTTTATCCTAGCGGAGCGGTTAATGTCCGTGCACATTTCACATCAACCGAGCTTACTGAAAACTCAACAGAAATGTCTGAGGAAACTCGCACAGCAACATTCTCTCCTGGTCGTGAGGCTGCACGTGCCGAAGCATCGAAGCTTAATGTTCCACGTATTGGTGTGAGATTCCGTTTGCCTGCCGAAATGAATAAGGTAGAATATTTCGGACGTGGTCCGGGCGAAAACTATTGCGACCGCAATACCGGAAGTCCGGTAGGCGTTTACAAGACTACTGCCGAAGATATGTATTTCCCATATGTTCGTCCTCAGGAAAATGGACATCGCACTGACACAAGATGGTTGAAACTTACTGTGAATGGCAAGAAAGGTCTTCTTATCAAGGCTGACAGCCTCATTGAATTTAATGCCCTGAGAAATTCAGTTGAGGATTTTGATGATGAGGAACAAGTTGCATTGCCACGACAGTGGGGAAATCTCACTCCGGAACAAGTTGCCAACCACAACGAGGAAGAAGCAAAGAACGTGTTGCGCCGTCAGCATCATATAAATCATGTTGAACATCGTAATTTCGTTGAAGTTTGCGTAGATTATCGTCAGCAGGGAGTTGGCGGATTCGACAGCTGGGGCGCTCGTCCGGAACCTCAATATACATTGCCGGCTAATAAAGATTATTTGTGGGGATTCACATTTATTCCTTTATAAGGAATTAATAATAATAAGTACGGATTATTTTATCCTAATTATTAAACCACCTAGGTGAGCCAACCGATTCACCTAGGTGGTTCAATCGATTCACCCAGGTGAGCTGATTAATCCACCTAGGTGAATCGATATTTTTTACTCAATCAGACACGTATAAACTAATAAACTTACAAACTATAAAACTAAATAACTGAATACTTAAATTGTTATTTGTTTTAAAAGGAGAAACAAAAAGTGTTTAATTCGTGAAATTGAGTTTAAACTATAACCATTGTTGTTATTGAATATTTTTTGCTTTTTTGTAACTTTGCACCCGTAAATTCAAAACAGAAATAAAAACAATGGGTGGTTTTTTCGGTACTATCTCAAAGTCGTCATGTGCTACAGACCTATTCTATGGCACTGACTACAATTCTCATTTAGGAACCCGTCGTGGTGGTATGGCTACATACGATAAAGAATCAGGGTTCATTCGTTCTATCCATAATCTGGAAAACTCATATTTCCGTACTAAATTTGAGGCAAATCTTCCAAAATTCAAAGGTAATGCCGGTATTGGTATTATAAGTGACAATGATGCGCAGCCGATTGTTATCAATTCTCATTTAGGAAAATTCGCAATTGTAACAGTTGCAAAGATTAACAACATTAATGAGTTGGAAAAGGAATTGCTGGAGGCTAATATGCATTTTTCTGAATTGAGTTCAGGAAAGACAAATCCAACGGAGCTTGTTGCGTTATTGATTACTCAGGGTAAGGATTTTGTTGAAGGCATAGAAAATGTTTACAACCGTATCAAAGGTTCTTGCTCTATGTTGCTTCTTACAGAAGATGCAGTTATTGCTGCGCGCGACAAATGGGGAAGAACTCCTATAATTATCGGTAAGAAAGAAGGCGCTTATGCAGCGACAAGTGAATCTTCAAGTTTGCCTAACTTGGATTTTGAAATCGATAAATATGTTGGACCTGGAGAAATCATCAAAATGACTGCCGAAGGTCTGGAACAGCTTCGTAAGCCTAACGAAAAGATGCAAATATGTTCTTTCCTTTGGGTATATTACGGATTCCCTGTTTCAAGCTACGAAGGACGCAATGTTGAAGACGTTCGTTTCCAGAGCGGATTCAAGATGGGACAGAAAGATGAATCAGAAGTGGATTGTGCATGTGGTATTCCTGATTCAGGAGTTGGTATGGCTTTGGGATATGCAGAAGGCAAGGGCGTTCCTTATCACCGTGCTATTGCTAAGTACACTCCGACATGGCCACGCAGTTTCACTCCTAGCAACCAGGAATTACGTTCTTTGGTAGCTAAGATGAAGCTTATTCCTAACCGCTCAATGCTTGAAGGAAAACGTCTGTTGTTCTGTGACGATTCAATCGTTCGTGGAACACAGCTTCGCGACAATGTGAAGATTCTTTATGATTATGGAGCAAAAGAAGTTCACATGCGTATTGCTTGTCCTCCATTGATTTACAGTTGTCCGTTTATCGGATTTACTTCTTCTAAGGGCGATTTGGAATTGATCACACGTCGCATAATCAAGGAACTTGAAGGTGATGAAAACAAGAATCTTGATAAATACGCAACTACTGATTCACCTGAATATAAGAAGATGGTACAAATCATTGCAGACCGTTTCGGCTTGAGCTCATTGAAATTCAACACTCTCGAAACATTAATTGAAGCAATCGGCTTGCCTAAATGCAAAGTTTGTACACACTGTTTCGACGGAAGCAGCTGCTTTTAATTGAAGAAATCCGGGCTTTGATATAAGCCGGTTATACATATATACTGATAATACGGAGATTCTGTGTTGTGGTTATGATTGACTTATCCGATGTTATTTGTCAACATAAAAACACAGAGTTTCCGTGTTTTTTTATTATCCTTCCTTAAAATTTGGTAGATTGAACCGCAATACTTACCTTTAGACCATAGGAATTATAATCAAAATGTAAATAAAATGACAGTTGTAGATCGTTTCCTTAAATATGTAACTTTTGATACACAGTCTGATGTTACAACAGGAACAACACCTAGTACTCCTGGTCAGCGTGTATTCGCCGAAGCTTTGGTTGAAGAGCTTTCAGCATTGGGACTGGAAGATATTTCTCTGGATGACAAGAGCTATCTTATGGCAACATTGCCAGCCAACACAGAGAAGCAAGTTCCGGTAATCGGATTCATTGCTCATCTGGATACAAGTCCGGATATGTCAGGAAAGAATGTAAATCCTCGTATTTTAAAATATGAAGGCGGTAATGTAATATTAAATGAAGAAGAAAATATTGTTCTTTCTCCGGAACAATTCCCTGAAATAAATGATTATATCGGTCAGGATATAATTGTTACTGACGGAAAAACTCTTCTTGGTGCGGATGACAAAGGCGGCGTTGCTTCAATAATCGCAGCAATGGCTTATTTGAAAGAGCATCCGGAAGTGGAACACGGAAAAATTCGCATTGCGTTTACACCTGATGAAGAGATAGGAGAAGGCGCAGACCATTTCGATGTTGAGAAGTTTGGCTGTGAATTTGCCTATACTATTGATGGCGGACAGATTGGCGAGTTGGAATTTGAGAACTTCAATGCTGCTTCTGCAAATGTTTGCTTCAGAGGCTTGAATGTTCATCCTGGTTATGCGAAAGACAAGATGGTGAATGCTGCCCAGATTGCTGCTGAATTTGCAATGATGCTTCCTGCTGAGCAGCGTCCTGAGCATACAACCGGTTATGAAGGTTTCTATCATTTGACTAGTATGAGCGGAACAGTTGAGAAAGCTTCACTTTCTTATATTATCCGTGACCATAATCGTAATACATTTGAAAAGAGAAAAGAATATATTCAGGCATTGGTTAATGTTATGAATATGAAATATCCGGGCTCAACAGTTGCTGTTGTGAAGGATCAGTATTATAACATGCGTGAGGTTGTTGAACCTCGTATGGAAATAATCGATTTGGCTAAATCTGCAATGGAAGAGGCTGGAGTTGTTCCTCTTATCAAACCTATCCGTGGCGGAACAGATGGAGCAAGATTATCATTTATGGGATTGCCTTGTCCTAACATCTTTGCCGGCGGCTTGAACTTCCATGGCCGATATGAATTCCTTCCGGTCAAATCATTGGAAAAGGCAATGGAAACAGTTGTAAACATCAGCCGACTGGCTGCAAAATAAATCGAGGAAACTGGAAACAGTAAAACTCAATAACTCAAAAACTCAAAAACTTAAAAACTTAAAAACTAAAAATAATATCTATTTTATGAAAACAACACCATTCACCGATGTGCATATTGCCTTAGGAGCAAAAATGCACGAATTTGCAGGCTTTAATATGCCTATTGAATATTCCGGAATTATTGATGAACATATGACCGTTGTAAACGGCGTGGGCGTGTTCGACGTTTCTCATATGGGCGAATTTTGGGTTAAAGGTCCGAAAGCATTGGAATTTATTCAGTCGGTAACATCAAATGATGCCTCTATTCTTCCTATCGGAAAGGCTCAATATACTTGTTTCCCTAATGAAAAAGGTGGAATCGTTGACGATTTGCTGGTTTATCATTATGAACCGGAAAAATATCTGCTGGTAGTTAATGCCGGAAACATTGATAAAGACTGGGAATGGTGTGTAAGCCATAATACTGTTGGAGCTGAACTTGAAAACTCTTCTGACCGCACTGCTCAGTTGGCTATCCAAGGTCCGAAAGCCTTGGAAGTTCTTCAGCGTCTTACTCCGGTTGATTTGTCTGCTATTCCTTATTATGCATTTACTACAGGCGAATTTGCAGGCTGCAAAAATGTGATAATTTCTAATACAGGATATACAGGTGCCGGTGGTTTCGAATTATATTTCTATCCTCAGGATGCAATGACAATTTGGAATGCAATCTTTGAGGCAGGAAAGCCAGAAGGAATCAAGCCAATCGGATTGGGCGCACGCGATACTCTTCGCCTTGAAATGGGCTTCTGCCTTTACGGAAATGACCTTGACGACACAACTTCTCCTATTGAAGCCGGTCTTGGATGGATAACTAAATTTGTAGATGGCAAGAACTTTACAAACAGAGCTGAGCTTGAAAGACAGAAGAAAGAAGGCGTTGCCCGCAAACTTTGTGCTTTTGAGTTGCAGGAAAAAGGTATTCCTCGTCATGGCTATCCTGTTGTTGATGCAGAAGGTAATGAAATAGGTGTTGTTACATCAGGAACAATGTCTCCTGTTCTGAAAAAAGGTATTGGCATGGGTTATGTTCGCACTGACTGCTCAAAAGTCGGCTCTGAAATTTATATTCAGGTTCGCAACAAGAAATTGAAAGCAGTTGTTGTAAAAGCTCCTTTCAGAAAGTAAGAGTAATATAGAAGACAAGGCTTCAGGAACAAGTTAACAAGTCAATTCATTTTCTTGTCAACTTGTCTCTGAAGCCTTGTCAACTTTACTTATAATTAAGACAGAACTTAATAATACTGTTCAAATCAGTTCCCTTCTGAATAATGCTCTTGTCCTTATCCAATAAATATATAGTAGGGAACACCTTTATATCATAAAGAGCATTATTTTCTATATCCATATTATAGTCATAGCAATTTATCCAATCTTCAGGAATATTCATCCTATATTCATCCCACAAAGATTTGTTATTGCCTGTATAAACAGCCAGAATCTGCAGTTTGTTTTCTTTCTGGAGCCTTGATACAGTGCTGTTGTTTCTGAGATTTTCAGTAAACAAGCCGCATTCGTCGCAACCCGGGTCATAGAAATACATAATGGTTATTTTATCAGGCAGATTGTGCAGCATAGATTTCTCATCGTTATTCATGCAAATGCCGAAGTTTGCCGCAATCGTGCCTATTCTATTCTTCTTAGCCATTTCCAGCAAATAAGCCGGTCTTATTTTATCGTCTTCGCTAATTACTTTTGAATCAATGAAAGCTTCGAGAACAGGAATAAACATTTCTTCATTTTTCATTGGAGAATCCAAATCATAAAGATATTTCTCAAACAGATTGTAGAAAGTAAAAACATCTTTTTCGGAATTGGCAGCCCTAGTCATAGTGCTTTTTAGTGACTGCATAGCTTCTTCTTTGCTTACAAGGCGAAACAGGTCAATATAATTTACCATAGCTTGCTCAGTTGTATCTTCCGGCAAAGGTTCAGCATTAAAAGGATATAAATCCCAATAATGGCTTACTAAAAACGAAGCTCTATCTTCAGGTGTTATAATACATGTAGAAATTTCCGGCAGACATAAGGACTGGCTATATGACGAAATGCTCATAATCAAGCCAAGGCAAATTAATATATACTTCATTTGAGATAATGTTTGTTTTCGGCAAATGTATTAAATCTTTTATATCTTTGTAAGAAAAGTATTATGAAAAAGGTAAGATTTGGAGTTGTAGGAACAAATTTTATAACTGATTGGGTTATAAAAGGAGCTCGTGAAGACGAGCGTTTTGAACTGGCAGCAGTTTGTTCCCGTAGTCAGGAAACAGCTGATGCTTTTGCGGAGAAATATAATATACCACATACATTCACATCTCTTGAAGAAATGGCTGCAAGCGATTTGATTGATGCTGTGTATATAGCATCACCAAATTTTAAGCACGCCGAGCAAAGTATATTGTGTATGCAGCACGGGAAGCATGTTTTGTGTGAGAAGCCGATGGCATCTAATGCAGCGGAAGTTTCGCGCATGATTGAAGCATCAGAGAAGTATGGAGTAACTTTGATGGAAGCAATGAAGCCGACATTGACTCCTAATTTCCTTTCGGTAATGAAGAATATTAATCGTGCAGGAACTTTAAGACGATATTTCTCTTCTTATTGCCAATACTCGTCAAGATATGATAAATTCAAGGAAGGAATAGTTCTCAATGCCTTCAAGCCGGAATTCTCCAACGGAGCTATGATGGATATCGGTGTTTACACTGTTTATCCAATGGTTGTGCTTTTCGGCCGCCCTTCAAAGATAGACGCAAGCGGAGTTTTGCTTCATACTGGAGTTGACGGGCAGGGCGCAGTGAATTTCGAATACGACGGACTCAATGCAACTGTGCTTTATTCCAAGATAGCCAATTCTTCTCTTCCGACAGAAATACAAGGTGAGGATGGAAACATTACCCTCGACAGGATTAATATAATCAGTAAAGTTGAATTCCAGCCTCGCGCTGCCGCCGCATCAGGAAAAGGTGAGCAAAACGAACCGGAAGATATTTCCATGCCAACTGTGCACGATGAATATTTCTATGAGGTAGAGGAATTTATCAATTGTGTTCTTTCAGGGAAACGTGAGTCTGAAATAAACAGCCATAAGAATTCTCTTATAACCATTGAAATAATTGATGAGGTGCGTCGTCAGTTAGGGGTGGTTTATCCGGCAGACAAATAAAAAGTTAACAAGGCATCAGAGACAAGTTGACAAGGGCAAAACAGCTGTAACTTTATAATTTTATCTAAAAACCTTGTTAACTTGTCTCCTTGTCAACTTGTATCTGAGTCAATCACTCAAATCTAGAGTTTTTCCAAGTATATTTCTTCTCTTTGCTCTTTATAAAAGCATTGATTTTATCCAGCATTTCTTTAGGCAAATATTCAGGAGTATTGTAAATTGCTGTTAGCGTCGGCTCATTTTCATCAAGTCTGTATTCGATTAAATCGAAATCAGCAAAACTGTTTACTTCCTGCCATGCAATTGATGTTGTGTCGTTGTCAGCTTTGAAGAAATCATCTCTTTTAGCCAGATTTATTATGTCGCCTGTGTTGAGAGGTTTCCAGTCTGTTGAGAAGAATTCCACTTTGCTGTCAGCAACAGGACCGAAATATGTCGTCACCATGCAAATCACATAAGTATTGTTGATTAGAGGAAGGCGGCGCATCTCGATGCGAGTACGTTCGGTTGCCTTCAGGCGGAGATAATCCTCATTCATCAATTCCAGGACCGATGTCCCGTTCATATTATTCTTCAATGAAGCATCTTTTCCTTCGTTATATAAATCTGTTATATCTTTTCGCCAAGCATTTTCCAGTTGGGGAATATATTGGTCAGGCATTTGGCGAAACAAATTGTTTATATCTTGAGCATATGAGCCTAATGTTACCACGCTGGCAAACATTGTTATCAATAATTTTTTCATTTCAATTGTTCTTATTTTGTTCCCAAATATAGGAATATCATTCCAATTAATACAAGCAATAAATCCAAGGCTTTGCTCTTTAAGTTTTTTTCATGGAAGAGCAAGGCTCCGGCAGCAAAAGTAACAAGAACATTGCTGCGGCGTATCATTGAGATAATGGAAATCATTGAATCCGGAAAACTCAGGGCATAGAAATATATCCAGTCCGCAAGGCAAATGAATACCGAGATGAAAAGAATATTCCATCTCCATACAAACGGAGTTGTTTGTTTACGGCGCGGATACCAAAGAAACATCAATATGAAACACATAATGATGCACTGATATACATTGAACCACACCTGGACAGTCATCACATCAAGGTCGCCCATCAGATGCTTGTCGTATAATCCGCTACATGTTCCCAGCAACACAGACAGAATAGTCAGAAATATCCATTTGTTGCTTGTAAATTTTATACCTTCCTTTTTACCCGAAACAGAAAGCAGATAAAATGATGCTACGGCAAATGCCACACCAATCCACTGATACAGATTCAATCTTTCACCAAAAATGATTAAAGCTCCAAGCAGAGTCAGCACTGGCTGAGTAGCCTTAATTGGTCCGGACAATGTTATCGGCAAATGCTTCAGTGCAAAATATCCTGAAATCCATGACGACAGAACAATGACAGCCTTGATAAACACAGCCACATGAGTCTCAAACGACACTTTCGGAACATAAAAAGATGTGTTGTTCAAAACGTCGGTGTAGAATGACAACAGAATGAAGGGTAAAAAAATAAGACTGCAAACCAAAGTGTTGCAGAACAGAACGGGAATCACGGCGTTCCCGTTTAATGACATCTTTTTGTTTATTTCATAACATCCCAGTAGGAATGCCGATAGAAATGCAAGTAATAACCACATATGATTTCTGAAATAATTAGTCTGAAATATTTAGATAAATAAGCTTCTTGTAATATATTGTAAATTAATATCTTATATTTTCACGAAATTTTTTCGTCTTGGAAAACTTTTTTCATCTATATGGAAAAAAAGTTTCATATATTATGAAAATTTATTTTCATCCTGATGAAAAACTTTTTTCATTCAAATATATTATCCTG
The DNA here is from genome assembly GCA_949295065.1 of uncultured Parabacteroides sp. Lineage (GTDB taxonomy): Bacteria > Bacteroidota > Bacteroidia > Bacteroidales > Tannerellaceae > Parabacteroides. The sequence goes on along the minus strand of CASFJQ010000012.1, from coordinate 43,452 downwards.
TTTTATAAAATAAAGATATCTTCCGGATAAGTAACATCAACCAGGAACAACGCATGACCGGGAACAGAAGTTCCGGCAACGCATCTGTCTTTTGCCTCAATCACCCTTCTCAATCCTGCTTCGTCAAGTTTTCCTCTTCCAACTTCTATCAGTGTGCCCACAATGGCACGAACCATATTTCTCAGGAATCTGTCCGCCGAAATAGTGAAAACCCACAAATCTCCTTCTTTCTCCCAGACAGCCTTGTATATTTTGCAGTTATTGGTCTTCACGTCAGTATGCAATTTGCTGAAACTGGTAAAATCTATGTAATCAAAGAGCACGGAACAAGCTTTGTTCATTGCATCAAAGTTCAGAGTTCCGGGAATTTTATAGGACAATTCGTAATTGAAAGGATTCTTCTTTGTTGTAATATAATATTTATAAATGCGGGATGTCGCGTCGAATCTGGCATGAGCATCCGGACGCACCGGCACAATCTTATGGATAGCAATATCCTTCGGGAGAATTCTGTTCATCTTTTCTGCCAGAAATGCCAAATCCTCAATAGGAGTTTCCCAATCGAAATGAGCAATCATAAGCTTTGCATGAACTCCGGCATCGGTTCTGCCCGCGCCGACAATGGAAACAGGTTTTCGTAACAACGTAGTCAAAGCATTTTCAATGCTTTCCTGAACCGTGATTGCATTAGGTTGGATTTGCCATCCGCAAAAACTTTTGCCATTGTAGCTTAAATAAATAAAATATCGCTGCATCCTTTTTTATCATTTATTTAAGTTTCGCTCGTCGCACAATTTAAAAGTTGACAAGGTCAAAGAAACATCTCACATCTCTTATAATTATCCTGAAAACCTTGTTAACTCGTCAACTTGTCAACTCGTTAACTAAAAATTGAACCCGGCGAAACTTGAATTCTTAATTAACACGGCAAAGGTATGAACACTTTTGCTTTTCTACAATAAACGGCTCAACTTGTTTTGGAGAGCTTTGTTTTGTATTGTAAAACAATTATTTTTGCATCGGAATATTATTCACTCAAGTTTCTTATAGTTATGTTTGAATCACTTTTGCAGACTTCTTATTTTGCTTTGTTTTTAATAATTGCTCTTGGATTTATCCTTGGACGCATCAAGATTAAAGGCTTGTCGTTGGATATTTCAGCCGTTATTTTCATCGCTTTGTTCTTTGGCCATTTTGGTGTCGTCATTCCAAAAGAACTTGGGAACATTGGTCTGGTGCTTTTTATTTTCACTATTGGTATTCAGGCGGGTCCCGGTTTTTTCGATTCGTTCAAAAGTAAGGGAAAGACTTTGATTATTCTTGCCGTGCTGATTGTTGGCTCAGCCAGTCTGACAGGTGTGGGATTGAAATATTTGTTTGATATAGACACTCCTAGTTTGGTCGGTCTTATTGCCGGAGCCTTAACCAGTACACCAGGTTTGGCAGTAGCAATTGACTCGACACAATCTTCAGCCGCCTCAATCGCATACGGTATTGCATATCCGTTTGGCGTAATCGGAGTTATCCTGTTTGTCAAGCTTCTTCCCAAAATATTGCGTATAGATTTGCAGCAGGAAGCAGACAGACTGGAATTTGAGCGTAAGAGCCAGTATCCTGCATTGCATGCTGCAACATTCAGAGTCGAGAATGATTCCGTGTTCAACAGAACATTGGCGCAATTGCAGTTGCGAAGCATGACCGGGGCGGTTGTTTCACGTCTGAAGCAAGGCGACCATATATCAATGCCAAAGGCGACTACAAAACTTTCTGAAGGTGATTTGATTCGTGTTGTCGGCAATGACAAATCTTTGGAGCAGGTTGGACTTTTGGTAGGAAGCAGAGTCGATAAAGATATTCCTTTTGTCGGAACTCAAGAATTGCAGTCAATGCTTGTGACAAAGAAAAACCTTGTGAACAAGACTCTTGGACATCTGAACTTGCAGGGAACATTTGGCTGTACAGTAACCAGAGTTCGCCGAAGCGGTATCGACTTGCCTCCAAAGCCTAATTTGTCATTGAAATTAGGTGATAAACTTATGGTAGCCGGTGAGAAAGAAGGACTCAAGGAATTGGGTCAGTTCCTTGGAAATGATGAAAAACGACTTTCCGACACAGACTTTTTCCCGATAGCGGCAGGTATCGTGTTGGGTGTTCTTTTCGGTAAAATGAATATCTCATTCTCTGACAGCTTCAGTTTCTCACCTGGATTGACTGGAGGAATATTGATGGTCGCTCTTATCCTCAGCGCAATAGGAAAGACCGGACCGATAATGTGGACCATGTCAGGCTCGGCCAACCAGTTGTTGCGTCAGCTCGGACTTCTATTGTTCCTTTCTGAAGTCGGAACTTCAGCCGGTACAAATCTTATTTCCACATTCCAGGAGAGCGGATGGACATTATTCGGAGTAGGAGTTGCCATAACTATGGTTCCTATGATAATAGCATTGATATTCGGATATTATGTATTCAAGATAAATATATTGGATTTGCTGGGAACAATTGCCGGCGGTATGACAAGTACGCCGGGTCTGGCAGCAGCAGATTCTATGTCCGACAGCTCAGCACCGAGCATTGCCTATGCCACAGTGTATCCGATAGCAATGGTGTTCCTTATTCTGTTCATCCAGTTCATAGCTTCACTGATAGTGTGAGGAAACGCTTGGCTGTCCGAACCACAATATTCAGGTATATTCGCACCTGAAAATACATTTTTCTAGGTATTGCCTTGCCCTGTTGTAAAAACGAAATTTGCCATTGGATAATAAATAATGGTTTTAGGGTAAACGGCCGTGATAATTTTCGGCAATTCTGCCTTATCGCGGCCGTTCTCATTTTTAATAAGTTAAAGAATTATGAAAACAACAGGAATTTTTTTCGGTTCGTCCGGTGGTGTAACAGAAGAAGTGGCAAATAAAATAGCTGAGAAATTGGGTGTACCCGGATCTGATGTCCATAACGTAGCCTCAGCTTCGCCTGAAGATGTGGGAAAATATGAAGTATTGCTGCTAGGAAGCTCAACCTGGGGAGCCGGAGATTTGCAGGACGATTGGTATGATTTCCTTCCTAAAATCCAAAAACTGGATTTGTCTGATAAAATAGTAGCATTGTTCGGATGTGGCGACTCCTCTTCATTTGGTGACACATTCTGCGATGCCTTGGGCACAATTTACAATGACCTTCAAAATACAGGATGCAAATTCATCGGTTCTGTTGATGCCTCAGATTATACTTATGACGATTCTACGGCAGTTGTCGGCGGCCGTTTTGTCGGACTGGCACTTGATGAAATGAATGAGGATGACAAAACACCCGAAAGAATTGAGAATTGGGTTAATACTCTGAAAGCAGAAATTTGTTGACATTAAAATATAGGAGATATTGCTATATGGTTATGTTGAGCAGTGGTGTACCCGGTGAAATAAAAGTCCTTTTGAATCATATATATGAATTCAAGAAAGGAGTACGAAACCTTGTTCTCTACACTGTCAACAAGTGTTATGAACCGATTGCTGTGGAGCGTTTGGAAAGTCAGGGTATAGAATATATAAGGCAGGAAGCAGGGAAGAATTCTGTAAATATTTATTTCGGGCGTTCGGAATGTCTTCACACAATAGGATTGATAGCAGATAAACCATTGAATATGCTTTCTCCCGAAGAAGACTTCATCCTTGGTGCTCTTCTTGGATATGACCTTCGTTTGCAATGTGAGCGTTATTGCAACAGGAGGAGAAACAGTATTCAGCAATAACTTTTCAGTTGACAAAATGAGGTTGTGTCAAAATATATTTAAACACAGAGACACCGAGATACAGAGATACAGAGTTCTTTATTTAATTCATATTCAATGAATATTCTCTGTGTCTTTGTGCCTCTGTGTTTTATTTTTTGTGTTTTGACACACCATAATCTGATATCTAATCAACTCTCATTTACTTATTCTTTTTGAGAAACTCAATAGCCTTTTCCATATCTTCAGGAGTATCAATACCGATAGTTTCCTGATTAGTTATTCCAACCTTGATTTTATATCCGTTTTCCAGCCAGCGGAGCTGTTCCAGACTTTCGGCAATTTCCAGGGAAGACTGAGGCAGAGATGTAATTTCTTTCAGAACATCAGCCCTGTAAGCATACATTCCTATATGCTTGTAATATGTGTGATTCGTCAGCCATTCACTGAAATGCTTTCCCCTCATATAAGGAATAATTGAGCGGCTGAAATACATCGCTTCCATATTTTTGTTTACAACAACCTTTGGGCTGTTGGCATTGAACAGAGCTGTCTCGAAATCATCGTCCGGGCGGAAAGGCTTCACAAGAGTAGCAATCTGAACATCCTCCGAATCGAAGCAATGCATCAGAGCCTCTATTTGCTCCTTGCATATAAAAGGTTCGTCGCCCTGAATATTGATTATAATATCATTTTCGTTGCCCACTTTGGTGAAAGCCTCATAGCATCTGTCTGTTCCGCTCTTGTGCTTGTCGGAAGTCATAACCACGTTTCCTCCGAAACTTTTCACTGCTTCTTCGATGCGTGTATCGTCTGTAGCAACATATACATTGCTGATAACTTCTGAAACTCTTTCATATACACGCTGAATCATCGGCTTTCCATCCATATCAGCCAATGGCTTTCCCGGAAATCGGGTTGAGGCATAGCGTGCAGGGATAATTGCTAAAAATCTCATATTGTTGAATATTAATTGATGTTTCGCAAGCTCGGTTTTAAAGTTGACAAGGTTTCAGAGACAAGTTAACAGGATTTTTTCCCTTGTCAACTTGTTCCCTTGTTAACTCGTCAACTTTAAAGCATGTCTTTTGAAACTTGAGTTATTATATCCTACTGATTGTAATATTTCAATTTGACAGAATTTTTCCTTCGCTCAGTAATATTGCTTGCTTGTGCTCGCCAACAATCCAGACAATATCACCTTTTTCGAACACAGTTGAAGGTGGCGGATTCTGTATAGATGTGTTTCCACGCTCTATACCAATAACAAGGCATTTTGCCTGGTCACGGATGCCGGAATCCTGAATGGATTTTCCGATAAGAGAGGAATTTTCGGTAATGAAAAATTGTTCAATCTTGACTTCCTCGTTGTTCGCGTTTTCGTGTTCGATAGCTGATTCCTGATATCTTTTCTCTATATATTGATGGAAAGACTCCAAATCGCTGTCACTTCCCACAACCACAATTTTGTCGAAAGGATAAAGTCGTTCATTGCCTCCGGGAATATTTATCCTTTCATTTCCTCGAATGATTGTAACGACGTTGACATTACATTTCTTACGGAAATTAAGCTCTTTCAGAGTTTTGCCTATACTTGGCGAAGTTCGTTTTATTTCATAATCGGCAAGGTGCAAATCTCTCTCAAGCAGGTGGTTTGTAAACCTTTGTGATATCGGAGCTTTTTTCTCTTCCTCAATTTCTCTTGCAGACAAGTTGCTGAAGAAACGGCGTTCCAGCAGAATGGACTGGCGCTTCAGCTTTCGTGATAAAATGATGAAGAAAATCATCATTACGGCAATTCCCCACAGAAAACCAACAGTAAGGTTTACATATTTGCTCAAAGGAATCATTATAAGTCCGACGCAAAGAAGAATCCTCAGAATAATCAGTGAGATAAGTGGACCGCGATTATATTTGCTATCCTGCCACAAATGCTGGAACTCAACTGAACGGTTTTTCTTCATCATAATAGCTCTCAGAAGAGGAGCAATTATCAGGATGATACCTGTCAGAGCTATTAAGTTTCCTTTCCAACCTGTGATCTCTCTTGTAATTAAAGGAGCAATGAATTGCATCCAGGTGAAAATAAGTACAAGACTCAATGATGTATATACACCTACAATTCGCAACAATGCTTTCAGTAATTTATTCCATGTACTTTTTTGCCTGATTGTATTTGAGCCGGATGTGTATCTTTCAAGTAGCCGTTTGGCTTGCTCGGGAATAACCCTTTCTGCAAATTTTATACCAGGCTCAGCCATTCTTATCATATATGGTGTGAAGAAAGTGGTTATGACAGAAACGGCTACTACAATAGGATATAGGAAATCGTCGGTGACTTTCAAAGTTTGTCCGAGCGAAGCGATGATAAAAGCAAACTCTCCGATTTGCGCAAGCGAGAAACCGGACTGTATGGCAATCCTTAGTGGCTGGCCTGATAATAATACACCGAAGGTTCCGAAGCATATTTGTCCAATGATTACGACTATCGTTATGATTATTATAGGCAATTTATATTCCCAAAGCAACGACGGGTCGATAAGCATACCGACGGAAACAAAGAATATTGAACCGAAAAGATTCTTAACCGGTTTTATTACTTCTTCTATGTGTTCAGCTTCTACTGTCTCAGCCAATATTGAACCCATTATAAATGCTCCCAAAGCAGATGAAAAACCGGCTTTAGTAGCTATCAGGACCATTCCTAAGCAAAGTCCGATGCTGAGAATAAGCATAGTTTCGTCGTTCAGATATTTCTTTGTCTTTTTCAGTAGTGATGGAATTGCGAAAATGCCGACAACGAAACAAAACAGAAGAAATACCCCAAGCTTTATGACACTGTTGAGCAATTCCAGACCTTCCACCTCCTTGCTGACTGCCAGAGTGGAAAGCAGAACCATAAGCAAAACGGCGAACAAATCTTCGACTACAAGAATGCCGAAAACTACTCCGGCAAACCTTTGGTTGCGCAGTCCCATATCGTCGAAAGCTTTGAATATTATGGTTGTTGATGACATTGACAGCATACCGCCGAGAAATATTGAACTCATCTGGCTCCATCCAAGCATCGTCCCGGTAAGATATCCGAGCGTCATCATACCGGTGAGGATGGTTATGGCTCCGATAATCGCTGTTCCGCCCACTTTCAGCAGTTTCTTTATGCTGAATTCCAAACCGAGAGCAAACAGAAGGAATATGACACCAATGTCGGCCCATATTCTTATGCTTTCCATATTGGTTACAGTTGGCATGATTTCTATTGACGGACCGGCAAGTATTCCTGCCACAATATATCCAAGAACAACAGGCTGTTTCAGCCATTTGAACAGAATGGTCACGATTCCTGCCAGAATAAGGATAACGGCAAGATCTGAAATTAGTGAAGGTATGTGTGACATCTTTTATGTGTTAATTTAATTCAAGTTTTGATAGGTTCAACTTTCAGTTAAACAGTTGACAAGAAAACAGGTCGTCAAGCTACTTTATCATGTTCCTTGTCTCTGTAGCCTTGTTTCCTTGTCTCTATTTATTTGTCAAAGTTATGCATTTATTTTATTTTTGTGAATCAAAAGAAAACCTAAAATGAAAAAGAAACATCCTTTGGAAGTGATGATCGAGCAGGGAGAGCATCAGCAACAAGACTTTAAGTTTGAGGTGAGCGACAGCAAGAAGATAGCGCGCACGCTTAGTGCATTCGCAAACACTGACGGAGGTCGTCTGCTTATTGGTGTGAAAGATAACGGAAAGATTTCCGGTATCAGAGGTGATGAGGAATATTACATGATTGAAGCTGCGTCGAAAATGTACACACGCCCGGAAGTTCCTTTCTCAAGCAGTTATTGGAATTTTGAAGGGAAAACAGTTTTGGAAATAGACATTGAACCATGCCCGGACCGCCCTTATCTTGCACCGGACAAAGATGACAAATACAAGGCTTATGTCAGGATTGACGATGAAAATATCTTGGCAGACGAAGTTATGGTTAGAGCCTGGCGGAAACGTAACCGTCCTGATGGGACATTGCTGAAGCTTAGCGAACCGGTGAAAATACTTTTGTCTTATTTGGAAAACAATCCTAACATCAGTGTAAGTAAATTTTGCCGGATAGCTCACATATCATATAATGTGGCACGCAATATCCTGAGCGACATGATGGCAATGAATGTGATAAGTTATGTTATGGTGGACAAACGTATTCTTTATTCTTTGAATGAAGATGCGAATGCAATACTCGAAGGGCAGTTCGTGTAATTTTGACCCTTTAGTAAATTTATCAATAAAAGACAATAATATAAGAGTTAATAATATATAACAGATAGGGTAAATCAGATGTTTATTCATATCTTTGTAATGTTATCAATATTTTGATGACAGATACGACGCAAGAAGTGTCTTAACCTAATAAGATTTTTTTATTATGAATGCGTTGCAATTTCAGAAAAAGTTAATGAGCATCCAGGAGAATATGTTGAATTTTGCTTTGATGTTGACTTCTAACAAGGATGACGCCCAGGACCTTATGCAGGACACAACTCTGAAGGTTTTGGACAATCAGGAGAAATTTGTTGACAACGTGAACTTTAAAGGTTGGGTTTTAACCGTTATGCGAAACATCTTTATAAACAATTATCATAAGGTTGTCAGAACACAAACGGTGGTTGATCAAGGTGTTGATTTGTATAATTTGGATGTTGTTAATGAATCCGGATTTGATTCTCCAGATGGAGCTTATCATATCCAGGAAATCACTAAGGTCATAGAATCTTTGAATGACGAATTGAAAGTTCCATTCTCAATGTATGTTAGCGGATATAAATATAACGAAATATCAGAAAAGCTGAATTTACCTTTGGGAACAGTAAAAAGCCGTATCTTTTTTGCAAGACAGGAGTTGCAGAAATCCTTGAAAGATTACAGATAAGAAGGCATAGATTTTATTTTTTCATTTTGAGATAAATATTAGCAAGGCGCACTCTTCATCACGAGGAATGCGCCTTTTTTACACATCTATTTTCAATAATATGTGTTCATGTGTTTATGAAGAAAAAGTTAGTTGTTGTCTTTTGCTCAATTTGGATTGGTCGGTTTGTTACCGTAAAGAACAACTACCTTAATCATATAAACACGTTTTGTTAAATCTTGTTATCGTAAAACAATACGTCGTTATAAAAGTTTATAGCAAAAACAAGACATTAAATTTAAATATGATATTATGAAAAACGAAAACATAATTATCGAAAAAAATAATCCTGTGTTTATATTTATTTATTATGAAAGAACTCATTGCAAATGTATGAAAATAATTTAATATCTATGCAAGCGTTTTTGAAAAAAAGTGATGTGTAATGATAAAATTGTGTCAATTATTTTGTGAATTCTTTTTATTTGTTGGTTATGGTCGTTGTTTTTGCGCAATTTGTGATAAAATATTACTTGATAACAGTTGCCTCCTGTTGTTAATTTCTATTTAAAGACACTTTTGCTACTTTCTCATGTTTTTGATGATACTACTTTATTACTGGCGTGTTTTTGAAATGGATTTTGTAATTTTGCGAAAATTTTAAATTTTAGGGGGAAAATGAGAAGTTTTGCTAGCGATAATAATTCAGGAGTACATCCTATGGTTATGCAGGCGTTGATTAACGCTAACGACGGTCACGCAGTGGGTTATGGCGATGATGATTGGACATCAAAAGCCGTTCTTAAGTTGAAGGAAATTTTCGGAAACGAAGCGTCGCCTTTTTTTGTTTTTAACGGAACAGGAGCTAATTCCGTAGCCTTACAAGCCGTGACAAGGCCTTTCAACAGTATTCTGTGTGCAGAAACAGCACATATAAATGTAGATGAATGTGGAGCTCCGTGCAGAATGACAGGATGCTCTATCATAACAATCCCTACGGAAGATGGAAAATTAACACCCGAATTGATAAAACCTCACCTTCATAATTTCGGAGTTTGCCATCACTCACAGCCAAAGGCTGTTTATATCTCTCAGGTATCAGAACTAGGAACCATCTACACCATTGAAGAAGTAAAGGCAATATCCGAGCTTTTGCATTCCTATAATATGTATTTGCATATGGACGGAGCCCGCCTGGCAAATGCCTGCGCATATCTGAACTGCTCTATGAAAGAAATAACAGTCGATGCCGGAGTAGATATCCTGAGTTTCGGCGGAACAAAGAACGGTATGATGATGGGAGAATCCGTTATCTCATTCCGTCCTGAAGTGACTGAAAACCTTGCATACATCCGCAAGCAGTCTGCCCAGCTCGCATCCAAGCTCAGATATATGTCGGCACAGTTCCTGCCATATCTTGAGAATAACCTTTGGCTGGAAAATGCCCGTCATGCCAACAATTGCGCGTTGAAACTGGCGGACGCCATGAGCAAATTCGACGAAATAAAATTTACACAGAAAATAGAATCAAATCAGCTGTTCTTCATTTTGCCGGCTGATGTTTTGGCAAAGTTGCAGGAAAAATATTTCTTCTACGTGTGGAACGAAGCCCGCAATGAAGCCCGACTAGTTACTTCGTGGGATACAACGGATGAAGATATAGATTCTTTCATTGCGACATTGGGCGAGATAATGCGTTCGAGATAACTTGTCGGTATGAAGTCATTACATATAGTAACACTGCTTTTAAGCATATTTCTCCTTTCTTGTGCAAACAGCAGGCAGAAGGAGGGAGAAGCTTTGGATTTCAAGGTCATGACCTACAATATCCGAAACTGCCGAGGGCTGGACGACAGCGTATCCATTGATCGCACCGCATCCGTAATCAATAACATCAAGCCATATGTTGTGGCAGTTCAGGAAATCGACAGCGTAACAGGACGAAGCAAAGGTAAATATATACTTGGCGAACTTGCCGCCCGAACAGGAATGATTCCCGTGTTCTCTCCGGCAATAGATTATGACGGAGGGAAATATGGCATAGGCATTCTTTGCACCGAAAAGCCAAAGGCTGTCTATTGTAGAGATTTGCCTGGAACAGAGGAAAAGCGCACACTGATTGTTGTTGAGTTCGACAAATTTTGTTTTGCTTCAACTCATTTCTCGCTGACAGAATCCGACCGCATAAAGTCTGCCGCCCTGATAAAGGATTTTATAAGCACATTTGACAAACCCGTTATAGTTGCCGGAGATTGGAACGACGAGCCGGAATCAGCATTCTTGAATGAGATGAAGAAGGCCTTCAGGATATTGAGCAAAGCTGAGGAATACACATTCCCGGCATCCGAACCTTCAAAAACCATCGATTATATAGCTGTTTCGGAAAAACATTCCGAAAAACTGTCGTTGAAAGATGTGAAGGTTGTGAATGCACCGGTTGAGTCGGATCACAGACCGTTGGTAGCGGAAATCTCGGTGGAGTAGAGTTCTAGTTGATGAGTTGACAAGAAGACAAGTTGACGAGTTAACGAGTTGACAAGATGTTTTTTAGAAATAATTTATTTAATACCTTGTCAACTTGTCTCTGAAGCCTTGTCAACTTTTATGTCGAATAACTCTCAAGACTTAAATTAATAATAATATAGATTAACTTATGGCATTACAGGAACAAAAACAATCTGCTAATGAGCAGAAGCCTGCGGATTTGATTTATGGAATTGACGATCGTCCACCATTCAAGGAAGCTGTTTTTGCAGCTTTGCAGCATTTGCTGGCTATTTTCGTGGCAATCATAACTCCTCCTCTGATAATTGCAGGAGCGTTGAAGCTTGATCTGGAAACAACAAGTTTCCTTGTGTCAATGGCTTTGTTTGCTTCCGGAGTATCAACATTTATACAATGCAGGACAATCGGTCCTATCGGTTCCGGTTTGTTGTGCATTCAGGGAACAAGCTTCTCATTTATCGGTCCGATAATTACGGCAGGAACAATCGGAGGTCTGCCACTGATATTCGGAGTTTGTATGGCAGCAGCACCGGTCGAGATGATAGTTAGCTGCACATTTAAATATATGCGTTCGATAATAACACCACTGGTTTCTGGCATTGTCGTTCTTATGATTGGACTTTGTCTTATCAAAGTAGGCGTAGTTTCCTGTGGTGGAGGATATTCGGCAATGGACAACGGAACATTCGGCAGCTTTGAGAATGTCGGCGTGGCTGCAATAGTTCTGCTGACCGTCTTGTTCTTCAACCGTTGTAAAAACAAATATCTCAGAATGAGTTCAATCGTCCTTGGTCTTTGCGTAGGCTATGCCGTAGCCTTTTCTCTTGGAATGGTTGATTTGAGCGCAGCTTCATCACAGAGTCTTTTCGGGTTCAACATACCGGTTCCGTTTAAATACGGATTGGACTTCAACTTCTCATCATTCCTTGCATTAGGTCTTATTTATCTGATTACAGCTATTGAGGCAACCGGCGATGTAACGGCAAACTCAATGATCTCAGGCAAGTCAATCGAAGGAGAATCTTATTTGCGAAGAGTTTCAGGCGGAGTTATGGCAGACGGATTCAACTCATTCGTTGCCGGAATATTTAATTCATTCCCTAACTCAATTTTCGCACAAAACAACGGAATCATCCAGCTTACAGGTGTAGCAAGCCGATATGTAGGATATTATATTGCCGTAATGCTTATATTGCTTGGTCTGTTCCCAATCGTAGGAATAATATTTTCATTGATGCCTGATCCGGTTCTTGGCGGTGCAACCTTGCTTATGTTCGGAACAGTAGCATCTGCCGGAATCAGAATCATCGCTTCACAGGAAATCGACCGCAAGGCAACACTTGTGTTGGCAACCAGCATTTCGCTTGGCTTGAGTGTTGAGATGATGCCGGATATATTGAGTAAAGCTCCGGAAGCAATCCGTGCCATTTTTGCATCCGGTATAACAACCGGAGGTCTAACTGCAATTTTGGCTAATATGTTTATCAGAGTAAAAGACGAAAAATCAGAGATTAAAGATTAATACTATGGAGTTATTAAAACAGAGAATATTACAGGATGGACGTTGTTTCCCCGGCGGTATTCTGAAGGTGGACAGTTTCATCAACCATCAGATGGACCCGATGCTGATGCATCAGCTGGCAGAAGAATTCATACGCCGTTTCAAAGATGAGAAGATTAACAAGATTGTGACAATAGAGGCAAGTGGCATAGCTCCTGCAATCATGGTTGGATATCTTATGCAGCTGCCGGTTGTGTTTGTGAAGAAGAAAAAACCAAGCACTATGGAAAACGTGCTTACGTCTGTTGTGCATTCCTTCACGAAAGGCCGCGACTATACTGTTTGTGTAAGCAACGACTTTCTGAACACTGAAGACCGGGTGTTGTTCATTGACGATTTCCTTGCGCATGGAAATGCTGCAATGGGTATGATTGACTTGGCTAAGCAAGCTGGTGCAACAATCTGCGGTATGGGATTTATAATTGAGAAAGTGTTCCAGGGTGGAGGAGACGAACTTCGCAAAATGGGATATCATGTCGAAAGTCTTGCCATGATAGACAGCCTTGATGATTGTAAGATAACGTTTCATCAGAAATAATTCTGAGGAATAGAAATGAGTTGACAAGGATAGTTTCTGATTCATTTGAATCTGGGAATTAAATTCCTTCTCAACTCGTTCCTTTGTTAACTCGTTACTTTTTTGAAAAAACTCCCCTTTAAATTATCCATGTGTCAGATAAAATAGTATATTTGAGCGGTCACATATTGGTTAGACCGACATTTTGTTAACTTAATACATATGAACTATGGATAATAAGCTATCAATGAATGCCAATTTTCTGGTATCATATCTGCAAAAACCGGCAGTGGAATTTACCAAAGAAGATATCAAGAAGTATATCAGGGAAAATGAAGTCCAAATGGTGAATTTCATGTATCCGGCTGGCGACGGACGTTTGAAAACCTTGAATTTCGTCATCAACAATGAATCCTATCTTGACGAAATATTGACCTGCGGAGAAAGAGTTGACGGCTCAAGCCTGTTCTCATTCATCGAAGCAGGAAGCAGCGACTTGTACGTAATCCCAAGATTCAAGACAGCATTTGTTGATCCTTTTGCCGAACTCAAAACGGTAACAATGCTATGTTCATATTTCAACAAAGACGGACAGCCGCTGGAAAGCTCACCCGAATTCACCCTCAAAAAAGCATGCCGCGCCTTCAGGGAAGTGACAGGCATGGATTTCCACGCAATGGGAGAGTTGGAATACTACGTTATAGCTCCTGAAACCGATATGTTCCCGGCAACAGACCAGAAAGGCTATCACGAATCAGCACCATATGCCAAGTTCAATGATTTCCGCACAGCCTGTATGTCATACATAGCCCAGGCAGGTGGACAAATAAAATACGGTCATTCCGAAGTTGGAAACTTCTCGCAGACAGGTTTGACCTACGAGCAGAATGAAATAGAATTCCTTCCGGTATATGCCGAAGATGCAGCAGACCAGTTGATGCTTGCAAAATGGATTATCCGCAATTTGGCAAATATCTACGGTTATAACGTAACCTTTGCGCCTAAAATCACCGTTGGCAAGGCTGGTTCAGGTTTGCACATACACATGCGCCTGATGAAAAACGGCAAGAACCAGATGCTCAGCAACGGAGTTCTTTCCGAAGTGGCACGCAAGGCAATAGCAGGAATGATGGAACTTGCACCGTCAATCACCGCATTTGGCAATAAGAATCCAACATCATATTTCCGCCTCGTTCCTCATCAGGAAGCACCTACTAATGTTTGCTGGGGCGACCGAAACCGTTCCGTCCTGGTTCGTGTTCCTCTGGGTTGGGCTGCAAAAGCTGATATGTGTGTGTTGGCTAATCCGCTGGAAAGCGCATCGGCATACGACACAACCCAGAAACAGACAGTAGAAATGCGTTCGCCGGACGGCTCGGCAGATTTATATCAGTTGCTTGCCGGACTTGCCGTGGCATGTCGTCATGGTTTCGAAATGCAAAACGCGTTGGAAGTTGCCGACCGCACATATGTAAATGTAAATATACATAACGAAGAGAACAAATCCAGATTGGAAACCTTGGCTCAATTGCCGGACAGTTGCGTAGCTTCTGCCGAATGTCTTGCCAGGGATAGGGAAGTGTATGAAAAATATAATGTCTTTAGCCCTGCTATGATTGATGGAATTATAGCCCAGCTCAAGGCTTACGACGACTCTACTCTCCGCAATGATATCATTGACAAGCCTGATGAGCTGAAAGCCCTTGTTGATAGATTCTTTCATTGTGGATGATGGATGAATGATTAGTAGATAGTAAAAAAATACGAGTTGACAAGTTTGCTATTATAAACCTGTCAACTCGTTTTTGAATCTATCTTATTCCCCTAATATAAGTTTTATCCATCCAAACATTTCATTTAAAGCATAATCTCCGGAATGCGGACGATTCCATGCCAGTTTGAAGTTTACATCTTTGCCTTCATTCTGCAGTTTAGTTGCAAGATTAATCGGAACGGAGAATGCTGTATCTCTGTCTTTCGAACCATGGCGGATATACCAGTGAGGCGCAACATTTGAATTGGTATCGGAAATAAAATTCATAGGATTCATAAGCCTTACCAGTTCTGCAATTTCAGGAGAAATATGTGCATTTGCATCTCCTGAAGCCTTTTGAAGAGAATAATCTGTAAAGTTGACACTCGAACCTTTCTCATTGCCAAACTCTTCATTCTCTCCGCTAGCGCGACTTCCTGCAACACCTTGGCTGTCAAATGCTGGAGGCGTTTTTAGTGGAGTCACAGAAACTACATAATTCAAATATTTGTTAATGTCTAATCCGGTTATATACTCTCCTTGCATTTTAGGCATTCCCATAGGTCTTGGCCTCTTAGCTCTTTTAGGCTTTTCGCCGCCGTTTATAGGAGGAGCGAATATTGCGCGGTTGTTGAACGAGAAGCCTATACTGTCCGGTATTTCAGCACCATTGTCTTTTGCCTCTTGTGCACTTTTAATCAATAGTGATTTAATGTAATCGAGATAATTCTCAGAATTAATAGGTGTACCATCTTGCATCTTTAAATTCAAGCTGTTTAAATATGCAGGATATTGCAACGATAATTCTTTTGAAACTTGTACCTGTTCTTCGCTTAAAGGTCTTGTTATATTGTTTGTGCAACTGTAAAGCCATTCATATGCGGCATCAGCATGTTCTAAATCTATTATCGGACAAAAACATACAGCGGCAAAAATATCGTCACGTTCATCGAAGGCACCCATTTCTTTGAGATATTTTTCATATGAGGGATTGTTGCCTGTGGCACCTAATAAGGCCGACATTGCTCCTCCGGCACTTGTTCCGTCTGTAATGATTATTTCAGCATTACCAAGCATTTCTTTGTCGAAATGGCGCAAATAACGTATGCCAGCTTTCAGATCAAGTAATGCTTTTGGTGCTCTACCAGTATAGATATCCTTCCCGTTTTCTCCTTTAACAACGGAGTTTCTTCCTCGAGCTCCTGGAATTACAACTACATAGCCTTCAGCCAATGCTCTTCCAGATGCATCTCCGGCATCTATAAACCGAGGTTCTGCTGCCATATAGCCTCCTACATAATTTGGCATAAATATAGGAGTACTCTGGTCAGCACTTTCAGGAATGAACACATTCATGTACTGATAGGTTGAATCCTCAACGTTTGTAACGTAATAAAGGTTTGTGTAAGCAGTATAGTTGACGATTTCGCCATTTGGCATCGTAACAGACCCCGCCACGCCTTTTGAAGCATCAAACACCACTCCCGATGTCGGCTTCGCCGCAGCTATGGCACACACTGAAAATACCATAGCAAGCGTTGTTACAATATTTTTTCTCATTTTCTATATAATGAATATATGCAAAGATAATAAATATAGAAAACAATATATTCTCTACAATAAAAATCCTTTGATTCTTGCATTTAAAATTACTTAGAAGGTATTTTTTGCAGGTTAGAATCAGTGCTTTCATATAACAAGCCCAATGAAAGAATATTTACATATGTATATTGTTATAGATTTGAATAGTTAAGAAGTCGTAATAGTATTGTTTTTTTAGGAAATTATATATTGCGATTATTACGATGCCAATATCTGTGTACTTTTGTTTGGTTTGATAAATATATGGTAAACTACATTTGCTTACGTGCTCTATAAGCGACAGAAGAAGAGTAGCCTTATGCGGCTTTATACTCAGCAATGGAAAAATAAAAGTGTGTCAAAATCTGAAAATCCCAGTTTGACACACTTTTATTCTATAGAATATCAGGTAGTAAATTGCTGTTTAGTCTTTTACAGTCTGCATTTGCAAAGTCTTGTAATCCCAAACAGGTTTGTCGTCCTTAATTTCTTTGATGAAATATACTCTAATCAAATAATAGTCGTTATCTTCATTCTTTTCAATAGAGTTAACTCTGTCAACATATGCCTGAATATTGAATGCCCAAGGCATAAGAGTTAGAGTTTTATCATCAGCTGTCGGTTTGTTTACTTCAACAGCGCGGAGGAACACTGAATAACAATTCAGACCTTCTTCCTCATCACAAGCTTCGATTTTATTCATATCAACATACAATTGCATTTCTGCAGTCTGATTCTTTTGTAAGTTGATGCTTGGCCATAAAAATTGATAACCTCTAATGTAAGAGTGCATATACATTCCTTCAACAGAGTTGTTGATTGGAAGTTCTCCTGTCAACAACATTGTTGTATCAGTTGGCAAAGACATTGAACGCATATTGCTATTGTCAATTTTTTCACAAGAAGAGAAACTTACGTTATAATATCCTTGTGTGCTTGCTGTTGCATTTTCCGCAGAACTGTAATCTACTTCAAAACTTGTAACAACACAATCTCCTGGCAATAATCCGCCACTTTCAAGTGTAGCAGAATAAATAGGGAAACTTCCTATATCTACCAACGTTTTAGAACCACTCAGGGCGTCACCTGTATAAACAACACCCGGCATACCTGACAATCTTTGTGAGTTTGTTGTCTCACCCAAACAAGATGTCAACAACACTAAGGCAGAACAAACTGCTGTTGCCAAAAATCCTCTTTTTTTCATTCTAAATTAAATATTTGTTATTAATTATATTTCTTCCTTCAAAAACCAAGTCTGAGACCAATACTCACATTTACATTAAAAGGCTTGTCTGAATGTATTGTCTCAA
Source organism: uncultured Parabacteroides sp. (assembly GCA_949295065.1). Lineage (GTDB taxonomy): Bacteria > Bacteroidota > Bacteroidia > Bacteroidales > Tannerellaceae > Parabacteroides. The sequence continues at coordinate 25,595 of CASFJQ010000012.1, read as the reverse complement.
TTTCTGTTCCGTTATCAAAATAATAACTTGCACCGACTTCAGCAAAAGCACTTACAAATTTTATTATAGGATAACTTATACCTGTGTTTACATTTAGCGACCAATATACTTCATCCATTCTGATATGTTCTGTAAGTGTTCCCATTTTTTCTGTGCCGGAGTAAAGAGTTGTCTTTGTTTTTCCGGCAACATTTATCTCAGCCATTCCTCCTGCAGAAGCATACCAGCGGAATTTGTTCCATTCGGCTATTTTATAAGATACAGATAGTGGCACACCGATGAAGTGTAGCTTCTGGCGTGTCTCTCCGTGATATATACCGGAACTTGCCCAATCTGAAATAAGCATTGAATAGTTCAGACCGCTTTGAAGTGCCCATCTGTCGTTGAGATAATAACTGACACCAAGACCAAATGATATAGGCATTTTATGGCTTACATTCGTGCTTGGAACATTCGTTGACAGAGAATTGTTTGATGCTGCGTTCAATCTGTCGAAATCAGTATCATCAACCAGCGTGTTTTTAAGGACTGATGATTGCAATGTGTTGTTTGAACCGGCAGTTATGCTTCCACCGCCCATTCCGAATCCCCATTTGCGGGATTTAGTTTTCTGGTTCTGTTCGATATTTACAGCCTCTTTAACATTATCTCTTTCTTTCTCTTCTGTATTATTCATAACCAGTGCTCTTCTTACGACAGTTTTTTTGTCGTTTGCTCTATTTTCAGATGCTGAATATTCAACAGGAGAAATGCCATAACTGTAATCTTCTTCTTCAGGAACATCAACCAAATATGCCATAAGAGCAAGTTTTGGTTTTTGTTTTTCTTCTTTTATAGCAGTATTTTTTGAATTAACTTCAGAAATAGATGCTATATTGTTCTGAGGTGAAATATTACTTTCTGACGGAGTTAGAGTTTCTGTATTATTTATTAGGGTTTGTACTTGGATATCTTTGCCCGGTACGTCATTCCTCAGCATAAATATTCCTGTTGAAACCGCTAAAACCAGAATTGCTGCGGCAGCACTCCAATATTTTATCATTTTATGGAAAGACACAACCTTTCCCTGTTCCGGCAAACGGCTTTCAATTGCCATCCAGTCTGCCGGATCAGTTTCAGCTTCAAAGTTGTATAAACGGTCTTGAAACAAATCATCTATTTGGTCTCTTTCCTTATTGTCCATGGTCTATCCAAATAATTCTTTTACTCTTTTTTGTAATAATTGTCGGGCTCGTGTATATTGAGAACGGGAAGTACTTTCAGTAATATTTAGCATATCTCCAATCTCTTTATGCGAATAACCTTCAATAGCAAATAGGTTGAAGACCATTCTGAAACCTGTAGGCAATTCCTGAATCAGTTTCATTAAATCTGATGCTGAGAGCTCCGATATAACTGAAGTTTCGGATGGCACAGGCTCCGTTATGTTCTCCCAGTCTGTAGCTTCACGCAACACATCAGATTTTCTTAGGAATTCCAATGCGCAATTTACGAATATTCTTCGTAGCCAGCCTTCGAATGAGCCGATTCCGGAAAATGAGTCTAAACTTGTAAAAACTTTTACAAATCCATCCTGTAATATATCACGGGCTGTTTCCCTTTCATTGATGTAACGAAGGCAAACTCCCATCATTTTACGAGAGTATTTGTTATAAAGTTCTTTTTGAGCAAGACGATTCCCTTTTTTACACTCATTTATTAGCTGTTGTTCCTCCATCAGCGAATTACTTTGCTACACTCTTATGATCATCTACACATATTTACTATAATATGAGATGGAATTTTTCATAAAAATGCTGCACCCATTATTAAAAAAAACGTACAAATATACGGAAAGGCGAGTGCAGAACAAAATAAATAACTTGTTTTTGATTTTGTTATGCCGAGCCGCATCCTATATTATCCAAATATATGAAAAGGTTATCGCAGAGGTAAATAATAATATTGTTTTAATTTGCCTCTGCCAAACAGTTCAATCTTAATGTTGCAGGATTAGTAAAACTATTTCAAATATTTAGAGAGATAATAAAAAGCCTCGTCCGAATGTACGCTTTCCTGATGATACCGGCTTGAAGCTGAAACAGAAAAACTGAATATTCTTTCTTTTGCAGTGTCAACTGGTAAATAGACAACTGTATCTCTCAATCCTGTTGAAATGATTGATGCAGATGATTCATAGTCAATAGAATCAGAAGCAGAGCCGTATATAGTATAGCTCAAGTCCTGTTTTTCTTCTTTTGGCTTTGACCATGATAGTTTCAATTCATCACCAATACGCTCAACAAACAAATTTTCAGGAGCATTTGGTTTTACACTGTCCAACCAATTTAATGGAGGCAACATTGCTGGATATCTGAAATATTCTTTCTTTAAGATATCATATATTCCTTTTGTATTATCCAATACATTTTTACATCTGAAGAATGCACATCCGGCTCCTCCATAATATCTTGAATAATCTATTTGGTCAGTGATATCATTCAATTCCCAATTGCCTTCAGAAACTTCTGTCCTGTATGCTCCCAAACCTGGAACCACTAATCTGCCGTTTGAATTTTCGACCCAATTGTCCAGAAAAGGAAAGAAATTGTCAAATTTATAGTACATCATTGGAACAACCATATCATGCATCCCTTTTCCCATCCAATATTTTGGATCTTGATAAACGCTTTCATAAGCTGTCCATCCTGCATTCGGCACTTTGGCAATACGGCTATATTTTCCTAAAGGAGCACTGCTAACTTGTACCCATGGTTTTACGGATTTAACATAACAGTAAATCCGTTCCATTATTTTGTTTATATTATTCCTTCGCCAATCAGCAAGGCTTTGCTTTTTGCCATTCTTTTTATATAAAGTCTGGTCCGGAAATTTCTTTGCCTCTTCAGGATATCTTATATAATCGAAATGAATGCCGTCAATATCATAATTATCGACAATTTCTTTTACTAGTGACAAAATATAATCAGATGTTCCCGGCACACCAGGGTCAAGATACCATTCTCCTTTGTGTTTCTTGCAAAGCTTTGGATGACGTTTCACAACAGACTGTTTACCTTGTTCCGCAACGGTTTTGTCTGTTCCTACAGGAAATGTAACAAACCATGCATGACATTCCATACCACGTTTATGACATTCTTCTATTGCAAATGAAAGCGGATCATAAGGCAGCGAACGTCCATATTTACCCGTAAGGACTTTTGCCGAAGGTTCTATTGCCGAACGGTAAATCACATCACCTCTCAACCGGGTTTGAAAGAATACCGTATTGAAGTTCGCTTCTTGTAATTTATCTAATATTCTGCATAAAGAATCTTTCTGGGCCTTTATTGATTTATCATTAGTCGCATAGAAATGAGGCCAGTCCAGTCCGTAAACAGTAGTTAGCCACACTGCCCTTATTTCGTGTTTAGGAATATTAGCTGAGTATAAAAATGAATTAGATAAAAACAAAAGAGCTGTTAGCAGCCAATAAAATCTTTTCATTTAATATGTTATAAAATCATTCAGAATAAGAATTAACTACCTCGACAGCAGTTTCTGGATAATCTGTTGTAATATAATCAACTCCCAGATTCACCATTTCTTTCATTATGTCAGAGTCATTGACTGTCCATACGTTGACTTTCATCCCTAAATCATGAGCTTCCTTAATCCATTCTGGATTTTTCTGGACTACACTATAATGATAGTCAAGACCTGACATTTTCATTTCTTCCAGTTGTTTTGGGGTTAAATCTCCGTTAAGATAATATACTTCTGACTCCGGCGCGTATTTCCTTAAAGATTCTGCAGCATATTTGCTGAAAGCAATATAAGTAGTTCTGTCTGCAAGTCCCATTTCTTTAATCATTTCCACTGATAGTTTTGCAGCTTCATCATCACGTTTTGCAGACTCATGTGATTTTAATTCGAATATCAGTTTTATATTATCCTGCTTTTTTGCCTTTTTCAGGTATTTTTCCAGAGTTGGAAGTTTCTCTCCGTTGAATAAACGCAATTTGGTCAAATCCTTATAATTGCATTTTTGAACTTCACGTCCGTCAATCTTGTTGTCGTGATAGACCACAAGAATATTGTCTGCAGTAAGATGCACATCAAATTCCGAACCATAAACACCGGCTTCAGCAGCTTTCTTGAAAGATGCCAGAGAGTTCTGTGATGAGCCTTCAGTCTGCCAATATCCTCTGTGGGCAATGATTTCTGTTTTGTTCTGTGCCTTAACAGTTGCAAGACTGAATAATATAAGGACAAATGCCATCAGACATCTGTTTACTTCAAATAAATTACTCTTATTCATGATAATACGGAGAAAATATGGTTTTTATTCAGAAAACAAGTTGATTAGAAAGAGGCTGTGTCAAAATAAGTTTAAACACAGAGTCACAGAGATGCAGAGTTGATATTTTATTTATTCTCAATATATTACCTCTGTGGCTTTGTGCCTCTGTGTTTCATTCTTTTCGTTTTGACACAACTTCATCTGAAACCTTGTCAACTTAAATTAGATAAATATCTTTCAACCTCAATTGCAGCCTTGCATCCGCTTGCTGCAGCTGTGATAGCCTGGCGATAATGCGGGTCGGCAACATCTCCGGCAGCAAAAACACCCGGAACCTTAGTCTTAGGTGTTCCGTCAATTGTTTTGATATATCCAACTTCGTCTGTGTCAATCCAAGGTTTGAAAATGTCTGAGTTTGGTTTGTGGCCGATTGCAAGGAAGAATCCGTCAATTGCAATGTCAACCATTTCTTCGTCTGCTTCGCCTTTGCGTTTTACAAGGTGAGCGCCTTCCACTCCGTTTTCACCAAACAAACCTACAGTGTTATGCTCAAATAATACTGTGATATTTGGAGTTTTGAACACTCTATCCTGCATAACCTTCGATGCTCTCAAATAATTCTTACGGACAATCAGATAAACCTGCTTTGCAAGTCCTGACAAATATAAAGCTTCTTCGCAAGCTGTGTCGCCACCACCAACAACTGCAACAGTCTTTTTACGATAGAAGAATCCGTCGCATGTAGCACAAGCTGAAACTCCCATACCTGCATATTTCACTTCATCTTCCAAACCAAGATATTTTGCAGTTGCACCTGTTGAAATGATGATTGAATCAGCTTCAATAACTTTTTCGCCATCAATTGTAACTTTATATGGAGCTGTAGACAAATCAGTTGCAGTTGCTATACCTGAACGTATATCTGCTCCAAATCTCTGAGCCTGTTTCTTCAAATCTTCCATCAGTTCAACACCTGTAACTCCTTCAGGATAGCCAGGGAAATTCTCAACTTCAGTAGTTGTTGTAAGCTGTCCGCCAGGTTGAATACCTTCATATAAAACCGGAGACAAGTTTGCTCTTGACGCATATATTGCTGCAGTAAAGCCTGCAGGTCCTGAACCTATAATCAGGCATCTTACCTTTTCGTTTGCTGTTTCGCTCATATTATTCTAATGATTAAAATGTTATCGTATTATATTTGTTCAAAGAAATTACTTTTCAAAATTATCTTAAATCCACAACTTCAGCGTCAGGATAATCTTCCTCGTTAAAAACAAAGAAATTATCCGGCTGATTCATGTTTGTTTGCCATTTTGAGATAACAATTGTATTGCGTAATCCGTTTTTTGCCTCAATATCAATTGATGCTAAATATCCGGTATTCTTTTCAATCTGAATTGTCACCTTTGTTATATCTCCTTTTTTCTTCGGGGCAAGCTCAATATCATAGGCACTTTTGCCTTGTCTGGTTGTGCTTGTTCCCTTCAGGCTTGCCTTGAATCCTTTTTCGTATGAATTTATGAAAACAATAGGATTTGTGAACTGAAGTTCTGCTCCGTCCGGTTCAGTAACATTCACTTCTTCTGTCCTGTCCATATAAGTCCACTGAGTCTTTCCGTCATACCATGTTATCATGTCCGGTGTTTGAGATTTGAACTTTTCGTTCTTCATGTCTATGACACCGTCGAAACTTTCGCCGGATTTAGATTTTTCGGAATATGCTCTCAACGTAAAATTTATTTTCACTCCGTTTGAAGCTTCATATGCTTCTGCAGATTTTTTCAGAATTGATGCTGCATCTTGTGAGAATGCTTGAATGCTGACAAAACACAAAAGCACTGATAACGCCAGACGTATCTGTGATGACATTTTGAATAAATTCATTTGTTCTTTATTTTTATTCTACAAATAATATTGAGAAAAAATTCCCCCATTAGTTTTTCTTCAGACCTTCCAGTATCTGGTCCAACGTATATTCGTCAGGAACAAGAACCTGGCGAGCCTTGCTACCTTCAAATGGTCCTACGATTCCAGCTGCTTCAAGCTGGTCCATAAGTCGTCCGGCACGGCTGTATCCAATGGAGAATTTGCGTTGAATTAAAGATGTTGAACCTTGCTGCTGAATAACAATCAAACGGGCAGCATCGTCGAACAACACATCGCGGTCTGACAAATCAACAGCTCCTCCAACAGCTTTCGCTCCGTCATTTTCTGCAACATATTCCGGTAGAAGATATGCAGTTGGGAAACCAACCTGGCTGCCGATGTAATCAACCAAAGTCTCAACTTCAGGAGTATCAACGAAGGCACACTGAACGCGCACTGTGTCACTTCCGGCAACGACAATAAGCATATCACCGCGTCCGATAAGTCTGTTTGCACCAGGAGCATCAAGGATTGTTCGAGAGTCGATCATTGACGCAACCTTGAAAGCTATTCGGCTCGGGAAGTTACTCTTAATCGTACCGGTAATAACTTTTGCATCAGGACGCTGAGTGGCAAGAATCATGTGAATACCAACGGCTCTGGCCTTTGCCGCAATTCTCGAAATAGGAATTTCTATTTCTCGTCCTGCCGTAACAATCAAGTCGGCGAACTCGTCCACGATAGCAACTATATAAGGCAAGAAACGGTGTCCCTTTTCCGGATTCAGATTACGGCTAATGAATTTAGTGTTATATTCCTTGATATTTCTTGAGTTGGCACTTACAAGAAGTTTGTAACGGTTTTCCATCTCAACAACAAGAGAATTCAAAGTCGCAACAGCATCCGCCGGCTCCGTAACGATAGGATTGTCCGAATTAGGAAGTTTGGCAAGATAGTGGCGTTCAATCTTCGAATAAATGCTGAACTCAACCATCTTAGGGTCCACCATCACGAATTTAAGTTCTGCAGGATGCTTCTTGTATAACAATGAAGTGATTATCGCATTCAGACCAACAGATTTACCCTGACCGGTAGCTCCGGCAACAAGCAGGTGAGGAGTCTTGCAAAGGTCAAACATAAACACTTCATTTGTAATAGTTTTACCTATAGCAACAGGAAGGTCGTATTTGCATTCCTGGAATTTGCGCGAAGCAATTACAGACTGCATGGAAACCGTCTGAGGATTTCTGTTCGGCACTTCAATACCGATTGTTCCTTTACCCGGCATCGGCGCAATGATTCGGATTTGGAGAGCCGACAAACTCAAGGCAATGTCATCTTCCAAAGTCTTGATTTTTGAGATACGAACTCCGGCTGCAGGAACAATTTCATAAAGTGTCACAGTTGGTCCGACACTGGTCTTTATTGAAGCTATGCTGATACTGAAATCTTCCAAAGCCTGTTTGATAAGCTGCTGGTTGGCATACAAATCCTCCTGGCTGACATGGCAGTTTGAAGTATCATAGTCTCGTAATAAATCGATGGTTGGGAAAACGTATCTCGACAAGTCCAGACGTGGGTCATAATCGCCCAATTCTTTCCCTTCGTAGTCCGTTTCCTCATCTTGCATTATTTCAACATTGAAAGACGGGTCGTCAATTATGGATTCCTGTTTTTCAGCTTTCTCTTCTGTCTGTTCTTTAGATGCTTCAATATTTTCCGGTTCATTTTCCGGTATATATTCATCTATGCCTTCTTTGTTATAAGTTTCTTCCGGAATAACTTCTTCAGACAGTGATTCTTCCGAAACGAAATGGGCATCATCTTGAGTATCATTCTTCAGCTCCTCCGCTTCTGTTTTCTTTTTGCTTATTTCCTCAGCTTCTTCTATCTCTTTCTGAGTGTCGAAAACATTCTGTGAATCGTCGTTATTGTCAGTTGCAGGAGCAGATTCTGCCTTCTTTCTTCTGAATTTAGGCAACCATCCGAATGAGAAAAGATTCTGCAGAGCAGGAATAACCCTTTTGCTTGAGCAAACAGCTATGATGGCAACAACACCTAACAATATCAGTAAAGTTCCGGGCACACCAAGGTTTGTAATCATGAATTCGGAAATGATGTATCCATGCCGTCCTCCCAGATAAAGGAACGTATCCTCATAACCTTTCACGAAAAGAAAAGCAAGAAGAATGGAACCGCAAATCATCGAGGAAGCGCAGAAAAGGAAACGCTTAAGCAAAGGAATGCGGCGAAGCTTCATCAGCCTTGCACCGACCGAAGCGACAAAATATACCATAAACAAAGTGGATATTCCGAACCACTGGTTCATCAGTATGTCCGAAATGTATGCACCAAGTGAACCGGTCCAGTTTTCGACGGCTCCTTTGTTGAGAGCCAAATCAGGCCAGAACGGAACATTCTCAATCTTGCTTTGGTCGGCTCCTCCCGTAAAAAGAAATGATATCAGGCTAAGCCCCACATACAGCGAGAATATGCACAAGAGCAGTCCCACAATAAAATTAGTTCTTTCTCCGGTGAAAAATGATTTCAACAATCCTATTTTACTGACTTTATTTTCATCGCGCTTAGCGCTTACTGATTTCTTTGCCATAATTTAATTTACTTAAGTTCTGCAGTAGCTCATATTAAAAGTTGACGAGGCTTCAGAGACAAGTTGACAAGGTTAAATACCTGTCAAATAGCTCTTGAATATCTAGAGGATTCTTGTCAACTTGTTTTCTTGTCAACTCATTAACTGCAAAGTTACACAGATTTATTTGAAAACGTCCAACTTGACTTTATAAGAGTAAGTTTTTATTTTCTGTTGGAATCCGTAGCTCTGGGATTTGAGTATGCAATTTATTTTCTTACAGTGATATGGAAGCAGCCCTGGCGTCGTTCGTGCTTGACGTAGCATCGCTCGTCGCGTTTTAAATCACGCAGAACCATTGCCAACACCATCTTCAGCCTGTCTTTATCTATATTCAATGTGTCTTTTTCATCCACTTTTGTGTATCTGACCCATGAGATGTCAAATGTAGTCCCATATTGGTGAGTGGAATTCTTGGACGAATTGGAATTCTTTTTCCTAAGTTTTTTTACATCATCAACAGTGCGTGTTACGCTTGTAACTTTGATTTTGTAAAGCGAAGCATTCCTGTTAATTAAAGTATCCTGGAAATTCTTTCCAATGTCTTCCAGCAAATCTGCAGCTTCTGGAACAAGAAAAGGTATTGAATGGGTAAGTTCTTCCACTTCGTAGTAGTCATTTGTCTTGATTTCAACCATATCCTTTGAAGCATGACGAGCTTCTTCTCTGTTGGACACTGGCTCTATACCGAGTTCCTTTGCTGCTTTCAGCTGCACATCATTCAAGTCGTTGAAATCTCTGTTATAACTGCCGTTATACCATATTTTCTTCAATTCTCCGCGTTTTTCCTTGCACGATGGCAGGAGCAGACACATGGAAACCGAGCCTATCAGTGCAAACAGGCATATCTTTTTTTTCGAATTTTTTATCAGCATATTTGTTTTTCAATTTTTGTGATGGCAAATTTAAGAAATTCCGTCTAAAAACTATGCCTGTTTTATATATAATATGTGTGTTCCCAATATCAATATTATAGTTGCTTTTGGCTGCTGCTGATTTCTCAAATATGTTTTGTCTTTTTCCGGAAAAAAGAATTTTATTCTGACAGGATAGCAATTTTTCTTGCAACTAAGTCTTAGTTTTTAAAAACTAAGCTTCAGTTTATAAAAACTAAGACTGAGATTATAAAAACTAAGGCTTAGTTTTGAACTTATATAAGACATTTTTGGGTTTGCTTCGTTGCCTTTGTGATTGTGTTTAGAACAAAACGGGCAGAACATTATTGTTATGTCGAATGGTCAGAATTTATGATTAATTGTGCTAAAAGTTATATCTTAAATGAATTGTGTAGGCGAAATTTTTTAGTACGGAAAAGTTTGCGTAAGTTTGCAATTTTGAAAACAGACAAATAAAGCTATGTTTAAAGATAAAACAATCGTTTATACATCAGGAACATTTGATATGTTCCATTACAATCATTTGCGAATGATAAACTATGCCAGAAGTTTGGCTGATATACTGATAGTAGGTGTTAGTACAGATGAATTGGTATCTTCATATAAGCCTAAACCAATAATACCTTTCAACGAACGTTTGCAGATTATTGAGGCTTTGAAGACGCCGGATATTGTTATTCCACAGCATACATTGGACCATTCCGAAATTGTCAAGAAACTAAATATAGACGCATTTGTTGTAGGTGATGACTGGTATGGAAAATATGATTACCTTAAGGAATTGGGAGTTCAGGTCTTCTATTTCCCTTATGGAACCGGAGTTTCTTCTTCAAATCTGAAGAAAACCATACATGATTCATATGAAAAGAATTTACAGTCTCAAAGACAATCAAAGCCTGATTCTGTAAAAGGCTTTGGCGAAAGATAAAAAATAGAGATGAAAAAATTGGTGTTAATTACCGGAGGTACAAAGGGTATAGGCAAGGCTGTTGCTTTATGCTTGGCAAAGGCTGGCTATGACCTTATCCTTACTTATGCTTCTGATTATTCTGCAGCAGAAGCCAGCAAGCAGGAAATTGAAGCTGGCACAGATTCCAATGTGAGATTGCTGCAAGCTGATATCACAGACGATAAAACTATCGGCCTTATTGACGGATATCTGGAAAAAGAATCAATTATACTGGATTCAATAGTGTTTAATGCAGGTCTGACTTGCCGTGATTCTTTCGAATCAATATCTTTTGAATCGTGGAACAAAGTGTTCTATGCAAATGTGCATTTCCCGGTGTTTTTGCTTCAGCGCATAGTTGGCAGAATGGCAAAAGGAGGTTCTGTTGTTTTCACAGGCTCGTTGATGGGAATAGAACCGCATTCTGTATCACTGGCATATGGCGTGACGAAGAGTGCAGTGCATTCACTTGTGAAAAACTTGGTTAAGTTCCTTGCTCCATATAGTTTGAGAGTAAACGCTGTTGCTCCGGGTTTTGTTGATACAGAGTGGCAAAAGACCAAGCTGGCAGAAATCCGCCGTAACATCGAGCGAAAAGTTTCGCTGGAAAGATTCTGTGAACCGGCAGAAGTGGCAGAAGTGTATAAAATGTTGATTGAAAACAACTATTTCAACGGTGAAATTGTTGTAATTGATGGAGGGTATTCTTATAAATAATAAAAATGGGAGAGCTGAATAAAGAATATGAGGCTTCGCTGAAGTCCATAGAAACTGAAAATTTTGTTGACAGAATTTTTTATCGTCCGATAGGTTTCCGTATTGCAAAGGCTTTGCGAAATACCGGAGTAACTCCGAATATGATTACTGTTATCTCTATTTTTGTAGGAGCAGCGGCCGGATTTTTCTTTTACAAGACTGATATAGTATATAATGTAATAGGTATTTTATTCCTGATTCTGGCTAACATTCTGGACTGTGTAGATGGTCAGTTGGCTCGTTTGACAGGTATAAAATCGAAGATAGGAAGAATACTCGATGGTTTTGCCGGTGATATTTGGTTTGCCAGCATTTATATAGGTTTTGCTTTGCGACTTTCAGAACAGACAGGCTGTTATTGGTTCTTTGCTTTGGCTGTTATGTCGGGAATGTCTCATTTGTTTCAGGCAAATATTACAGACTATTACAAGACATTACATCTTTATTTCATTAGCAAGGACAAGGGCGCAGAGTTTCAGTCGATAGAGCAGATTGAGGCTCAGCATAAGCAGCTTAAGTATGGAGTTGCTAAATTCTTCTACTTCCTGTATCGTTGGTATTCGTTGTTGCAGGTGAAAGTGACACCAACATTGCAGAAGATGTTGAAACAGATGCATTCATTGTATGGCGATGATATACCTGAAAATATCAGGATAGAATTTAGAAAGAAGAGCAAAGCTTTGATGAAGTATATTGATTTGATGACATTCAATGGTCGTACAATAATAATGTTTGTAATTGTCCTGAGCGGAGAAGTTTACTTGTATTATTTGTATGAGATATTGGTGTTGAATGCAGTTCTGTTTTTCTGTATGAAAAAACACGAGCAGATTTGTGCTTCATTTATTAAGCAATAAATATATATGAAAGAAACAGTTATAGATATTCAAGATTTGCAGGAAATGCTTCCTTTTTTCAAGAGCAAAATAGGAACATTTCTGGGTAAATATCTGATTAAATGGCTGTCTATAGAAAAAGTAAATAAAGCTCATAAGAATAGTTGTCATTTACGAGGTTCAGACTTTACAACAGCATTGCTGAAGGATGAATTGATTGATGTGAAATATAAGATTCATAACGAGGAAGTGCTTGACACTCTTCCCGAAGGAGCTTTTATCACAGTGTCGAATCATCCTATCGGTTCGTTGGACGGAATAATATTGATAGATATTATGGCATCACGCCGTCCTGATTTCAAGGTGATGGTCAATGGAATCTTGAATAGGATTGGAGCAATGGAGGATAATTTCATTGCAGTAAGACCAGATACGAAAAGGGACGGAGCAAATGGAAATCCGACTAATATAAACGGTGTCCGTTTGTCGTTGCAGCGGTTGAAAGAAGGACATCCGATGGGATTTTTCCCTGCCGGAGCCATGTCATTTTACAACTTTAAAGAGAAGAAAATTCGTGATTTGACTTGGGCGCGCAGTGTGATCAGATTGATAAGGAAAGCTAATGTTCCGGTTTATCCGGTTTATTTTGATTTCCGAAATTCAAAATTCTTTTATATTCTGGGTGCCTTAAGTTGGAAAATAAGAACATTGAGGGTTGCTGCTGAGGCTTTTAATAAGAGAGGCCGTACAGTGCATGTATATATTGGTAAGTCGGTTTCGCCTGAAGATATAAAGAATATTCCGGATGATGAGAAATTGGCTGACTTTTTATATAACAGAACATATTCCTCAAAAAAGTGAAATATGAGATTTCGGATTTAAGTAACTTTTTAATTTGATATTATCCAATGAGAACTGATATACAACAGGTTAAACAACGCTTTGGCGTGATTGGCAATTGCCCCGCCTTGAACAGGGCAATTGATATTGCTCTGCAGGTTGCTTCGACTGATTTGTCAGTCTTGATTACCGGTGAGAGCGGAGTGGGTAAAGAAATATTTCCTCAGATAATACACCAGAACAGTGCCAGGAAACATGGCCAATATATTGCTGTGAACTGTGGAGCTATTCCGGAAGGAACAATAGATTCGGAATTGTTCGGACACGAAAAAGGTTCTTTTACGGGTGCGCTTGCCGACAGGAAAGGCTATTTTGAGGTTGCTGATGGCGGAACAATATTCTTGGACGAAGCGGGAGAATTGCCTTTGCCAACTCAGGCTCGTCTTTTGCGTGTTCTTGAAACTGGAGAATTCATAAAAGTGGGTTCGTCAAAAGTTCAGAAAACCAATGTGAGAATTGTTGCAGCAACAAACGTTAATTTGGAAAAGGCTGTTTCTGAAGGTAAATTCAGAGAAGACCTTTATTACAGATTGAACACTGTTCCTGTGAAAGTTCCTCCATTGCGGGACAGAAACGAAGATATTATCTTGCTGTTCAGAAAATTTGCGGCTGATTGCGCTGAAAAATATCATATGCCGGCAATTCACCTGGAAGACGACGCGCGACAGATGCTTTTGTCATACCGTTGGCCGGGGAATGTGCGTGAATTGAAAAACATCACAGAGCGACTTTCTGTGATAGAAGAAAGCCGTAATATAACAGCTGCTATTCTTGAGCAGTATATTCCTGGCGCAGGAATTGATAAATTCCCTGTTGTTGTCAGCAATAAGGATAATGAGCAGAAAGTGTTCAATTCCGAGCGTGAAATATTGTATCAGGTTTTGTTTGACATGAAAAAGGATGTCAACGATTTGAAGAAGCTGGTTCATGATATAATGAGCGGAAACATTCAGATGCAACCGGTAAATACAGACTCTCATCCGTTCCCGACTCATCCTATACAGACTGTAACAAATGTATCGCCAATGTCTGCTGTAGCTGACTCTCAGATTCAGGAGGCAGAGACTATCGAAGAAAATGATACAATGTCTCTTGAAGATGTGGAAAAGGATATGATAAAGAAAGCTCTTGAACGTCACAACGGACGCAGAAAGAATGCTGCTGCAGACCTGAAGATTTCCGAAAGAACTTTATATCGTAAAATAAAAGAATACAATTTGGAATAAGAATGAGTTTGAAAAGAATATATCCATATTTGCTTATTGCATTTATTCTGTCAGCCTGCACCATTTCATATAAGTTTAATGGTGCATCCATCGACTATACAAAGGTGAAGACTATATCTATAAAGGATTTTCCAAACCAGGCTCCTCTTGTTTATCCGCCGTTATCACAGCAATTCACGGAAGGTCTGAAGGATATTTATATTAGACAGACACGTTTGAATATGGTCCGTGATAATGGAGATTTGGACTTGGAAGGTGAAATTACTGGATATGACTTGACTCAGCTTGCCGTTAAAGAGAATGCTTATGCTTCGCAGTCAAAACTGACTATAACAGTAAAGGTGAGATATTCAAACAGAACTAATCCGGATGAAGATTTCGAGCAGACATTCTCTGCATATCGAGAGTTCTCAAATACTCAGATGCTGCAGGATGTGCAAGATGCGCTATGCTCTGAAATGATAAAGGAAATTGCAGACCAGATTTATAATGCAACAGTAGCTAATTGGTAATTATGTTGAGTGATGATTTCTATCGATATATGCAGGAGCCGTCGCGTCTTGCAGACGTGTCTTTAGAAGAAATATCTGCCGTGGTGGAAAAATATCCTTATTTCCATGCGGCAAATATTTTGCTTCTGAAAAAGCTGTCGATGGATAAGTCTCCGGATTTCCTGAACAAATTACAGGAACTGTCGTCTGTAATGCCCGACAGGAAAAAATTGTTTGTACTGATTGAAGATTTGGTCGGTGAATTGTCTATATCTGACGAGAAGGAGAGTACGACTGCTGAAAATGATACTTTCACCCTGATTGATGCTTTTCTCCAGAATTCCGGAATCCAGGAAGAGGGCGAAAGTTCTTTGGTCAATACACTGATTGGTTCTTCCGTAGCATCAAGTGATTATTTTAACTGGTCATCATCGTCCCGGGAAACCGGAAACTCCGGAAGTTCCGATTCTACACAGCCGGAACAGAATGTGCAATTAAAACATCAGAATCTTATTGATTCCTTTATTGAAGGAGGCGAGCGTAGATTGATTACTCCAAAATCTTTAAAAAGTAATAAATCCGATGATAAAACGGATAATGCAGAATTGCCTTCACCAAAATTGCCGGAAAACTCATATTTTACAGAAACATTGGCAAGAATTTATGTTAAACAGAAAAGATATGATAAAGCTTTGCAAATTATTAAAAACTTAAGCTTGAAATATCCGGAAAAAAATGTTTACTTTGCAGACCAAATTAGGTTTTTGGAAAAATTGATTATTAACACTAAAAAATAAAGCAAAAATGTACGTATTTATTTCTATCTTAATTCTGATTGCATCAATTCTTTTGATATTGATCGTGTTGATTCAGAATTCAAAAGGAGGAGGATTGGCTTCCGGTTTTTCTTCTTCAAACCAGATTATGGGTGTGCGTAAAACTACAGACTTTTTGGAAAAAGCAACATGGACTTTGGCTGGAACTGTCATCGTTTTGAGTATTGTTATTACTGCATTTATCCCTCGTGAAGAAAACGGAAATAAATCTGAAATCAGAAAACAAGTAAACGATGCTATTACTATTGACCCTAATACTGTAGCTCCTGATTTTGGTACTGCCCAGCAGTCTGAAGCTCCGGCAGAAAATTCTGAAGCTGCTCCGGCAACAACAGATGAAACTCCTAAAGCTGAATAATAAATAATTCAGTGTTTGGGGCTTTGGCTAAAAATTATATTCTGATATTATAAGACAATTGGAAATAATTGGGAATATTCTGAAAATGTTCCTGAAAATATAAGATGGCATGTATGGATGATAGATTAATATCATTAACATGCCATCTTATATTTTTTTGTTTTGTTTGTATAGGAATCGTTTTATGAAGGATTAGTTTTGAAGATTATGAAATTATATCTTCCGGTGTTTATATACATTATTATATATGACAACCAAAGCTTTTGAATTAGTTCGACTGGTCAGTATTTTTCTCTTTTGATGCAGTAAAGCTATTTTGACTTGTTCGATGAAACTTCATTTACGACATCGGGAGAGAGCAGCGCATTTTTTACTTTTATAGGGCTAACAGAAATGCTATTCCCTTTACGCTTGCATATAAGATAATTATGTCTTAGCTTGTAGGTCCTGAAGTTGAAAACATAATTGGGATTGAAATGTATTCCGTTGAATCTTACCTCAAAATGCAAGTGCTCAGTAGTTGCTCTCCCTGTTCTGCCAGTCAGAGCTATCGGTTCGCCGGCTTTGACTTTGTCTCCTGGTTTTATCAGATTCTTGGAGTTATGGCTATAGACAGTTTCCAAACCGTTGTAGTGCCTGATGACAATGACATTTCCATATGCAGAATATGGTTTAGACATTCTTACGATACCGTCAAAAGCAGCAACAATGGTGTCATTGGCTTTTGTTTTAATATCATAACCGGAATGATGTCTTCTTCTTCCTCCATATGGAGATATTGTTTTTGCTCCAGGTAACGGAAAAGCATAGTCCTCAGGCTGGATAGCTGAAAGATCTATTATTTCAGTATTTCCATCGGCAAATCTTTGTGGATCTTGAACGGAAACATGGTTGATGTCGCGTGCCGAAAATGATTCGCTTATGCTTTTTTTGGGAGATTGTATAGTGTCAAGTAAACTTTCAGGAAGAAAAGTAGTCAAATCAGAAATATGGGGTAATGGAATATCCGACTTTGGGAATTCGGCATTAGGAGTGACGAATTTTTGATTCTCATTATCTTTTTTAATATGAGAAGGCATACAGGCTTGTAGCAATAATGCCAAGCTTGCAGATATGAAAATATAAATACTTGCTGTTTTCGTTGTTGTTGAATTCATATGTGCAAAGGTAGGAAAAATATGCTTGATAAGCCTGTTTACACAGTTTTTAATACTTGTTTCAGGTTTAAAATCGTCGAATATATTAGGGATTTTGACTAATCTTTTGTTATGATTTGATTATAAAAATGGAGTATTTAAATGAATCTTCTCAATTAAGGTTAAAAATAAATTGAAATAAAGACACTTCAGTGCTTAATGTTGTAATTTTGCATAGCATTTAGTATTTATACTAAATCAAACGTTAAACAGGCGTTTTTGCTTAATAGCAGAGAATAAATTTAACAATAGATTAGCATAAATAATATATATAGATTACGTTTGTCTGCAAATAGGCAAGCATTGTGAAATAGGCATAAAAATAAAAGGACAAAGGTTGAATATATTAATTTTTTATATATGGATAAACAAATATTGAAATTTGCGATTGCCCAATTGAGGCGAGGAGCCTTATGTGCAGCGAGTGTATCATTACTAACCGCATGTGGTGGTGGACAAAGTGAAATGAAATTAGGTGATGATGAATTTGCGGTGATGCCGGTTTTATCAACATCTAGTAATCAAACGACTTCTTATCCGGCAACAATAAAAGGTACGCAGGATATTGAAATCCGTCCTCAGGTTTCAGGTTTTATTGTGAAGTTGTGTGTAGATGAGGGTGCAACTGTTCGTAAAGGACAAGCTTTGTTTAAGATTGACGAAACTCAGTATGCTTCAGCATATCGTCAGGCTAAGGCTGCTGTTAAGACTGCTGAAGCTAATGTCAATACTTTGAGTTTGACAGAGCAGAACAAGAAAATGTTGCATGAGAAGAAAATCATTAGCGATTTTGAATATCAGACAGCAGTAAATAATCTCTTGTCGGCAGAGGCTAGCTTGGCTCAGGCTCAGGCTGCATTGATAAGTGCAAAGCAGAACCTCGATTTTTGTACGGTGACAAGTCCGTCAGATGGAGTTATAGGAACATTCCCGTATCGTGTAGGAAGTTTGGTTAGCCCTTCTGTTGTTGAACCGCTGACAACAGTGTCAGAAATTAAGAATATGTATGTGTATTTTTCAATGACTGAAAAAGACTTGCTTCGCTTGACTAAAGCAGGTGGAACATTGAAAGAACAGCTCGAGAAGATGCCTGAGGTTGATCTTCAGCTTTCTGATGGAACAATTTATTCGGAAAAAGGTAAAATTGATGCCGTCAGTGGTGTTATCGACCAGACTACAGGTTCTGTAAGTATGCGTGCCATTTTCCCAAACTCTTCCAACATTCTTAGAAGTGGTGGTATGGCTAACGTGATTTTCCCATACGTTATGGAGAATATTATTTTAATACCTCAATCATCTACAGTAGAAATTCAGGATAAGAAATTTGTGTATGTGCTTCAGTCTGATAGTACGATAAAATATACAGAAATCAATATTTCCGAATTGAATGATGGACAAAGATATATTGTAACAGGCGGTTTGAATCCTAACGACAAGATTGTCATAGAAGGTGTTCAGACATTACATAACGGACAGAAGATAACTCCTATCACTCCTGAACAGAAAGAAGCAAAATACAAACAGGCTTTGAAAGATCAGAATGAAGGAAACATCGCTACTGCTTTTAGTTAATGTGAGAATACTTTTTATATGAATATTTTGAGGTTTCGCAATTTATATATTTTAGGATATAAAGCGAAATATGAATAAATGAAAGGATTTTAGAGAATGAAACTAGATAGATTTATTAATCGTCCGGTGCTATCAACTGTTATTTCAATTTTGATAGTCATCTTGGGTATAATTGGTTTGGCAACTTTGCCAATTACTCAGTATCCGGATATCGCTCCTCCTACAGTTTCCGTTAGGGCAACATATACGGGAGCAAATGCCACAGCCGTTCTAAATTCTGTTATCGCTCCTCTGGAAGACCAGATAAACGGTGTGGAAAATATGATGTATATCACATCAACAGCATCCAATAATGGTTCTGGTGATATAAATATTTACTTTAACCAGGGAACTGACCCGGATATGGCAGCGGTGAATGTCCAGAACCGTGTGTCAATGGCACAAGGTCTTTTGCCTGCGGAAGTTACAAAAATTGGTGTAACTACTCAGAAACGTCAGACTTCAATGTTGATGGTATTCTCAATTTATGATGAGTCTGACAAATATAGCATCGAGTTTATCGAAAACTATGCGAATATCAACCTTATTCCGGTTGTGAAACGTGTTAAAGGTGTGGGTGATGCCAATGTGATGGGTATGGACTACTCTATGCGTATATGGCTGAAACCGGATATCATGGCTCAGTATGGTCTTGTTCCGTCAGATGTGTCAGCAGCTTTGGCTGAACAGAACATCGAAGCTGCTCCCGGTCAGTTTGGTGAACGTGGTAATCAGTCTTTCCAGTATTCTATCAGATATAAAGGACGTTTGCAACAGACACATGAATTTGAAGACATCGTAATCAAGGCTTTGCCTAACGGTGAAATTCTTCGTTTGGGTGATATCGCTGATTTGGAATTAGGCCGTTTGGCTTATACTTTCAACAATACGGTAAACGGACATAAGGCGGTTTCTTGTATTGTGTACCAGATGGCTGGAACAAATGCTACTGAAACAATCTCTAATTTGGAGAGTGTACTTGACGAAGCTGGCAAATCTTTGCCTGAAGGTTTGGCAATCAATATCGCTCAGAATATGAACGACTTTTTGTTCGCTTCTATTCATGAGGTTATCAAGACTTTGATTGAAGCATTTATCCTTGTATTTATCGTAGTGTATATTTTCTTGCAGGATATGCGTTCTACATTGATTCCTGCAATTGCAATCCCTGTAGCGTTGATTGGTACTTTCTTTGTACTTAAGTTGATGGGATTCAGTTTGAACTTGCTTACATTGTCTGCTATGGTGCTTGCGATTGCGATTGTGGTGGATGATGCCATAGTTGTCGTCGAGGGTGTCCATGCCAAGCTCGACCAAGGTTATAAGTCTGTAAAGCAGGCCTCTATTGACGCAATGAGCGAACTTGGTGGAGCAATCGTTTCAATCACGCTCGTGATGATGTCTGTGTTTATCCCTGTAAGTTTCATGGGTGGTACGGCAGGTACATTCTATCGTCAGTTCGGTTTGACAATGGCTATATCAATCGGTTTTTCAGCTTTGAATGCTTTGACTTTGTCACCGGCACTTTGTGCTTTGTTCCTTAAGCCTCATGATGAACATGAAGGAGATAATAAGAAGAGTACATTCATTTCTCGTTTCCATACATCTTTCAATGCTGCTTATGGCAGTCTTTTGGCTAGTTATAAGAAAAGGGTCGTTTTCTTCATACAGAAAAAAGTCCTTTCTGTAGGTATTGTGATAGCTTCCATTATTCTTCTTGTAGTATTTATGCAGAAGACACCGACAGGTATGGTTCCAAATGAAGATACCGGAACAATTATGGGTGCTGTTACGTTGCCTCCTGGAACATCACAAGAAAGAGCTATGGAAGTGTTGGCTCGCGTTGATAGCCTTGTAGCTGCCGATCCGGCTGTGGCTTCAAGAACTGTAATTTCCGGATTTGGATTTATTGGAGGTCAGGGTCCGTCATACGGCTCACTTATCATTAAATTGAAGGATTGGGAAGAGCGTTCTATGATGCAGAATTCGGATGTGGTTGTTGCTACATTGTTCATGCGTGCACAGAAAATCATTAAAGATGCACAGGTATTGTTCTTTGCTCCACCTATGATTCCGGGTTATTCAATGTCAAGTGATATTGAGTTGAATATGCAGGATAAGACTGGTGGTGATTTGAACAAGTTCTTTGATGTGGTGAACAACTACATGGATGCATTGGAAAGCCGTCCTGAAATCGGCCGAGCTCAGACAACATTTAACCCAAGTTTCCCACAGTATATGTTGGATATTGATGCTGCAGCTTGTAAAAAAGCAGGTGTCAGCCCAAGTGATATTCTTACCACTATGCAAGGATATTATGGTGGCCTTTATGCCTCAAACTTCAACCGTTTCGGAAAAATGTATCGTGTAATGATTCAGGCAGAGCCTGACGCAACTAAGAATCTGGAATCGTTGAATAGCATCAAGGTTAAAAGTGGAAGCACAATGGCTCCTATATCACAGTTTGTGACAATCAAAAGAGTGTATGGTCCGGATATCATTACCCGATTCAACTTGTACACTTCTATCAAGGTGATGGTTGCTCCGGCTTCAGGTTATACTTCAGGTCAGGCATTGCAAGCTATATCTGAGGTGGCTAAACAGAATTTGCCTGCTGGTTACGGTTACGAACTGGGAGGTATGGCTCGTGAAGAGGCGCAAACAAGTGGAAGCTCAACTGCGATTATTTTCTTGTTGTGTTTTGTCTTTGTATATTTGTTGCTGAGTGCACAGTACGAAAGTTACATTCTTCCGCTTTCTGTGTTGTTGTCAATTCCGTTTGGTTTGCTTGGAAGCTTCCTGTTCGTTAATGGAATGAGTGCTCTTGGCAGTATCCCGGCGTTGAAGATGATTTTGGGTTCAATGTCTAACGATATCTATATGCAGATTGCATTGATCATGTTGATGGGTCTTTTGGCAAAGAATGCTATCCTTATCGTTGAGTTTGCACTTGACCGTCGCCGAATGGGTATGAGCATTACTTGGGCAGCCGTCCTTGGAGCTGCAGCTCGTTTGCGTCCTATCCTTATGACGTCTCTTGCTATGATCGTAGGTTTGATACCGTTGCTGATAGCCACAGGTGCTGGTGCTCATGGTAACAGAACTTTGGGTGCTTCTTCTATCGGTGGTATGTTGGTTGGTATGATATTCCAGATATTTATTGTTCCTGTGTTGTTTGTTATATTCCAGTATTTACAGGAAAAATTCAAGCCAATGGAATGGACAGATTTGGATAACAGCGATATGAATTCCGAAATTGAACAATATGCTCACACTAAAGAATGATTAGGATGAAAAAAAGAAATATATTTTATATGATGTGTGCAACTGCCCTTTTGAGCAGTTGCCATATCTACAAGGCATATGAGCGTCCGGATGATATTAAAACCGAAACTCTTTATAGGGACCCAGTATCTATTACTGATACATTGGCTGTTTCGGATACAGCAAATATTGGAAGTCTTCCATGGAAGGAAGTGTTCCGTGATCCTACACTTCAGTTTTTTATTGAGGAAGGTTTGGAAAATAATGTTGACATGCAGGCTGCCATATTGCGTGTAGAAGAAGCAAAAGTTCTTCTTACATCTGCTCGTTTATCATTTCTGCCTTCAATAAATCTTGCTCCTCAGGGTTCGGTCACTACTATGGGTAATTCGGATTTTGTAAAGGCATATACATTGCCTGCTGCCGCTTCATGGGAAGTTGATTTGTTTGGTAAGTTGTTAAATGCCAGCAGAGAACAAAAAACTGCATATCTACAGAGTAAATATACTCAACAGGCTGTCCGTTCTCAGTTGATTTGTGGTATTGCAAATACTTATTACACATTGTTAATGCTCGACAAGCAGGTTGAAATTACATCTAAGACAGTAGATATTTACAAAGAAAATGTCCGAGCTATGGAGGCTATGAAAATAGCCGGAATGACAACCGAAGCTGCTGTTGCGCAGACTCGTGCTGTTTATCATCAGGTTTCTGCGTCTTTGATTGAACTAAAAAGACAGGTGCGTGAAGTTGAGAACTCTTTAACTGTTTTGTTGGCTAAATCTCCGCAGACAGTTGCCCGTGGAACATTGGATGAGCAGGTTTTTCCTGAAGAATTGACAACAGGTGTTCCTTTGCAACTTCTGGAAAATCGTCCGGATGTGAAGGTTGCTGAGATGACGTTGGCAAGTGCATACTATACTACAAATAAGGCTAGAGCTGCTTTTTATCCGGGACTTAATATTACAGCGACAGCCGGTTGGACAAATGGCTCAGGAATTACTGTTTCAAATCCTGGTCAGTTTATGTTCCAGGCATTAGCTTCTTTGGCACAACCTATTTTCAATAACGGTAAACTTGTAGCCAATTTGAAAGTATCAAAAGCTGAAGAGAAAATAGCGAAGATGAATTATCAGCAAACAATCCTTGAAGCAGGAAAAGAAGTGAGTGATGCTCTTCATCTTTATTATGCTACTAATAAAAAACTCGTTGAGGATAAGGCTCAGATTGAACAGTTGGAAAAAGCAGCTGTATATACTAAGGACCTGTTCCAGAGCGGAAGTGCAAGCTATCTTGAGATATTGACTGCTCAGCAGAGTTTATTAAGTGCACAATTAACAGAAGTCTCTGACAACATACAGCGTATTCAGGCTGTTATAAATCTGTATAGCGCTTTGGGAGGTGGCAGAGAATAACCTTTAAAATAATAATGTTATGATTAGTCCGTTAGCTTATGTTGATTCTAGTGCAAAGATAGGAGAGAACGTGAAAGTCCATCCTTTTGCATATATTGATAAAAATGTTGAAATTGGGGATAATTGTGAGATTATGCCTTATGCCAGCGTTTTGAGTGGTACACGCTTAGGAAAGAATAACCGGGTTTTTCAGCATGCTGTATTAGGTGCAGAACCTCAGGATTTCAAATATAAAGGTGATAGCACGTTACTTTGTATTGGAGACAATAATGTTTTGCGAGAAAATGTTGTTATAAATAGAGCTACTTTCGCAGATGGAAAAACTCAAATCGGTAATAACAATTTTATCCATGAGGGTGTGCATATTTCACATGACACTGTTGTAGGCAATAATTGTGTTATAGGTTATGGCAGTAAATTATCTGGTAATTGCCTGCTTGAGGATTATGTTATCTTCTGTGGAAATGTGCTGATGAGCCAGGGTTGCCGAGTGGGAAGTTGGTCAATGATCCAGACTGGCTGCCGTTTCCGTCAGGATATACCTCCTTATATCGTGGCTGCTAAAGAACCAACATCATACTATGGTGTTAATGCTTATGTACTGCAACACGAAGGCTTTGACGATAAAATAATAAAGCATATCGGTCATGCATACAGAATTATTTATCAAAGTAATGCCAGTATCTTTGATTCTCTTCTGATGATTAAGGACCAGGTTCCTCCAAGTGAGGAGATAGAGCATATTGTTAAGTTTGTTGAAGATTCAAAACTTGGCATTATTAGAGAATAACTCATGTTTTGCAGGCTCGGCAACCAGTTTGTCGGTTGACAGCAAAATTTTGAGCTAAACAAATAAAACGGAGACATTGGGAAAACTTCTGCATTCCCGATGTCTCCGTATTTTTTTATGATTTAATCATAATTCTCTCTCAGCACCCTCAATCTCATCCATCCCAATTCAACCTGTAGGTGCCGTTTACGCCTACGTTTTCTGAACATAGCCTTTATCACGTCCCGGATAAACCACAGCAGTTTTGGCAACTTCGCTATCAAACTGCTCAGATGCCTTTGCGGACTGTTTGGTAAAACAAGAGAAGGCTACTATTCTGTAAACCGGAAAGAAATGGAAGCCCGTATATTGTTGGAAAACAATATGGAAGGAATGGTTCGTGAAATCCGTGCGGAAGATCCCGGAATCGGAGCCTACAAACTCTTCCTGATACTCAAGGATATTTACGGTAAAAGGATGTTCGGTCGTGATCGTTTCTACAAGTTTCTGCATCAGAAGCGACTTCTGCTTCCGGCTCAAAAACGTCGCCACACGACCAATTCAAATCTCAATTATCGCAAGTACAAAAATCAGGTAAAAGGCTATAAACCGGACGGTATCAATAAGTTATGGGTTGCAGGCATTACTTATATCTATACAGATAGCGGAGTCTGTTACCTTCATTTGTTGACGGATGCTTTTTCTCATGAAATCATAGGCTGGAATCTATCCGAATCTTTGATGGCAGAACATACCTGCGGTGGTTTTTTCATATTAATAAATAATCTGTCACCACTAGAAGATTTGTACCTTATTGTATTTTTTTACCTTTGCAGGTATAGTATGTAAAGCCTTTTAGTAGGAGTTATTTTATCTGTAGAGTTTTTTAGTAACGTAACAAAAAAGTGTAAAGTAAATTTAGGCATAGTCAAAGGTAGGCAGCTTTTTTAGAAACACTGCAATGTTTTCCGGAAAAGCTGCTTACCTTTTTTGTGGAACATTAGCATGTTTTTTTTGAAACACTGCATTGTTTTCACTCTGTCTCAGTTATCACACGATCTTCATGCTTGCACTACCTTTTTCGAGACCATAATTACTCTCATATCCTTCAGGTTTTATTTCAGCATCAAGATGTATATTTTTACCGGCAATTGTGGTGTCTTTTTGAATTGTGAGATAATTTGTTTATTGATAACAATAGTTCGTTAAAAATTAGCCCAGCCTAAACGGCTCTGGCAGTAAATAAAATGAGTTCTTTGAAAAGTTTGTCAATTAATTGCGTGTTTGGTTCAAT
>CASFJQ010000011.1 GCA_949295065.1 uncultured Parabacteroides sp. | reverse complement strand
CGTAAAGGTTGTCGGTTGAATCATCGCATTCTTTACTTCGCCTTCTGCCAACGTCGTGTTATAGCGTTTGACAGCCTGATCCAATTCCGCCTGTACTGCAGGAAGATCCTTTTTATTACGCAGCAAGATATTCGCCTGTAATTTTCCCACCGTCACTTCACGCTCACTGACCGATTCATTCATCATACTTGATATAGAAGTATAAGGAATCCACGCCTGTGCATAGGTATCTCCCAATGTACCAGAGACATCTTCTACCACCCCACAGATCCGATATTCCACTTCATTCAGCTGGATAGTCTGCCCAATGACATCTTCTTTTTCAAAGAACTGACGTGTCATGGAACGGCATAAAACAACCGTTCTCACACCCGATTCAAAATCGGATTCCGTAAATGGCTTTCCATACAGGAAATGAAAATCATAGACTTGCCAAAATGCCGGATTACAGCCCATATACATAATCTTTGGTTGCTTGTCTATCCCAGGAACAGAAGCAAACATCTCCTCTCCTTGAAAGAATTGAAAGATTGGTGAAGTAGTAACAGCAATAGCCTCCGGTGTCTTCAAGGTTTGTATTACCTCTTTCACAAAACGAATACCCAGACCACTGTTCCAAGTACTATTGCCCTCGTTATACACATAAGAAATTTGATTCATATACGCCATCCGGTCCCGATGTACTTCCGGTGCTATATTGGCAGTACGAATGTGATACACTACCGCCAGCACCATCACCATCGAGATTGCCAGTCCGGTTCCGATGATATATACGGCACTGAAGAAACGGTTCTGTTTCATCAGGTGCCAGGCTTGTTTGAAATAGAGATTCATTTTGAGTTTATTAGTTTTTAAGTTTGTTCGTTTATTAGTTGACGAGGGGACGAGTTGACAAGGTTACAGAGACAAGAAAGTTTAGGATTTAGAGTTTAGTGTTTATAGCATCTAAAATCTATCGGTCTATAACTCCCTATAACTCCTTTTAACTCCTTCTCTACTTGACTACTTAACTCCTTGACTCCTTAACTACTTCTGAACCACGAATTGCAAATCCAATGGAACGCAAGTTTCATCCTTCTCTCTGAAGCCTTGTTCCCTTGTCAACTCGTCACCATGCAACCTATTCATCTTTCAACGCATCCGTCGGATTCAACCGTGCTGCCTGACGTGCAGGGAACGATATACCTGTAATTATCATTATAAGAAGCAGAAGCAGGGTTATAATGAAACTATGGGCAAAACGATCCCACAATGAAAGGTCCTTCATTGATGTCTGCACAAGAATATCCAAATGTGCCATATTCATATATACCAATGCAGCAGGCAATGCAGCCACAACAAGCAGGATAACGCCCTCAATTACCAGCCAGGAAAAGACTTCGGACCGTGAAGCGCCTACAGCCATACGCAGACCAATCTCAGGAATTCTCTGACGGGAGCGGAACCAGAATGTTCCGACTATACCCAGCAACACATTGAACAAAAGGAATAATATACCTGTTGAATAAAGTCTTATATTATCAAAAGCTGAACGCAGATTTTCTTCACGATAATAACTCATCGGAGTAACATCGGAAAGATATATGTTTCCCAACCTCAGTTGTTGCTCCATATCTTTCCTGAACTGCTGCATAAGAGCAGGCTTATCTGCCGAAGGCTTCATACGCACAAACAGGTTTATATTTCCTGAAAGTATTTCAATACCATATTTATTCAATTCATCCCGTCCGCCAAGATTACGGTAATAAGCATAATCAAATGAAGAAAACTCGTGGTAACGTTGGAACTCGCAGACTTCGCCTATGCGATAAGCTGTACTGTCAGTACTACCCTGGTCCGTAATCCAAATTTCTTTTCCTCGTCCTTCAAGCGGACTACCATAATAAGCCTTTGCCACTGTAGAAGTGACTACTATTCCATTATTTTCCAAGGTCTTCTCAAGTTTTTCCCACGACTCACCATCTGCAGTCTTCACTTTGAAAACACGGAAATACGAGGGATCCACATCTCTCACAAAGCCGTAACGCTTTATGCCATTGCCGTGGAAAGTGGCAAATTGGTTGGAGTACATATAATGGAAATGATTACCTGTAGTATAACCCACAGATTCCACACGTGAGTCCTTCTCCAAACGGTCTATGATTGTGAAGAAATCATCCATTCCATTTGTGGTATGCACGGCTGTAGTGTCATAATCCGCACTGTTTTGAGGGACAACGCCAAGCCATACTTTATATACATGTGAGATATCAAAACCCAACGGCTGTTTGTATTCCTTATATTTCACATACAGATAGTCCGAGGCATACAGCAGGCAGATAAAAACTACCAGCAGTTCCAGAAAGATAAGCACATTGGCTTTCCTTTCGTTCCACATTTGTTGTATTATTGATTTTATCATACCATTAACTGTTTAGAGCTTCGGAGATTTGCTGCCGTGTAGCTTTCCATGCAGGGAATGCAGCCGAAAGCAGATTTAACAATAAACAAAGAATAAATACAGCTACAAACACCCAGATGTTAACCATCTGCAGCGAGAGTTCTTCCTGTCCCAAAGATGTAATCATCAGCCAGTCGCCCATGCAGGCAAGGGCAGCATAAGAGAATACAAAACCTAACGCTCCACCTATTAAAGTCACCAGCAAATTTTCAAGCACGACTTGAAGCATTATTATTTTTCTGGTTGCTCCATAAGCTTGTCTCAATGCGTATTCCGGAATGCGTTTCCTTGTCCATGCAAAGATTATTCCTGAAATATTCAGTGCTGGCACTAATAGAATGATAAAAGCGACAATAAAAAGACGCATGAAAACGCTTAAAAGTGACTCATTATTTCCGTCTCCTATTATCCAAATTTCAATATGAGATACAGGCTGATTCATAATATTAGCGCGGATATCTGAAAGGCCGGAATTGTAATTAGCAATACGCTTATTCAGTTCAGTACGTAAATCATCCGGACTGCAGCCGTCCTTCAAAAGCATATAACATTCGAAAGCGCCGGTTATACCTTCCCAGTTTTCAAACAAATTCGTTCCTGATGTATACGGAATCCACACATCCGCAAATGCTTTGTCAGCAAAACGTGAGATGTTCTTCACCACACCGCTCACACGATAAACCAGATAATTTATCTTTATTTCTTTTCCTACAACCTGTTCATTCCCGAATATAGCATGAGCAACCTTATCACTGATTACAACTTCGGGAAGTCCGCTTTCAAAAGCAGCTTCAGAATATGGTTTTCCGGCAACGAACTCAAAATCGTATAAACGCCAGAAATCCGTGTCTGTTTCCAATACAGATGCATTGAAGGTATTCCTTCCATCCATCGACAATAAAGTCTGTTTTTGCCATTTGTCACGCACAACGGCTGTAACCAATTCTGCTGATTCCAAAGGATAAAAGCACTCCTTGATAAAGGGCAAGCCTAAAGTTGCAAACGAAATCCGTCGTCCATCATCCTTTCCTTCCACCTTCACATACGTTACATAATATGTATCAGCACGGTGCGTTTCCGGTTTGAATGACGCAGTGTTGGCTATAAACAAAATGACAAAAACCATAATCATACATACGGCTACAGCTGTTCCCAATATGGAAAGCGATGCCGCCAGTTTGTTTTGCCCAATGAGGCGCCACGACTGTTTGATATGTTGGTTGATGTTGGGCATATGATTTGAGTTTTTGAGTTTATTAGTTTTTAAGTTTTTGAGTTGACAAGGGGACGAGTTGACAAGGGGTTAAACACAGAGGCACGGAGACACGGAGTTGAAAAGTTGAGAGTTGAGAGTTGAGAGTTGATGGTTGAGAGTTTAGAGTTTAATGAATATAACTACTTAACTCCTTGACTACTTAACTCCTTGACTACTTAACTACTTGACTCCTTGACTCCTTATTACTCCTCTCACTCCACCTGTCTTCCATCAAAGAAGCTGACAATCCTTGAGGTTTGTTTTGCCTGGTTCTCATTGTGAGTCACCATCACAATTGTACGTCCGTCTTCTTTGTTCAGCTTATGAAGTATTTCCATTACCTCAGCTCCCATCTTTGAATCCAAATTACCGGTAGGCTCGTCGGCAAGTATTATTTCTGGATTACCGATGATAGCACGGGCAATAGCAACACGTTGGCACTGACCACCTGAAAGCTGTGTTGGGAAATGACGCATACGATGTGACAAGCCGACTTTCTCAAGCACCGCAACAGCAGCTTCACGGCGTTCTTTCGCCGATACATTCGGACGATAAAGAAGCGGAAGTTCCACATTATCCAGAACATTCAGAGAATTTATAAGATGGAACGACTGGAACACAAATCCCAATGTTTTGTTTCGGAAAGCGGCAAGCTGTTTGTCGTTCATCGAAGCAGTCTGTACTCCGGCAATTTCTACTGTTCCGCTTGTCGGTTGGTCAAGAAGTCCCATGATATTAAGCAATGTTGACTTACCGCAACCTGATGGTCCCATGATACTTAGGAATTCACCTTTTTCCACTGTCAGATTTACATTTTCCAATGCAACTGTTTCAATCTCTTTTGTTCGATATACTTTCTCGAGGTTTCTTAATGTAATCATATTTTTAAGTTTTTGAGTTTATTAGTTGACGAGTTGACGAGTTGACAAGGCTACAGACAAACAAGCCTTTTCTTCTTGACTTCTTAACTACTTGACTCCTTGACTCCTTTCAATCATTCATAATGAAGCGTCTCAGCCGGATTCATCCTCATTATCTTCCGTGCCGGAATGCGTATTCCAAAATAAATCATACTGCCCATCAACAAGTATGATACAGATACAGTTATAAGGAAACGCCACCATGTATATTCCAACCTATATGTATCAGGCATATCAAGATAAAGCATGTTTATCAGGAATATAAGCAGGAAAGGAAGGGTAAGGGAAAGAAGGATTACTCCTTCCATGAACAGTTCTTTCTGCAATTGCCTTTTGGAAGCTCCTAAAGCAGCACGAAGCCCTATTTCAGCTCTACGTGATTGTGTTCGCAACCAGAATGTACCGACAATTCCAAAGAATATATTTACCAACATGAAAGCTACCATTGCGATTTTCTTCTTCTGATTGTCTAAACGAGGTTTCAATCTTTCGGAGCGATATTCGCTGATGGGTTTCATTGTTGAAACATACACATCACCAGCTTGCAAACGGTCACCCTGCGCCTGCAGGAAAGCATTCATATTTTCAGGATTAAATCCGTCTTTCATCCTAAGTACGCATTCTACATAATAAATACTGTTATCAGATATAAGATCCAGAATTTCCTGTTCCGTCTTCAAACATGTCAAATAATGTCCTCTGGCTTTATCAAACTCCATTTCACGCATAGGTTGCATCACTGCCGTAATTTGCTTCGGATTATCTTCAACACCCTGTTTCACCATCTTACCCACAGCATCTGATGTACCGAATAAACCTTCTACTACATTCTCCGGTATAATCAATGTTCCAGGATTATTCATAACCTCATTATATAGAGGTTTACCATCAGGTGTTTGCAGTCTGAACACACGGCAATAATCTGGGGCAGCCAAATACCATCTCCACACATCAGGATTATATGTTGTATCGTCAGTCAATATCAACCCATTTCTATATCTACGATTATATGTATAAGGTGTAGCAGCAGAAGATAAACTTACCGCCTCAACTTCCGGACAGTGACGCAAATTATCGATCAAACGAAGTAAATCCTCTGAATCTGTCTTGTTATCCTGCAATGAATCCGGCAATGAAGATGTAAAATCTTTATTAAATTCGACACTATACGTATTAGTTATATCATATCCCAGAGGTTGCTGATAAGTATAAGTATCAACCAACAGAGAATCTGCCATCACCCACAAAATGGCTGTCACCAACAGTAACTCAAGGAATATCCAAATATTCCCGCTTCGCTGGTTCCAAATTATAGTAAAAAGATGCTTTATCATATTAGTTTATTTTATCGTTATTTATTTGTTTCCTCACCATTCTTCAGCGCATCACAAATTGGTTTGCGTGAAATCCACCATGCAGGTAAACCCGCCGACAGAAAATTTATCAACATACAGAAAAGTAATGCAAGAATAAATGCCTCCGGACGGAATAGCATCTCTGCACGAAGAGCTGTATCACTTGATTTCAGAAGAAAATCCTTACATAATGGGAACAATGCCCAAGAGAGACACAAGCCAAACATTCCACCAATCAAAGACATAACTCCGTTCTCATACAATACCTGAGAAACTATTTTTCCACTTGTCGCACCAAATGCTTTACGTACACCTATCTCAGCCTGGCGTTTGCGTATAGAAGATTGTGTAACTCCAAGTAAATTAAGAACAGGTACAAGCAGCAAAAAAAGCATAGCGCCACCGGTTTCCAACCAATAATCTTTCCATTTGACGTAAACCTGGCCTACCGAACCCATGGCTTTGTCCCATTGGGTAATCGGATTCTCAAAGAACGAAATCTTATAGTTTTCTTTTGTAGCATTATAACGGGCAATCTGCTGGTCCAATTCTTTACGGATGGAATCAAAATCACTTGATTTCTTTGCCAAAAGAATTACACTGAAACGTCCGGACATATTCTCCAACTCACGAGATTGTTCCAATAAAGGCCATGCCGTATAAGGAAACCAAACATCCGCATAAGCAGACGAAGCAGCCTTACTTACATTTTCAACAACTCCGCAAATACGGCCTATACCGGCATTGAGCTTTATTTCTTTACCGACTACATCTACTGTTCCAAATAATTCCTTTGCCATCCATTCAGTAACAACTACTTGTCTGATACCTGAAGAAAAATCTGCTTCAGTAAAAGGTGCTCCTTTTATGAAATTGAATGAAAATATTTTCCAGAAATTGGTATCTACCATTTTAACGGTGTACGCTTTATAATTACGTTTGTCTAAAGTTGATACTGGTTCTGTTCCATGAGCATAAGCCGTTACAGCTTCCGGTGTCTTCAAAGAATAAAAACATTCTCTAACTGCTTCATCTGACATATTTCCGTTATTTCTTGAACCTTCACTTTCCACACAAGTTCCGTCTTCCACAAACAACATCCTGTCACGATGTTCTTCAGGATAATAATTAGCCACCTGTACCTGCAATACCAGCACCACCATCATAATCATCGTAATGGAAATTGCTGTTCCTATAATAGAGATTGAGCTTACCAGCCGGTTCTCTTTCAGCATTTGAAATGCCTGTTTGATGTATTGTTTAAACATTTTGAGTTTGTAAGTTTTTAAGTTTATTAGTTGATGACTTAACAAGTTGACAAGGGAATAATCTTGTATCTGAAGTCTTGTTCACTTGTTAACTGAATTGACGAGGAGTACGATTCACATCGTCTCCTCGTCCGATAGTGAATCCTTATTCATTCATCATCACATTATTCATCTAATTTCATTTTTCTCTTATTCTTATAGTTACTCATATCCGATACAACAACCTGATCTCCGGGTTCAAGTCCGCTTACAACTTCCACCAGTTCATAGTTGCTGTCACCCAACTGGACTTTCCGTTTCAACAATTCGTTTCCGGAACGTACAAACAACTCATATTCACCCGGACCTACATAATAACTTCCGTTAGCAATACGCTTGACTGCATCTTTAACGGCAGTCAATACATACACGTCTGTTTTCAAACCGGAACGTAGTCGTTTATGATTATCCTGCTCCAGACGGACCGAGAAAGCCATCACACCATTCTTTGATAATGGAGTTATATCAGTAACCACTCCTTCAAGTTCGTCTTTTCCTATCTTAACTATTGCACGGCTACCTGCGGCAATTCGATCTCCGTACGTATCTGCAATCTCTCCCTCAATCTTAAAATGTGACAAGTCTGACACTACAGCCACCTTCTCTCCCTGAGCTACCTGCGCACCGATTTCCGTATTAACATAAGTAAGGATTGACTTTCTAGGAGCTTTAATACGTGCGTCATCAAGTGTACGTTTGGTTTCTTCAAGATTCTTGCGTGCTATGTTAAGCTCCAATTGTTTCACTTTCAAATCCGCATCAGCAGTAGCCTGTTCATTTATATATTTTTGTTCGTCTTCTTCCAGTTTCAGTTTACTGACATTATAATCAAGTTCCACCTGACGCACTTTATCTGTAGTTCCAGCCCCAAGACTGTCAAGATATTGTTCATTCTTAAGTTCAACAGCCTTACGGCTTAGTTCCATCCTTGAAACCTTCAATTGCATTTCCATTTCCGAAAGTTTACTTTTATTCTGAATGCGGAGCTGCTCAAGTTTCAATTGGTTCATCTGCACTTCGTCGAGCTGTTTTTTGTAATCATTCTCTGCACTTAGCAAGTCCAGGCGCAGAATAGGAGTTCCAATATCTACAGAATCACCACCTTTTTTATACACCTCAAGTATTCTGGAATTAATAGGAGAATTTATTATTTCCTCGAAAGCCGGCACCACTTTTCCGGAAGCACTAACTGAAACATCTATGCTTCCTTCATCCACAACGGAAAACACCAAATCCTTAGCCTGCAAACTCTGCTGCATAAAATTCATTATACCGACAACAGCAAGAATTCCGGCAAGCAAAGCTCCTCCCCATTTTATCCATATTTTCCTTTGTTCACGAACACGTTGTTCTTTTGATATTTCGCGATCCATATATTTTTAGTTTTTGAGTTTTTAAGTTTTTGAGTTTAGTTTTCAACACAGAAAAAAAAGAGAACTCAGAAATTTTGTTTTCAATTTTTAATTTTTCAATTTCCAAGGATTCTCTACTCCTTCTTTTACAAATCCTATGCCAAAAACATAACTAACTGGAATACAATACACGTGAAATAACAAGTGTCCGTTTTCGAACACTAACAATGTTCGTTTTCGGTTTTGAAAGATATTTAACGTGAGTTCGACGAATTCAAAATGCTAATAGATTTGGAGAATGGATTATTCTGGGAAAAAGGACATAATATTAAGGCTGAAAGCCTTGATAGATAGTTCAGAATTCGTCGAACTCACATTATTTAAGTTTCGCAAATTGCTCAAATTAAAAGTTGACAAGGCTTCAGATACGAGTTGACAAGGACAAATACTTATAAATTCAAGCTTGACTATCTAAAAATCTAGTCAACTTGTTTTCTTGTCAACTTGTTAACTGAAAACTAAGCTTATCATCACCCCAATCTACTAGACTACTTGACTCCTTAACTACTTAACTACTTAACTCCTACAAAAAAAGAGGCCCAGCACAAAGCCAGGCCTCTTTACAAAAATATCTAAGACAATAATATTAGTCTTTCAATTTAGCTTTCAAGAACTCACGGTTCAAGCGAGCGATGTTGCTAACAGAAATGTTCTTAGGACATTCCATTTCGCAAGCACGAGTGTTAGTACAGTTACCGAAACCAAGTTCGTCCATTTTAGCAACCATAGCCTTAGCACGGCGAGCAGCTTCAACACGACCCTGTGGCAACAATGCCAACTGGCTTACTTTAGCAGAAACGAACAACATAGCTGAACCATTCTTACATGCAGCAGCACAAGCACCACAACCGATACAAGCAGCAGCATCCATTGCCAAGTCAGCATCTTTCTTAGGAATTGGAATTGCATTAGCATCAGGAACACCACCAGTGTTTACAGATACGAAACCACCAGCCTGCATGATTTTATCATAAGCAGAACGGTCAACCATCAAGTCGCGGATTACAGGGAAACCTGCAGAACGCCACGGTTCGATAGTAATAGTTTCGCCATCATGGAAACGACGCATATACAACTGGCAAGTTGTTGCACCTGTTGCAGGTCCATGAGGGTGACCGTTTACATACAATGAACACATACCGCAGATACCTTCACGGCAGTCGTGATCGAATACAATTGGTTCTTTTCCTTCGCTAACCAAACGCTCATTCAAAATGTCCAACATTTCCAAGAAAGAAACACTCTGATTGATTTTGTCGATTTGGTAAGTCTCGAACTGTCCTTTTTCTTTAGGACCTCTTTGACGCCAAACTTTAAGCGTTACTTTTATATCTTTGTCCATACTTTTTTAGTTTTTAAGTTTTTTAGTTTATTAGTTTTTAAGTTTTATTGTTATTGAGTTTTTAAGTTCTATTATTCTTATCCAATCCATTCTTACGTCTGTAAATCAAAGATGATAACATCTTATTCACTTCCGTATTCAGATTCTGAACATTCTTAAAGGCTTCTTCACTCATAAAAGAAAGTTCAAAAGATAAGATCAATTGCGTTTCCAATTCATTAGAAGAGCCTAATGCAACATATAAAAAACGCAATAACTCTTTATCAGAACCTCGCCCATAGCCCTCTGCTATATTTGAGGGAATGGATACTGCACATCTTCTCATCTGATTAACAAGTCCGAAACGTTCTTCATTAGGAAAATCAGCCGTTGATAAATAAACCATTTTCGCCAACTCCAAACCTTTCTGCCAAGCCGATAAGTCTTTGTAAGTACCCATAAACTTAAAAACTCAAAAACTTATAAACTTACAAACTTACTTTTTGTAATTACGTGTCTGAGGAACCACAAACTCATAGTTCAAATCTTCCTTGAGCATAACAGGTTCTTTGTCTTCACCCTGATATTCCCAACAAGCTACATACATGAACTTGTCGTCGTGGCGCAATGCTTCACCTTCTTCAGTCTGGTGTTCTGTACGGAAGTGACCACCACAAGATTCAGCACGGTTCAAAGCATCACGAGCCATCAAAGTACCGATTTCGATAAAGTCAGCCAAACGCAAAGCTTTTTCCAATTCGACATTCAAGTTTTCCGGATCACCAGGAACATATACATTGCTCCAGAATTCCTTCTTCAAGTCTTTCAACATTTCGATAGCTTCCTGCAAACCTTTTTCATCACGAGCCATACCGATATGTTCCCACATAATATGACCAAGTTTGCGGTGGATTGAATCTACAGATTCTTTACCCTTAATGCTCATCAACTTCTGGATACGAGCCTTGATAGCTTTTTCAGCTTCAACAAATTCCGGAAGGTCTGTGCTGAAACGAGGAACCTGAATCTGGTCTGCAAGATAGTTCTGGATTGTATATGGCAATACGAAGTAACCGTCAGCCAATCCCTGCATCAATGCAGATGCACCCAAACGGTTAGCACCGTGGTCAGAGAAGTTAGCTTCACCAATAGCGAACAAACCAGGAATAGAAGTCTGCAATTCATAGTCAACCCAAAGACCACCCATTGAATAGTGCAATGCAGGATAGATCATCATTGGAGTTTCATATGGATCATCGTTGGTAATTTCTTCGTACATATCGAACAAGTTACCATATTTCTGTTTAACCACATCCTTACCAAGACGTTTGATAGCGTCAGAGAAGTCAAGGAATACAGCCAAACCTGTGTTGTTTACACCGAAACCAGCGTCACAACGTTCTTTAGCAGCACGTGATGCAACGTCACGAGGAACCAAGTTACCGAATGCAGGATAACGACGTTCCAAGTAGTAGTCACGGTCTTCTTCAGGAATATCTTTACCTTTCTTAGTTCCAGCCTGCAATGCTTTTGCATCTTCAAGTTTCTTAGGAACCCAGATACGACCATCGTTACGCAAAGATTCTGACATCAAAGTCAATTTTGACTGATAGTCACCTTTAACAGGGATACAAGTTGGGTGAATCTGAACCATACATGGGTTTGCGAAGTATGCACCTTTCTTGTAGCACTGCCATGCTGCAGAACCGTTTGATGCCATAGCGTTTGTTGACAAGAAGAATGTATTTACATAACCACCTGTTGCAACAACTACTGCGTGAGCAGCATAACGTTCGATAGCACCTGTAACCAAGTTACGAGCGATGATACCACGAGCACGACCGTCAATTTTAACAACGTCCAACATTTCGTGACGAGTGTACATCTTAACTTTACCCAAACCAATCTGGCGGCTCAATGCAGAATAAGCACCCAAAAGCAACTGCTGACCGGTCTGACCGCGGGCATAGAACGTACGCGATACCTGAGCACCACCGAATGAACGGTTATCCAACAAACCACCATATTCACGAGCGAAAGGAACACCCTGAGCTACGCACTGGTCGATGATAGAATTTGACACTTCAGCCAAACGATATACGTTTGCTTCACGTGCACGGTAGTCACCACCCTTGATTGTATCATAGAACAAACGGTAAATTGAGTCACCATCATTCTGATAGTTCTTAGCAGCATTGATACCACCCTGTGCAGCAATTGAGTGAGCACGACGTGGAGAGTCCTGAATACAGAAGTTCAACACGTTGAATCCCATTTCTGCCAATGATGCAGCAGCTGATGCACCAGCCAAACCTGTACCAACAACGATGATATCCAAACGGCGTTTATTTGCCGGGTTCACCAATTTCTGGTGATCTTTATAATTTTTCCACTTCTCAGCCAAAGGGCCCTGAGGGATTTTTGAATTTATCTGAGTCATATGTTTTTAGTTTTTTAGTTTTTTAGTTTTTAAGTTCTTAAGTTTTTCGCTTATGAGTTTTATATCAAACTCAAAAACTTACAAACTTATAAACTTATAAACTTAAAATTTACGCTCCTACTCCATTCAAATAGAATATAATTGTAATCACAGCAAATGCACCGCAGATGATTGTAGCAACCCATTTAGAGATGCATTCCCAACGGTTCATCCAGATTGTGTTGCTCCAGCCCAAAGTGTGGATTGCTGACCAGAAACCGTGTGTCAAGTGGAACCACAATGCTGCATACCATACCAAATAAAGTACAGTGATTACAATGTTACCCTGGAAGTAATAGTTGATGAATGCTGCGCCGTCCTGAGGAGAAACCATAGCAGAACCAAGAGCCACTTCGTGATGGCCGATCAATTCAGCGAACATCATCTTATACCAGAACTGTGAGAAGTGAAGAACCATGAAAAGAATCACGATCAAACCCAACACAAACATGTTCTGTGATGCCCATTCAACGCCTTTCGGACGTGAGTTCAATGCATAACGGTCATTACCGCGAGCCTTACGGTTCTGCACTGTAAGCAACCATGCATAAACAAAGTGAACAACTACACCTGCAGCCAAAACCAATGTCGCAGCCACAGCATACCAGTTTGCTCCCAACAAAGAACATACCAAGTTGTATGCTTCTCCTGAAAATACTGCCGCAATGTTCATCGACAGGTGGAACAATAAAAACAGAATAAGGAAGAGACCGGAAATACTCATTACCAGTTTCCTTCCAATAGAAGAATTAAGTAACCACATAAGATAATAAATTAAGTTATTTAATTGTGTTAAAAAATTATCAGACACAATACGTTTAATAAATGCAAAGGTATGCTAAATCTATAATTCAAGCAATAGAATAAAGAAATATTTCTTTAAATGTCTTCAATCTTTTATCAAGCCATAAGTTCGGGGAAAAAACACGCTCTTTATTCTGTTTTTTTTATAACTTGCACTGGTTTTTCCAATAGTAACTAATATTTATCAGAGATGAAAACACTCATACACGAAAATCAGGAATTAATTGATTCTATAATCAGAAAATGTGATATCTGTTTCGTTGGTATGGCCGATACCGACGGAACGCCTTATGTTATTCCGATGAACTTCGGCTACGAGGACGGAGTTGTATATCTTCATTCCGCTCAGGAAGGACGCAGCATTTCCATCCTTTCACGAAATCCAAGAGTTTGCATAACATTCAGCACCGACCACGAGCTTATTTTCCAGCATCCCGAAGTTGCTTGTAGCTACCGTATGCGTTCAAAAAGTGTAATCAGCTGGGGAAAGGTTGAATATGAAGAGGATTTCGACAAAAAAGAAGAAGCCCTCAACATTATAATGAAACAGTATTCGGACAAAGAATTCAAATATGGAGCTCCTGCTGTACGTAACGTAAAAATCTGGAAAGTAAAACTCGACGAAGTTACTTGTAAGGAATTTGGTGCTCCTCACAAAAAATGATGCCAAGAGACAAGTTGACGAGTTGACAATGGATATATATTAATATCCTTGCCAACTCGTCTCTATAGCCTCACCAACCTTGAAGTCGGTCAAAGCTCAACTTAAATTATTTTATTTCCCAAGTTTCACCGCTCAAAAGGAATTCCTTAAGAGTGCGGTTAGGCATTTTCTGCTGCACGTCAGCAAGCTGCTGATGAACTGACTCATCATAAGTCGGAGCTTCAACATCGCGGATTACGCCAAGAGCCACAGGCATATCGCCGCTCATCATTGCCAGCATCATATGCAAAGTATTGTCCTTGCAATGTGCGTCATGAACCAGAACGTCATCCAAAGTATAACCATCCTGACCGATTGTAACTGACTTCAATTTCAATCCGTCCAAAACAATACCTTTATCATTGTTGGCTCCATAAATCATCTTTTCGCCATGACGGAGGAATATTGTACGTTCAGCACGGAATTCCTTGTCGGTAATCTGTTTGTGGATACCGTTGTTGAAGATAACACAGTTTACAAGGACTTCAGTTACAGAAGCACCTTTGTGGCGAGCTGAAGCAGCAAGGATATCTGTTGTATTTTTCAAATCAACATCGATTGCACGGGCAAAGAAATTACCACGTGCACCCAAAGCCAATTCAGCAGGGATAAACGGATCTTCAACTGTTCCGTATGGAGAACTCTTTGAGACGAAACCACGGTCTGAAGTCGGAGAATACTGTCCCTTAGTCAAACCATAGATTTTATTATTGAAAAGAACAATGTTCAAATCCACATTACGGCGTACAGCATGGATGAAATGGTTACCACCGATTGCAAGGCAGTCGCCATCACCTGTAATCAACCAAACGCTCAAATCCGGACGTGCTGTTTTCACACCTGTTGCAATAGCCGCACCACGACCGTGGATAGTGTGGAATCCGTATGTATTCATATAATATGGCAAACGTGAAGAACAGCCGATACCTGAAATCACAGCCATATTGTGAGGTGCAACGCCCACTTCTGCCATAGCCTTGTGCAGGCAGTTCAAAACGGCATGGTCGCCACAACCCGGACACCAGCGAACATACTGGTCACTTTTATAATCTTTCGGTAAATATTTTAATTCTTCTGCTACCATCTTTTATGCCTCCTTCAATATTTTAGTAAATTCTTCAACCAGACCGGCAACTACGAAAGGCTGACCTTCCACGCGGTCCACTTTATAAGGATTGAAATCATCCACCTTACTTCTAAGGTAGTTTGCAAACTGACCGTTATTCTGTTCAGCAACAACAACCTTCGGATATTTCTTAAGCACTTCAACAGTATTCTTAGGCAGCGGATTGATGAATCTGAAATGAGCGAAAGCAACTTTCTTGCCCTGTTCGTGCATAGTTTCCATTGCTTCATACAAATGACCGTATGTTCCGCCCCAACCTACAATCAGCAAGTCTGCATCTTCATCACCCAAAACCTCAACATTAGGAATATAATCAGCAACTCTGTCAATCTTTTCCTGACGTGTACGAACCATTTTCTGGTGGTTTGCAGGGTCTGTTGAGATAGCACTTGTATCATAGTCTTTTTCCAAACCTC
The DNA here is from genome assembly GCA_949295065.1 of uncultured Parabacteroides sp. Taxonomy (GTDB): domain Bacteria; phylum Bacteroidota; class Bacteroidia; order Bacteroidales; family Tannerellaceae; genus Parabacteroides. The sequence goes on along the minus strand of CASFJQ010000011.1, from coordinate 48,319 downwards.
CAAGGCGGTGTGTGAAACCTTCCATTCCAGGAACAGCCCAATAACGAACCATGCTTTCCAAATCACGGCGATATGGTTTCCAAGGTTTGTCACCCTTGTAATTACATACGTAATTAGGTTTGATTTCCGGATAATCTTCCAAATCAGGCAATCTCCATGCAGAAGAACCGTTGGCAATAAATGCATCTGTAAGAAGAATTACAGGTGTCATATGTTCAACAGCAAGCTTACCTGCCCAGAATGCCATATCGAAACAGTCTGTCGGAGTTGCAGCGGCAACCACAACAGCCGGACATTCACCGTTACGTCCGTATAATGCCTGCATCAAGTCTGTCTGTTCTGATTTGGTTGGCATACCTGTTGACGGGCCACCACGCTGAACATCAATTACTACAAGAGGAACTTCGGCGATAACAGCCAAACCGATAGCTTCGCTCTTCAATGCAAGACCTGGACCTGAAGTTGAAGTAGCAGCAAGACAACCTGCAAAACTTGCACCTATTGATGTACATACACCGGCAATTTCATCTTCAGCCTGCACAGTGATTACACCAAGGTCTTTTCTCTTTGACAATTCATGAAGGATATCTGTTGCAGGAGTAATAGGATAACTGCCGAGGAACAATCTCAAGCCGGCTTTTTCAGCTGCAGCTATAAGACCGTATGAAGTAGCCTTGTTACCGTTTACATCTGTATATATACCTGGTTTAGCTTTCTTGCTTTCAATACGATAAGTTGAAACTGATGCATGGATGTTATGGCCATAGTTATAACCGTCTGTAAGAGCCTTGATATTTGCCTGAGCAATTACAGGTTTCTTGGCAAACTTATTCTGAAGCATATGCATTGCTTCTTCCAACGGACGTTCGAACAACCAGCATACAAGTCCAAGTGCGAACATATTCTTGCAACGCAATGCAGACTTGTTGTCCAATCCAAATTCAACCAGTCCGTCCTTAACCATTGTTGATATAGGAGCAGCAACAACCTGAACACCTGTAAGACCAAGTTCCTTGAATGGTTCGTCTGTTGTGAACTGAGCCTTTTCCAAATCACTCTTCTGGAATGAATCAGTATCAATCAAGACAATAGCATTCGGTTTCAGATTCTTCACATTAACCTTCAAGGCTGCCGGGTTCATTGCTACAAGAACGTCAGCCTTGTCACCAGGAGTGAATATCTTTCTCGAACCTAGATGAACTTGGAAACCTGATACGCCACTAAGTGTTCCCTGTGGGGCACGCACTTCTGCCGGATAATCCGGGAATGTCGAGATTTCATTTCCGAAAATTGCCGACAGATTTGAAAAGATTGTTCCGGTCAACTGCATTCCGTCTCCGGAGTCTCCGGAAAAACGAATTACAACCTTTTCCAATGTTGTTACTTTTGTCTGTTCTGTCATGATATTATATTTAATATGCTTTAATTATAGTTGACAAGGCTTCAGATACAAGAAAACAAGGAAAATATCAGATTATAACAATCTGCTCTACTTATAGCCCTGTCACTTGTAAAGTGCCTGTAAATAATAATGGCAAATTAATAAAATAAACTTTACAAATTCAAATTTGTTCAAGAGTTTGATTTGTTAAATTATTGGGGAAAATATCTGGATAAACAGCTTAAGATTCACAACAGACAATAACTCAGGCAAATAAAGTCTATATTTTACACTTATACCTTCTGAAATAGTTCGTATTTTATTCAAATATTTTTATTACACATTGAGTAATTGACAGTTGCCAACTTCTTCATACAGTTTCTATCAGATAAGCTTACGCATGATAGTAGTAACTAGAAGGATAAATATCACAGCATAAATATATCAATATTATTTGCCCTCAAATTAAAGAATGAAGCCACATAATCGTTCACCAGTTTTCCGGCATACATATATATACCGCTCTTGAATCCATCATCAGATTTGGCACAATTCTGGATGGAACTATAATCTCCCAACTCAAGAAACAGAGGAACAAAAACATTGCTCAATGCCATAGAAGCTGTACGTGCCACCTGATTACTGATATTAGGGCGGCAATAGTGAAGCACTCCATACTGCTCAAACACTTCCGGAGCATCCGCAGGCAGGTCACAAGTCGTTTCAAAGCATCCGCCCTGGCTTATTCTCAGGTCAATAATCAGCGAACCACGTTTCATTCGGCTTATCAATTCCTCAGCAACGACATAATGTTTTGCCGAATCGATATATCGCATGGCTCCTATCACCACATCTGCAGTACAAAGAGCATTATGAAGCACATGAGGATGGAAATTTGAGGTGAAAAGTCCGTGACCCAGCACAGTTTGTATCGTGCGAAGATTGTTAATATCATTGTCAAATACCTTTACAGACGCTCCAAGAGCCAAGGCTGCACGAGCCGCCACAGTTCCGGCATGTCCGGCACCGACTATCACAACCTCAGTCGGCGACACGCCGGGTATTCCGCCAAGCAATATACCCTTGCCACCATGAGTGTTGCTCAGCAAATCGGCAGCTACAGTTATTGCCGCAGTTCCTTCAATCTCGGAAATAATATTCAGCACCGGCGATTTCTGTCTGTTATCCTTCAGCAGCTCATAGGCAACGGCATTTATCCTTTTTGCGGACATCATGGCTAATATTTCCTGACTGATCAGTCGTGGCTGCACGAAAGAAAAAAGAGTCGTTCGCGGTTTCATCATTGCAACTTCCTGAAGCGTAGGAGGAAGTATTTTCAGGATAATATCTGCCTGATATACTTCTGCCGGACTGGAAACAATCTCTGCTCCTGCCTCGGAATAATGGTTGTCCGAATAGCTTATTCCCAAGCCGGCATCTGTTTCAACCCACACCTTATGACCTGCCATAACTAATATCTCAACGGCTTCGGGCGTAAGCGCAAGGCGCTGCTCTCCACGACGGATTTCACGAGGAATGCCAATCCACAGCCGTCCGCCTGCTCTTCCAAGTTCTTTCAGAAGTTCCTGAGGAATATTCGATTCAAGGTTTGATATCATGATATTATAGAGATTTATTATGTTTATAATTTAGAGACAAGGGGACAAGGTTTCAGATACAAGGAAACAGACATAAGGTATTACTTAAATACTTGTCAACTCGTCAACTTGTCATCTCAAATTCCCAGCTTCACCTTCAAGTCATCAACAATCTTCCCTATGTCTTCATAAGTCAGCATTGTCTCAGCCGGAAATATCATCTGAGCCTTTTCATAAAAAGGGAGCCTCTTTTGCAAGCTCTCTGCTATGAAGTTCTTAAGCTCCTCACCCGTTCTGTTCTTCAGAACCGGACGTGTATGGCGGCAAGTTTCCAAACGGGCGGCAAGCTCATCAACCGATACTTGCAAATACACTGTCTTTCCGGCAGCGTTCATAAACTCCATATTGTCAAAGAAACAAGGAGTTCCGCCACCGGTGGAAATTATTATATCTTCGAACTCAGCTACTTCGTGAAGCAACCTGCGTTCTATATCTCTGAATTTGTCTTCGCCATATTCGGCAAACAAACGGCTGACCGTTCTGTGATAACGCTCTTCAATAAACACATCAAGGTCAATAAAAGAAAGGCCGGTTTTCTCGGCAAGCTCCTTTCCTACTGTTGTCTTGCCGGCACCCATATAGCCTGTAAGAAATATACGTTGCATATTTTCTTTGTTTATTCATAATTCTGCAAATTCAGCATAGCCAACCAGACTGAAGATGCAAAATCTCATTTATATTACTTTCATTAATCGTTTGAACTAACACAATTACAAACATATGGAAAATCTTAATTAATGACGATATATTTATGAAAAAGTTACTCCTCAATTTAATTATCGCGAAACTCTTGCAACTTGTTTTCTGGTCTGCCCGCCAAATTAATGTTAAGCTTGCGGAACCTGAATCATATTAACAGACTGGCCATTCCTGTGTTTTTCCTGTAAAAACAATATATATAGCGCTACGGCACCGACAACCGCACAAGGAACTCCCGCCAAAGCCGGAGAAGCCAATCCATAACCCATATCAATCACAGCGCCGCCCATAGCAGCAGCTACGGCATTCGATACGTTGAACGAAATTTGTATTCCTGCACCACCGAGCATCTCTCCGCCTTTGGCATAGCGAACTATAAGATACTGTAACGGACCACCAAGTCCAAACAGCAAACCCGAAGCGACGAATGCAAATATAAGTGACGGCATTTTATACGACGCGCACAAATAAATCATTGGCATCAGCACAATCATTATTGCTGCCATTGTTGCAGACACAATAGATGGCGAATACTTATCAGCTAGCTTTCCGGCATAAAAGTTTCCGAACACCATGCCCGCTCCAACAAGTATCATTATGAATGTCATTGAAGCATCTGAAAAACCTGTTACTTTAGTCATTATAGGCGCAATATAGCTCATCCAACAATACACACTTGCCTGACCGAAAAACACTCCGGCATAAATCAGCCATGGGGCCGGCTTCGACAGGAAACGGAATTGTCCTTTTAATCCTGTATCAGGCAAAGAAGGCAAAACAGGAACCCAACATCTGATAGCAATGAATGTGGCAAGACCTATCAATGATACTATTCCGAAAGGCAAACGCCACGACAACATATGACATACAAAAGTAAATGCAGGAACTCCGATAAGATTAGCAACTGTCATTCCCCCTATCAGCACAGCAACTGCTGAAGCTCCTTTTCCCTGATCTGCAAGTTTTGAACAGACTATAGCACCGGCCCCGAAAAATGCGCCATGAGGCAAACCGGACACAAATCTTGCAGCTAACAGAAATCCGAAACTAGGAGAGAGTGCCACCATAGCATTACCCAAAGCTATTACTGCCGCAAGCAGCAACATCAAACGCCGCAAAGGTTGTTTACGAAGCAACAACAATGAAGGTGCGCCTATTGCTACTCCTATAGAGTAAGCCGAAATTAAATATCCTGCTTTTACGACACTTATATCAAGGTCGGAAGCAATGTCACTCAAAATACCCATCATACCAAATTCAGACATTCCGAGCGCGAATGTGCCGAAAGCCAGTGAAAGTAAAGATTTCTTCATAGAATCTATTTTAATTTTTAGCGCACAAAAGTACAAAAAACACTCCTTCAAGTGTATTTTCTACCGTTAATTCACAATATTTAAAACCAGCAGCCAATGCATAACCAATAGTTGATTTGATGAAACATAAATTTCTTAACTTTGCAGCATAAGATAATTTACAACAATGGCAAAAAAGAAATTCTACGTAGTATGGCAAGGCTTGAATCCGGGTATCTACGACAACTGGGCGGATTGCAAGGCGCAAGTGGACGGACAGGAAGGCGCAAAATATAAGTCTTTTGAAGATCGAGATGCCGCCGCTCTTGCTTTCGAACAGGGTCACGAACATTATCTGAAGAAATATTCCGGCAAAAAGGACTCCAAACCGGTGTGGGAAGTTGATGCTCCAATCGGCAATCCGATAAACGAAAGTATTGCCGTCGATGCGGCGTGTAGCGGTAATCCTGGCGATATGGAATATCGTGGTGTTTATGTTGCCACCGGTCAGGAGATATTCCATATCGGACCTATGAAAGAAGGGACAAACAACGTAGGCGAATTTCTTGCCATTGTCCATGGGCTTGCACTTCTGAAACTCAAAGGCTGCAACCTGCCTTTGTATTCGGACAGCCGTAACGCCATTTTGTGGGTGAAGAAAAAGAAATGTAAAACTTTGCTTGAACGCACACCCGTCAACGAACAGATTTTCCAACTTATCGAACGCGCAGAAAAATGGCTCAACGAAAATGAATATACCACACAAATCCTGAAATGGGAAACTGCTGTGTGGGGAGAGATTCCGGCGGATTTTGGGAGGAAATAGATTTCCCCCAAGAACAATCCGATAGAACTTTTTTCTTTTGAAACAAAATTCAATCAAAACCTGTAACCAAAAGAAATACCAGAATGGAAAGTTCCATATTCCGTAAAATCATGGAAATAATTTATACCTGTATAAAATCTTTTCCATTCAACACCCGCATCAGCAGTAAAACCAGCATCAAAGCCTTTGCTTGCGCCAACAAACGCGCCGCAATTCAAACGGACTTTTGCAGACTGGCTAACCGGCAAATGAAAAGAAGCATACACGGGTACGTTAACCCCAATAGAGGCACGGTCAGCATCATTTGTTGTATGCAACAATGCTCCGGTTTGTATTGAGAATATGCCGGATAGCGGAATATCATAATAAGCTCCAACATGGAGTCCAAACCTGTCTCCTACTGATACACCAGAACGAACTTCTATTTCCCCACCAGAGACATGCTTGTTAACCGCAAAGAATAGGGAAAAACATATTAACAAAAAACGAAAACATTTCAATCCATCTCTTTTGAATTCTAACCCACTCATATTATTAAATTTAAGTATTACATATATTACCCACGAATATATAGAACAATATATCTTCTGTTCGAAACCTTCCAGTTAAAATAATCTAATCATTTATTCAAATTCACATTTTCCCTACTTCTGTTATGTTCAACAACTCTATCTGTTATTTTCAGGTCTATATCTCAGTAGTATTTCTTCCGAAACAAATTTGTTTTTCTTCCGTAATTAATTCAATTTTCTTTCGGAAAGAATTTAAGTTACATTCGGATGTAAATTCCTGAAATTTTAAATGGGTTATTTCCGGAAAAAGGTAGGCATCTTTTTTTAGAAACATTACGAGCTTTTCCGGGAAAGATGCCGACCTTTTTTGGGGTGTGACACTCACAAGAATACAGAAAAGAACAAATAATCTACTTCCGAAAGATTTCCGCCATTATGTCAGCTAAACACCGTGAGAATCGATTTTTACGCACATATATAAAGGAACTCCGACAAAACGCATTCTCAGAGAGTTTAGGAAATACAATTTGTAAACAAAATATCAACAATTGCTTACACAGGATAAAAATCATCTGAATCATTTCTGTTTCTGTTGAATTTGTGTAATTATCTTCTATAATTCCAAATCAAAATATCACTCTGGTTTTGTTTGTGTTTTTTATCGTTCCTGATGAAAAAAACCGTTTTTTGGAGGGTTTTCAGGCATAAAAAAGAGGTTTTTAAGGGGAAATTTCCATGTGTTAAAAATTTCATTGCAATGGTTTCAGGGAATCATTGCAATCGTTGCGCCAAATCATTGCAATAACTCAGTGAAGTCTTCACAATCATTTCCCGAAATCATTGCAATGATTTTCCGGAACTGATTAAATCGGCCTCTTTTTTCACTGTTTTCAGCAGCTATTTCACTAAAAACAAAGAATTTTCAGAGGTGCACGACTGACATTTTGACATTGGATTCTTGAGGTTTTCACAGGTATTTGAACTTCTCAACATTTATATAATACATTGGCAATTTGCGAAACTTAAGTAAATTATTTATTAGGTGAAATAGCTGAATTGCAGGTTACGACATTGTAAAACCAGCGAAATAACTTTATTTTTGTAATAGTGAAAGTTGAACGAATTGCGAAACTTATATATCTAATTTGCAAAATAATCATGGACAAAGAGAAGGATATACGCTGGATACAACGATTCGAGAATTATCGGAAAGCTCTGTTTCGTCTGAAACAGGCAGTAAACATTATATCAGAAAAAATTGGAGAAGACGAAGAAACCGATGATTTGCTGAAAGAAGGATTAATACAACGGTTCGAATATACCCACGAACTTGTATGGAAAGTAATGAAAGATTATGCCGAATATCAAGGATATACAGAAATCAGAGGTTCAAGAGATGCTTTCCGTAAGGCATTTGAAATAGGACTCATCTCTGACAAACGTTGGATGGAATCTATCGAAGATCGCAACCTGACATCACACAATTATGATGATGAGACTGCCGAAGAAATTTATGAATCTATCGTAAACGTATATTATCCTTTATTTTTAGATTTTGAGAAGAAAATGTTATCACTTTCAGAGCTTAATCCTACATTATTTTGATTATGCCATACGGACTGACAGACATAGAACTACAGAAAATAATCAATGTGTTCGCCAGCAACAGGCGGATAGCTAATGCTATTCTTTACGGTTCAAGAGCCAAAGGTAATTTCAAGCCTTTTTCTGATATAGACATAACTTTAGTCGGGAAAGAATTAACCAGGAACGACTTGATTAAAATAATTCAAGATGTGGATAATTTGTTGCTGCCATACCAATTTGACCTGTCATTGTGGAATAAGATAAAAAATGAAGCATTGATTGAGCATATTGAAAGAATTGGTATCAGTATTTATAAAAGAGACAAGGATTCAGAGACAAGTTGACAAGACTTGATGCGGTTCGGTAAAATCAAAATCAAAAACAAGCTTTTGATTTTGATTCTACGCTCACCTTTCACTATCTTTGCCACATTACAAATTTCACACAAAAAATATGGAACATCCTTTACATATTTATAACACGCTTTCGAGAAGAAAGGAAAAATTCGTTCCGCTGCATGAGCCACATGTTGGTATGTATGTCTGCGGACCGACTGTTTACGGCGATGCCCATCTGGGACACGCCCGCCCTGCAATCACTTTCGACCTTTTGTTCCGTTATCTGAAACATTTGGGATATAAGGTTCGTTATGTGCGTAATATCACTGATGTAGGCCATTTGGAACATGATGCCGACAGCGGAGAAGACAAGATTGCCAAGAAAGCCCGTTTGGAGCAGTTGGAACCGATGGAAGTGGTGCAGTATTATCTGAACCGCTATCACAAGGCAATGGACGCATTGAACGTGCTTCCTCCAAGCATCGAGCCTCATGCCAGCGGACATATCATAGAGCAGATTGAACTGGTAAAGAAAATCCTTGACAACGGTTATGCTTACGAAAGCCAGGGTTCTGTATATTTCGATGTTGAGAAATATAACAAAGACCATAAATATGGTGTTCTTTCAGGACGTAATATCGACGATATGCTGAACACTACACGCGCGCTTGACGGTCAGGAAGAGAAACGTAATCCGATAGACTTTGCTTTGTGGAAGTGCGCCCAGCCTGAGCATATCATGCGCTGGCCTTCACCTTGGAGCAACGGTTTCCCTGGTTGGCATTGCGAATGTACGGCTATGGGTAAGAAATATCTTGGCGAAAGCTTCGATATACACGGTGGCGGTATGGACTTGATTTTCCCTCACCACGAATGCGAAATTGCGCAGGCTGTGGCTTCACAGGGAAAAGATATGGTTCATTATTGGATGCATAACAATATGATTACCATCAACGGACAGAAGATGGGTAAGTCTTTGGGTAATTTCATTACTCTTGACCAGTTCTTCACCGGCGAACACGAATTGCTTGCTCAGGCATATAACGCAATGACTATCCGTTTCTTCATCCTTCAGGCTCATTATCGCAGCACTGTTGATTTCAGTAACGAGGCTCTTCAGGCAAGTGAAAAAGGTCTTGCTCGTCTGATGGACGCATACAGCAACCTGATGAAACTGAAAGCCGGCGAAACAACGACTGTGGACGTGAAAGGTTTGCGCGAGAAATGCTATGAAGCAATGAATGACGACCTGAACTCTCCTATCGTAATTTCTCATCTGTTTGACGCGGCACGTGCCATCAACTCGGTTAAAGACGGCAAGGGCTCAATCTCTGCAGAAGATTTGAAGGAACTTCAGGAAGTGTTCCATCTGTTCGTATTCGATATCCTTGGTATGCAGGACACTGCAACTGCCGCAGCAAGCGGACAGGACAACAGCCGTGAAGCTTTCTCAAAAGCTGTGGATTTGCTTCTTTCAATCCGCCAGCAGGCTAAGGCTAACAAGGATTGGGCAACTTCGGACAAAATCAGAAATGAACTTACTGCTATCGGCTTTACTATCAAAGATACTAAGGACGGAGCGGAATGGAAAATATAATTTGTAGGTGACGAAGGTACGAGGTGACAAGTTGACAAGAATAAAAGGCTTGTCGGTTTGTCACCTTTTTCTTATTCCCTTGTCAACTCATCAACTTGTTAACTCATCAAATACAATATGACAATTTCAGAATTTCTACAGAACGACCGCTTCGCCGTAAATGCCGGCGTTGAATTATTGGAAACAAGAAGCGGATACGCCAAAGCGCGTATGATGATTACACCTGAACATCTTAATGGCGGAGGTGTTTGCCAAGGCGGCGCAATATTCACTCTTGCCGACCTTGCTTTTGCGGCGGCAACTAACAGCCATGCAAAACTTACTTTATCTGTGACCTCAAATATCCAGTTCCTGAAAGCGGAAAGCAAAGGGTATCTTTATGCTGAAGCAACTGAAACTCTCAACAAGAAACGCCTTTCCCTGTGCGAAGTGAAGGTAACAAATGAGAATGGTGAGGTTGTTGCTCTTATGAGCGGCTCGGGATATAGGAAAGATGTCCAGTTGCCGTTTGAGGAGATTGTATAATGCTTAACATTCTAATACCTACAACCAAATAAGCCCTAAAAGGGCGATACTCGTTTAGCGTGGGTGTTGCAAAACATGCAAATCAAACACAGAGTCACAGAGATACAGAGTTTATATTTTATTTATACTCAATTTATTTCCTCTGTAACTTCGTGCCTCTGTGTTTCTTTATTTTCGTTTTGACACAGCTTCATTCAGAACTGATTAATCAAATTTCAAAATCTTAGGGCTATTCGTTCCATTTTAAGATATGATTTCACTATATCTTTAAAATTTGAAATTTCTTTCAAATCATTATCATCTAAATCAGAGATTCTAAAAGCTGTAGCCATAATCTCATTGTCAGTTTGAAAAATGAAACTGCAATTGAGGCCAAGGATGAAAATCCATATTGAAAAAATCATGCGCATTACAAACCTATACAATAAGCTTCCGCCGCCCCAATCTTCAGCTTCGCCCTCACCTTTACGGGATAATGGTGCTCGTCGTCGCTAATCCACACCTCACCCGCCGCACGGCTTTGGGAGAACGCCGCATCATAGACATCTATATAGAAATGGCGGGTGGCATATTTCACTCCGGAATATTCCACGATTTGCTGTCCGGCATATCGGAAAGCTGATTTGACAACATCACGACCGATAGCTATCTGAAAAGGAATAGCCTCGTCAAATGAAAGATTGTTCCAATCTATGGAACGAAGGAACATAGTGGCAGAAAGCATATCCAGAAGCAAACCCTTGTCGGCTGTGAGAACTGTATCCACCTTCACAGCCTTAGGTGTATAGCGCAATGATTTTGCTGAGGTTTTATCTCCGTCATAAGAGAAAGCAAGTTTGTCAACCGAATAATATTTCCCCTCATCACTCCTCTTTTCAGAATAAAGCAGGCGGAGCGACGACTTGGAAAAGTAGGAATATAGAGTGTCGCGCATAGGAAACACTTTCTCGAATATTCCCTGTGTGTGAAAATCCAGAGAATATTTCCATACATCTTCCCCTTTATATTTATCTGTTGATACGGACAAGCGAGCCACGCCTGCCTTAGGCATCAGCAAGCCCCATTTGAAATAAAGTTGCATTTCTATTGACTCGCCTTCAACAAACTTGTAGGAAGGAACCGGCACTTGCGCTTTCACATCATGAAACAGCACAAGCGCAGCCATTATGACAAACAGCTTAAAAACCAAGTCCCGACATTCCAGGAATGCCGCTGCTGTTGGAGCTATTCTGAGCCTTGCCTTCATCTTTATAGTTTCGTTTCTTCTTTGTAAGTTCCTTAGGTTTGTTCTTGGTGATGTCGAGCGGTTTCTGCTTGTCGGCAGGAGCAGCATTGATATCCCATGTTTCCTCAACCTCGAAGTTCTGCATTATCGTGTAAATCTTGGGAGAATAATACACCTTCTCCGGCTGGCGCTTCTCGGCATAATTTCCGGTATCCCACTTATCGTTGCCGTTAGAATCGACAACAAGGCGAGCAAAATACTTGTCCGGCTTCAAGTCCATAAACAACGCGCCTCCGTTTTTAACCCTCGAATGGCGCACTGGCTGGTCGCTGCTGTTGAGAAGTTCAACGTAAGCCGTAGTGTCGGCTCCTATGATATTGATGAACAAATGACCGTAACTGTCCTCTGTCTTTATCTTGAACTCTGTTTTGAAGCCATTGTTGAACTTGCCATACACATTATAAATCGAAGCAGAATCCACCTCTATATGATATTCCTCGCCATATTTCCATTTGCGGCTGATATAATATCTTAGGATATTAGCAGAATCCTGATAAAAGTCGAAATCTACAGGTTGCCACACAGAATCCACCATCATGTCGAGATAGAAATGCTCTTTCTTAAGGTCGAGGACAGGAGCGTCGAGATCAACAGTAACCGTGTCGAATATGTCCATTGACGAAGGTGCGTCGATATTAAGGCCGATAAACTCGATAGGTTCTGTTTCGCCTTCCTTAAGTTTCTTCTTTTTAGGAGCAGGACGGCGGCGGATTGCAAGGTCGAAAGTATCGGTTTGCGGACGGAGAATATTCAGCGAATCACTCTTAGGATAAGTAAGTTCAAAAGAAAGAGAATCCCGCTTATACACAGTTGAGTCGATAAGCCATATGTTTACAGACTTATTCCCGTCTGACGGCTGTGCAACATACCATTTGTCCATAGCCGGCTCAAAATTTAGCGGGCGTGGCACAGGCAATGTGTCCAGCGGAGCATTGAAAGCAAGAGTAAAGAAACGCTCGTCCTCCCACTTCGGCTTGCTAATATACTGACGTTCAAATTTCTCCTTGAAAAGGCGAAGCTCGATATTGTCCGGCATAAAGCGTGTATAGCCGATAGTCTTTATAGTATCAATAGTAACAGAGTCTTTCCACAATGTGTCACGACGCGAAGCAAACTCAAACGAAGGCACAATCAGCGAGTCGGTAAAGGCGATGTCCTCACCCGGCTGGTCAAAGCGGTAATCCCTGTTTACGTCATTAAGGGCATAGATGCGATAAGTTCCCGGCGCAAGATTACGGATTACGAAACGCCCACGGTCGTTGGTGCGGCTCGTACGCACGAAACGTTTCTTCACAAAGGCAGAATCGGCAAGGTCGGAATGCACACCGATAGTTATTCCCGGCATAGGTTCCATATTCTCCGCATTTAGCAGGAAACCGGAAACTACAAGAGAATCCAGCACATCCCCAGTAGAGAATGCAAACGAAAAGTTTTCCAAAGGATTCTTTTCATTATTGTCGGTAAGATAACTGCCGAAATCTATCGTATAAGTAGTATTTTCCAGCAAAGTATCCAAAAGCTCGATATGCGCTTTTTTCCCCGATGCCCTGATTATCGGCAATTCCTTCTGCGGAGGAGTTATAATAACATTCTGCGACGGACTTTCTATCTGTATAAGTTCATCGAAGAATATATCGACAGTTTTCCCTTTATAATTTACAGCATTAGGAGCAGGCACACTTCCGATGAATTTCGGAGGCTGTTCATCATATGGCCCGCCATTGGGCGAACCGATGTTGGCACACGAATATAATATCACCGACAGCAATGCCGCCAGAAACAGAATTCTTGTCTTTTGCTTGTTCTTCATTTAATATAACATTGATAAAGTGACGCAAAAATAGGAATTTCCGTCCGAACTACCCCTTTGTGTTTCCCTTTTTTAACAGCTGGAAGCCAAAGCGGCAGAACAGGCATTTCTTCTTCTCGCAATATTCGCGTTTCAATTGTATGAGAGATTGTGAGTCGCCCGCATGCCGTGCAAATAGTCCTCCACGGCGAAAAGTAGAAACGATGCTGTTGTCCTCGGCAGGTATAGTTTCCAGCAAACGCAATGCACGGCCGGCATATTCAGGCATGGAGCGTTTCTTGGAATAAGCGAAAAACATGGGGACAACCGTGTTTATCAGTATTATTCCCAACGCAGCCTCACCGAGCGGCTTATCCTTCTCCGGCGAAACAACCCCGAAACGATAATGAGTCTTCCAATATTCCGAAGGCGACACGCGGAAAAACTGTTTTATCTCACCCGGTGTCTTGGCTTCGAGCAATGCCGAGAACAATGTATCATAGCGCACCCACAGCATTGCGAGCTGTGCCAACTTAAGATGTGGAGTAGTGCCGGGGCGCATTCTCAAAGAGCGGAACAATGTAGCGTCCAACGGCTTCAGGGAAAATTTGTGGGCAAGGAATTTATATTCACGCTGAAGAAGCCTGTAGTAATGGTCGTCTTCATCGGCTTCCAGCAATCCCGCCTGGCCGAAAAACAGAGCCTCGACTTGCGTGTTGCTTGCCCTCTGTTTCCTTATGAAACGGAAAGGCAGGCTCCTTGCCAGTCTCTCGAATGCGTCGCTGTTCACCCCGAAACCGAAATTACGGCACAATGCTATATAAAACGCCTCGTTCCAGTCGCCGCCGCAAATATCCAGCCAGCGGCAAATATCATCTGTCTTTCTCTCCAGCCTTTCACTCAGCAACGCGTCGAGCCACATTGTGCGGTGAAGCGGTTCTATTTCTCTCAAACGATAAAGGCAAGGCACAGGCACATCACGACCAAGAAGCCAATCCATATTGCGGCGCAACGACTCGTCCACCACAAGGCGGAATTGAGGGATAACCTCTCCGTTGGTTCTCCTCACAACGCAATCGCTTTCGCCCACAACATGCAGTATCACCACATCATAAGCCTTGTCGGCATGATGGTTATGGGCTTTCCAATCGGAAGCCTTAAGGTGGATTTCAACGCTGCCTGCCCACAATGTCCCGTCAATCATAATTTTAGCATTGAAAAAGTCCGGACCGGAATCTGTGTTCTGCACTCCGGGGTCTATTATCTCCAAAGGCAAGCCGTCAACAGTGGTAAGTGATGTTGCCGTATAAAGGCGGTATTTCCAAATATAATGCAGTAGATTTTCCATAGCCAAATTGTTTTGGTGGTTGTTTGGCTATAAAGATAGGAATAAATATTAAGCATTAAGCTTTTAGGATGATAAATTACAACAAAGCGGCATACTTGCGTATCTCGTTAAGACGTTCCATAAATGATTTGTCACTTTGCGTCTGCTGCATATTACAATCCAACTGCATCCTCATCAACAATCTCGCGCTAATTCCTAAAGCAGCTTCAAACAACAATGCTGTTTGAGTTGTCAAAGGACGGTGGCAATTTAATATATCATTCATCATCTTATATGAAACACCCATCTGTGCGGCAAGCTTGGTCTGTACCAACTTACGGCTTTCTATCTCTTCTTTAAGAAGCTCGCCCGGATGTATAGGGCGTTGACAAGTATATGTTCCCATATTCTATTTATAATGATTTGATAATTCCAAAATATTTCCATTATCAATCTATTCGTTCGCAATGCAAATATAATTTTTTTTCAATATCCACTATTATAGTGGATACCATTTGAAGGAATAATATATAATAAATATGAAGATAAACCGACACAAAAATACGATTCGTTTGAAAAAGTGTATGACGGCACGTGTTATTCGCTTGAAAAAATGTATTCAACTAATACGCCACTATGCCATAGGGGCAAACCATGAATTTCTGTCACGATAAAAATTACAGCTGTTTACAAACCATCATTAGCCGCAAGAACAACTATAAAAAAATCAAATTAGGAAAAGTTGTAAACTACAAGAAAGATGTTATTAAGTTGAAATAGAATTTCGGCAGAATTTCACTATCTTCGCCATACATATAACCTGCAAAACACAGGGAAACGGATTTTTTCTTGCGAAACTCAAATTATAAACTTTAGACAAATGGCGAAATACATACTCAACTTTATTCTGCTGATAATAACTCTTTCAGCCTGTAATGACACACCGCATTACAGCGAGGAACTGCTGCGGCTTGAATCAAAAGTAGGCGAAGCCCCGGACAGCGTTTTCTGCACGCTCGACTCGATAAACTCAGAAATGATGACGGAAGCGGACCGTGCTCTCTTCATAAACATAAAAACGGAAGCTGCTGACAAATTATATAAAGAACATACCACCGACAGCCTGATTGCCGAAGCGAGAACTTTTTTCGAGAAACACAATGATATGACAAGGCTCGCAAAGGCTTGGTATCTGACCGGGAGAATACACAGCGACTGGGAAAAATGGGCTATGGCTACGGAAGACTTTCTAAAAGCAAAGGAACTGACTGAAAATTCAACAGATTTTTCATTAAGAGGAAGAATTGCCGATCATTTGGGTCTGGTAAATTGGCATAATTATCTTTATCCGGAAGCTCGGGCTTATTACAGGGAAGCCTATGGTTATTATCAACAAGCCCATGATACGATAGGAATTACATATATTTTGAAACAGATTGGGGAAACCTATATGGCGAATTATCAGGCAGACAGTGCGATTCTTATGTATAAACAAGCACTTTCTTTGGCAGAGTTAGTCGGCAACAGTAATATTATGGAAGGAATTCATCATCGGTTAGGATATATGTACCGTAAAAAAGGGGACTATGAACAGGCTCTCTTTCATTTATATTCAGGATTAAAATATTCAACTGAAAAACCTTATGCTCTTTATAATAATATCGGCAATCTGTATCTCCAAATGAACCGTCTGGATTCTGCCCGGTTTTATCTGGAGCAAGCATTGGAGTCTTCTTCCCTGCCAACTCTATGTTTAGCTAATTCTTATTTGGCAGAATTGGCTCAAAAAGAAGGAAATCCGGGAAAGGCGTATGCGTACCAGAAAAAATATGAAGAACTGGCGGATAGCCTTGACCGCTCCAATCAAATGGAAGATATTGTCCGTTTACAGCAAGAACAAGAAACAAAAGAAATTACAAAGGAACATAAATCACTGATTCGCACAAAGAATTTTATCATTTTAGGTTTAATGGGATTGACAGCCTTTTTTGTTGGTCTGGCTTATCGGCAGCAGCACAAAAAACAATATTACCAACGGGAAATTAAGAAATTAACCGAAACTATCCGTGAAAATGAGGCTTCTATACGGAAATTGCAGGAACAGCCTAATCAATATTCCGGGAAGAATATACAGGAAATGAAATCAAAAGAGCAAATTGAACAGGAGAATTTGCAGTTATTGGAGAAATTCAATGCCTTGAATCGGGAGCAATGCCGTCGTCACTCGTTTCTGAAAAAACTTTATGGAGGTAAGAAAGATATTCTTCCGGCATTTGAGAAGAAAGAATGGAAGTTGTATGAAGATGCTTTCATTTCCATTTATCCAATGTTTACAGAATCATTGAAAAAATCATTTCCAAAACTTTCGGAACAGGAAATACGTATTTGCCAACTTTCTGTTATGGGGGTAAAAACATCAAAAGTTGCGGATGTATTGTTATTACAGGCAGACACTGTTTCTTCGTACAAACAGAAAATCAAAAAATCATGTTTCCCTACGGCAAATAAAACTTTGGAGGAATTGTTGTTGCCTTTTATCGTAAATTAATCATTAAAAATTAGATTTTCAATATAAAAAAAACAATAAAAATTACAAGTTGTTATTATACAGCTTTTTATAAAATAAAAAAATTACATAACTACTTAGATTTTCCGGTTACAACTTCACTTATTTTGGCTTTGTAAATTTATAAAAAGGAATAATAATGAAATACTAGGAGAAAAGTATTATGAAGAATCAAAGTAAATGCCTGTTATGTGTATTGGGACTATTGTTCCACACGATGATATATGCGCAATATGATTTCTCAGGCACTGTGGTTAGTGAACAAAAGGAGGCGCTGCCCGGGGCAACTGTCATGTTGTATGCGGCTGATTCGTTAATGGGAGGAACGGTTACGAATGAGAAAGGTGTTTTTGAATTGAAGAACCTTCCTAAAAATGAATGTATTTGCATAATCTCAATGTTAGGCTATAAAACTCAAGAGCATAAAATTGACTTGGCTCAACTTAACCAGCCTGTTCCCTTTGTTTTGCAGGAAGAAGTTCAAAAGCTGGATATGGTTACAGTCAATGCTGATCGCCGGGATTTGGTGAAAGCCGGCGCCGGATATACGTCATACACCCTTTCCACACAGGCACTGAAAGCTAAATCGGCATATGAGTCCTTGCGCGAAATCCCTCAACTGATTGTTGATGAAAGCAACCGCACAATCAAGCTGAGTTCGGGCGAAACCCCGGTTATCCTGATTAATGGCGTAAGCCGCCCGGGATTTTTCGACAGCCTGGACCCGGAGATGATAGAGGCGGTGGAAGTGATAGAGAATCCTTCCGCCAAATACCGTGGAGAGCAAAATGTGAATAAGGTCTTGAATATAAAACTCAAGCGAGAAAAGGAGAAATCCTATCTGAATGGTAATCTTTATTCTCGGCATAATGTGGAAGCCGTACATGGTATTTCGGGACTTTCTTTAGGTGCGGGTAACAGCAAATATTCCTTATATCTCACGGCACAGCAGTTCTATTTCCATAATGATGATGCGGATTTAAAGGAATATACGGAAACGAGCGGTATGATCCGTGATTTATCTCAGCAGCAAAGGTTTAATACCAACATGATAAGTGCCAATGTCGGTGGTGATTGGGTAATATCGGACAAGGACTATTTGAGCTGGGCTGTTTCGTTTATCACAAATCCGCAGGATATTGATAAGAATTCTTCCGGAACAATCACGGATTTGGCAGCGGAGAGATCAGCTCCTCTCACTGCATGGCAGACCACGGATAACCATTATTATACGAATACGTATAATCTTTATTACAAACATACCTTCCCGACTAATAACTACCTGGAAATAAAAGGCGGGTTCGGCCTGTTCGGTTCGGGAGCGAAAAGCGACCGTGTGGAAGAGTCCGCCTTGTCCGGTTATAAATCGGTTGTGGATTTGGATAACAAAAAGAAATCTTTGAACGTGGATATAAACTACGACTGGCAGTTGTCGGACAAACTGAAGATGGACTTCGGGGCAAATACCTATATGCAGCATTCGTCCATTGAAGACGTGGGCAACAATTATCCCGTTTATCATTACAAGGATTTGAGAGAATATGTTTTCGGAGACTTGTCGCATTCTGTTTTGCCCAATTTGTCTTATCAGTTATCGTTGGGTATTGATTTTGTTTTTACCAATGCGGATGGCATGCACAACCGGTATGTTACTTTTGTGCCAGGAGCGTCAGTAACATATAATCTGAACCAAAAGTCATTTTTCCAGTTATACTTTTCCCGCCAGCGTACTTCGCCGGACATCAGCTTGCTGAATCCACGCAACACATCTGCCGACAGCCTGATGCTTATTCAGGGAAATCCGTATCTGAAGCCTTACGTGGATAATACGGTGAACTTGTCTTATACCTGGAATCATAAAGGCATCTATCTTTCGCCGTTTGTCCTGTATGACTATTCTGCCAAGCAAATCTCGGATATCGGTTACATGGAAGGAAACCGGTATGTGCAGACCTATGAGAACCTGGACAACTTGCAGCAATTGCGTACGGGAATAAACACCCGTTTCAACCTATCGACCTTCGGTAATCTGAATATGAGCGTTTATTATCAGAAAGACTTTATCGAAGGAATGCCATTCAGCGGAAACAATTGGGGAGCAAACGCGTCTTTGAATCTGTTTTACAAGAAAGTATCTCTGTATGCCTATGTATTTTATGATGGATATAGTTACTCAAAAACCAGTAAATCATTCTCGACACCGGAATCAGAAATGATATTTACCTGGAACCTGCCTAAGAACTGGGCATTGACGGCAGGATTACGCTATTTTGCTGCCGGAGATCACCACATTGACAACACGATTAAAAATGCAGGTTATTATTATCATTCAGAACAAAAGTTCACCGACCGCTATCTGATGCCAATTATCGGTATATCATATTCGTTCAAGAACAAGGTTCAGCAGAAACGTTACCAGCAGCAACGGCTATACAACCAAGATGCAGGTATTGGCAGTATTAAAGCGCAATAAAAACAAATGAGAACTTTTCCCCACATCACCCAACCCGATTCCATGGAATGCGGCGCAACCTGCCTAAGGATGATCGCCAAGTTCCATGGACGGGAATACAGTGCGGAGACAATGCAGTTGAATATTTAGGTTTCAGTGCTAAATGTTAACAAACGTTCATAAGTCACATGATTTCACTGATAATTAACTATATAGAAAAATTGTGAAACTTGCAAAAGTAAAAATCCCCTGCATGAGGTGATTAAAACAGTATTAAAAAACAAAACACTACTATGTTTCACAAAAAAGGTAGGCATCTTTTTTCAGAAACACTACGAGCTTTTCCGGGAAAGATGCCTACCTTTTTTTGCGAAACAACGCATATAAAATTTCCGCCATTTCCATCCGAATGGAACTTCATTTTCTTCCGAAAGAAAATTGAATTACTTACGGAAGAAAAACAAATTTGTTTCGGAAGTTTTTTTATTTTGTCTCTACTTATCCTTTCATTAATTTTGCAAATCAAAAGCAATAAAGATAATTTGATAAATGGAAGAAGAATTCGATATAAGAGACACACGTATGCCGGAAAGCGAGCGCGAATATGAAAACGCGCTACGACCTCTGTCGTTCGAGGATTTCAGCGGACAGGCAAAAGTGGTTGAAAACCTGCGTGTGTTCGTAATGGCAGCACGTATGCGCAAGGAAGCGCTGGACCACGTTCTGCTGCATGGACCTCCAGGATTGGGAAAGACAACGCTGTCCAACATTATCGCTAATGAGCTTGGTGTCGGTTTCAAGGTCACTTCGGGACCGGTGCTGGACAAGCCGGGCGACCTTGCCGGTATTCTGACTTCGCTCGAAAAGAACGATGTGCTGTTCATCGACGAGATTCACCGCTTAAGTCCGATTGTGGAAGAATATCTGTATTCGGCAATGGAGGACTATCGAATAGATATTATGATTGACAAAGGACCGAGCGCAAGGTCTATACAGATTGACCTTGCCCCGTTCACGCTGATTGGCGCAACCACACGAAGCGGTTTGCTGACCAGTCCTCTGCGTGCGCGCTTCGGCATAAATATGCATCTGGAATATTATAATATCGACACCCTGACAAAGATTGTCCTGCGAAGCGCAGCGTTACTGAATATGGAATGTGACACCCAGGCGGCAAAAGAAATTGCTTCACGAAGCCGTGGCACGCCTCGTATCGCCAACGCATTGCTGCGAAGGGTGAGGGATTTTGCCCAGGTGAAAGGTAACGGCACAATAGACAAGGCTATTGCCTGCTATGCTCTGGAGGCTCTGAATATCGACCGCTACGGTCTGGACCAGATTGACAACAAACTGCTGTCGATAATGATTGACAAATTCAAGGGCGGACCGGTGGGACTTACCACTATGGCTACGGCCCTGGGCGAAGACCCCGGAACTCTTGAGGAAGTGTATGAGCCTTTCCTCATTAAAGAGGGTTTCATCAAGCGAACTCCGCGCGGACGTGAGGTGACTGAGCTTGCATACAGTCATCTGGGAAGGACGAGGGGAGATTGGGAGAAAGGGTTGTTTGATTGAGGGAGGAGTTAAGGAGTTAAGGAGTTAAGTAGTCAAGGAGTCAAGGAGTCAAGTAGTCAAGGAGTTAAGGAGTTTTTTTAACTTTAAACTTTTAACTTTCAATTTTCAATTTTCAATTTTCAATTTTCTAAGACTCTCAACTTTTCAACTCCGTGTCTCCGTGCCTCTGTGTTTAACCCCTTGTTAACTCGTCAACTTGTCAACTGAACTTATAAACTTAAAAACTCAAAACATGTCATCAGGAATAAAACGTCTCGCCAAAGAGACAGCCGTTTACGGACTTAGCAGCATATTGGGCCGTTTCCTGAACTGGATGCTTGTGCCGATGTACACACGCGTCTTTACAAACACGGGAGACTTCGGAGTGGTGACAAACTTTTACGGATGGACGGCACTGCTGCTGGTAATACTCACGTACGGAATGGAAACGGGTTTCTTCCGTTTCATCAACAAAAAGGAAGAACAGGAGCCAATGCGGGTTTACAGCACGGTGCTGGCATCACTGGGATTCACTTCTGCCCTGTTTTTCGTTCTGGTAATGCTGTTCTTGCAGCCGATATGTAACGGCATAGGCTATGGCGAGCATCCGGAATATATAGCGATGATGGCGGGAATTGTTGCGGTGGACGCATTCTGCTGTATTCCATTCGCATACCTGAGATATAAAGGGCTTGCATGGCGCTTTGCTGGAATAAGGCTTTTCAACATTTTCCTCAATATTGCCCTCAATATCTTTTTCCTTATCGCTTGTCCTGCAATTTACGAGAAGTATCCGGAAAGCATATCATGGTTTTTCCGTCCGGACTATGGAGTGGGATATGTGTTCGTAGCAAATGTGGTTACTACGCTGGCAACTTTCGTGATGTTGCTGCCTTATATGTTCCCGGCATTCAAGTCGCGCTGTAACACTGCACTTCTGAAAGAGATATTGAGATACTCCTTCCCTATCCTGATTCTGGGTATAGCGGGAATATTCAACCAGACTGCGGATAAGATTCTGTTTCCGTTTCTTTTCGAGGACAAGGATTATGCCAACGAACAGTTGGGAATATACGGCGCTTGCTTCAAGATTGCGGTTGTTATGGTGATGTTCATACAGGCATTCCGCTACGCATACGAGCCTTTCATCTTTGCCCGAAACAAGAGCGACGACAACAAGAAGGCATACAGCGAGGCAATGAAATATTTCATAATCTTCGCTCTGTTTATTTTCCTCGGCGTAATGTTCTATCTCGACATATTGAAATATTTCGTTGGAGAGAATTATTATCCGGGTTTGCGTGTGGTTCCGATTGTGATGCTCGGAGAGTTCTTCTTCGGTATTTATTTCAATCTGTCATTATGGTATAAGCTTATAGACCAGACAGAATGGGGAGCATATTTCTCTGCTGCAGGCTGTGTGGCTACTGTGGCAATCATCATTCTGTTTGCACCGTCGTATGGTTATATGGCTTGCGCATGGGCTTCGTTTGTATGCAACCTGCTGATGATGGTTTTGTCGTATTTTATCGGGCAGAAGAAATTCCCTATTAAATACGACCTCAAATCGGCTGCGACATATTTCTGCCTGGCTGCCGTGCTTTATGCTTTAGCCATGTATCCGGAGATAGAATCGGAATGGTTGAGACTGGGATACAGGACTGTGCTTCTGCTGGTTTATGCAGGTATTGTTCTGAAAAAGGAGAATGTTTTGCAGAGGGCGAGAATTTCAAGGTAATCTTGTTCTCTCGTTCCCTTGCCAACTTACTCCTAAAACTTATCTTTGCAAAATCAAAAAATCATAACAAGAGATGGGAGATAAAAACCTTCATAAATACATAAAAGATTTCTTTGTCCGTAACTTTGATTTGCAGCACGACAAAGAAGACGAGGCGGAAACCATCGAATCTATAAAGAGAGGCGTGGAATTCAAGGGAATGAACCTTTGGGTTCTTATTTTTGCCACTTTCATAGCATCATTGGGATTGAACACAAACTCAACGGCTGTGATTATCGGCGCCATGCTTATATCTCCGCTGATGGAACCGATTATGGGTTTCGGACTGGGGCTGGGTATTAATGACTTCGAGCTTATCAAACGTTCGTTCCGCAACTTTGCCACGGCTACGATTTTCAGTGTTATCACATCATCACTTTATTTCCTTATATCACCGATAAGCGAAGCACAAAGCGAGTTGCTTGCCAGAACGCAGCCAACGCTTTATGACGTGCTTATAGCATTCTTCGGCGGATTGGCGGGAATAGTGGCAAGCTCCACAAAATATAAAGGGAACGTAATTCCCGGAGTAGCAATCGCAACGGCTTTGATGCCGCCGCTGTGTACGGCAGGCTTCGGACTGGCTACCGGGAATTTCTATTATTTCTTCGGAGCTTTCTATCTTTATTTCATAAACACGGTGTTTATAAGCCTTGCTACATATCTGGTGGTACGTTTGCTGAAATATCCAAAGAAAGAATTCCTGGACAAAGACAGGGAAAAGACTGTGAGCCGGTATGTGGGTATAATCGTGCTGTTCACAATTGTTCCAAGTGTATATCTTAGCTACAACCTCATCAGGAAGACTTATTTCCAGCAGATGGCAATATCATTTGTCAATTCCGAATTGAATTTCCCGAACACCCAGGTTCTGAACAAGGAAATCACCGACACAAAAGACAAGAAGGAGATAAAAGTCATTCTCATAGGCGACCATGTTTCGGAAGACCTTATAGTCAATGCAGAATCCAAATTAGGGAAATATGGATTGCACAACACGGCTCTTGTTGTCCAGCAGGGATTCGGACAAGGCGAGCAGGACATAAACCACCTGAAGAGCCTTCTTATGCAGGATTTATACAAAAACACGGAAGATTTGCTGCGAACGCAGACAATGGAAATCGACTCTTTGAAGAATCAGATAAACATCTATGAAGAATACCGTAAGACGAGCAAGAATCTTACTCCGGAAATAAAGGTTCTGTTCCCTGAGGTCGAAGCTGTGTCGTGCACCCACACAACAATCGTAAATTCTGCCACATTGAAGGAAGATTCCGTCCTTCTTGTATATCTGAATTGCAGCAAGAAACTTCAGGAAAAAGATAAAGAGAAGATTCAGGAGTGGATTGCATCGAGAGAGAACGTGAAGAACATCAAATTACTAATAGAATAAATTATGAATCTAATCAAGAAAATCGGAGTTGCCCTGTTGTGTTTCCTTGCAGCAGGACCAACTAAAGCCGACGAAGGTATGTGGGTTCTGAAAGAACTCACAAAACAGAATCTGGCACGTATGCAGGAATTGGGCTTCAAGCCTACATACGAACAGTTGTACAGCGAGACAGATCCTTGCGTTGCTAATGCCGTTATCATTTTCGGCGGCGGATGTACAGGTATCACAGTGTCAAACGAAGGTTTGGTATTCACCAACCATCATTGCGGATACGGAGCTATCCAGCAGTTGAGTAGTGTTGAGCACGACTATCTGAAAGACGGTTTCGTTTCACAGTCAAAGGAAGAAGAACTTCCTGTTCCGGGACTTTCAGTAAGATACCTCGACAAGACTATTGACGTTACAGAACGAATAATGTCAAAAATCAGCGGCATTGCTGATGAAAGCGAACGCCTTGCTGCTGCCGATTCAATCGGTAATTTCCTTTGCGATTCAATCGGAACAGACGAATTCAAGGCTGCCGATGTGATTCCTTTCTATTCAAACAACAAGTATTATCTGATTGTTTATAATGTGTTCCGCGACGTGCGTATGGTGTTCGCTCCACCTTCATCAGTAGGTAAATTCGGCGGTGACACTGACAACTGGATGTGGCCTCGCCACACAGGAGACTTCTCCGTGTTCCGCGTTTATGCCAACGCAAACAACCAGCCGGCTGAATATGACGCGAACAACAAACCATATACTCCGAAATATGTTGCTGAAGTTTCATTGCAGGGCTATCAGGAAAAAGACTATGCAATGACTATCGGTTTCCCGGGCAGCACAAGCCGCTATCTTTCTTCATGGGGAGTAAAACAGCGTATCGAAGACAGCAATGTTCCTCGTATCGAAGTGCGCGGTATCAAACAGGAGATTTGGAAAAAAGCAATGTCGGCAAGTGATGAAGTGCGTATCAAATATGCTTCAAAATATGCCGGAAGTTCAAACTACTGGAAGAATTCAATCGGTATGAACAAAGGTCTTGCACGCCTTGACGTTGTTGCCCGCAAAGAAGCTCTTGAAGAAGAATTTGCCAATTGGGTGGCAAAAGACCCGAAACGTCAGGAAAAATATGGCGAAGTGCTGACTCTTCTGAAGAACGGTTATACATCAACTAACGAAATAGTGAATGCACGCACTTACCTGATGGAGACATTGCTTTCAGGTACGGAAATCACACGCCTTGCAAGAATGATAAACAGCTTCGACGCTAAAGGTTCAACAGATGAAGACAGAAAGGTGTTCATGGAAGACCGCGTCCTGCCTTTCTTCAAGGATTATGAACCAAGACTGGATCAGGAAGTACTTGGAGCTATGCTTGCAATTGCCAAAGTAAGAGTTCCGGCTCAATATCTTCCTGAAATCTATCAGAAGATAGACAAGAAATATAAAGGTGACTACAAGAAATATGCTGCAGACTTGTTCAAGAAAACTCAGCTTCTTTCATTGGATAAAGTGGAAGAATTCCTGAGCAATCCAAACCTAAGCAAGAAACTTGCAAAAGACCCGGCTGTGGAATTGGCTGAATCTGTTTACACTGCGTTTATGGATATTTATCAGAGCGGAAACAAAGCCAGCTTTGATATTGACAAAGGCGAACGCCTCTTCATTGAAGGTTTGATGGAAATGAATCCTGAAAAAACTTATTATTCCGACGCTAACTTCACAATGCGTCTGAGCTATGGTTCTATCGGCGGTTATCGTCCTTATGATGCGGGATGGTATGACTATTTCTCAACTCAAAATGGTATTCTTGAAAAGGAAGACCCTGAAAACGACGAGTTCTGGGTTCAGGAAGAAATTCTGGATTTGATCCGCAGCAAGGATTTCGGACAGTATGCAAACGAAAACGGAGACTTGCAGCTTTGCTTCCTTACTAACAACGATATCACCGGCGGTAACTCAGGTAGCCCTATCTTCGACAAGAATGCACGCCTTATCGGTCTTGCTTTCGACGGAAACTGGGAAGCAATGAGTGGCGATATCGCTTTCGAACCGGAATTGCAGCGTTGTATCGGTGTTGATATCCGCTATGTGCTGTTTATGATTGACAAATGGGGTAAATGCCCAAGGTTGATTGAGGAGCTTAAGTTGGTTAAGTGATATTGACGGTAAATTAATATTCGATAGAGTATAAAAACAAAGAGACACTGGAAACACAAAACGGATTAGCAATTAAAATCCTTGTGTTTTCCAGTGTCTCTGTTTTTGAATGTGAGCTATTCTAATACTTTACACTTACTCTCCCCACTTTTTCGGTTGCCATACGGAACTTTCCCTGAAGTGCTCGATAGCGAGATCCTGAGTTGTATAAACCACAAAGAAACGGTTATGGAATACCAATCCGCCCTTGTAGAATACCCAATTTTTACCGACACGTTCCTCGCCGGTGTACCAGTCCCATTTATCCCGGCTCCAGAATTCATTGAACTTATTCTCTTCCGTCTGCGTAGCGTTCATACGCAGTTCGCTGCCACCGGTGGAGGCGATGATTTTATCCTCGTCGTCTCTGTTGACCATGGCTATTGCCGTAACCTTCTTTGCTGGATCCTGATCCACACCCTCGTCGTAGTATTTCACAAAGAGATAGTTGTTGTCGAGTGCTCCGGGCATATTCTCGTCAGCATGAACACCACGGGAAACGTAGTAGCGTCCGTTCGGGAATCCCTCGGCTGTCTCCTTCTGGCAGAATACGGCATCCACAATGCCCAGGCAGTCTTCGCTCGGTGCCATGGCATAATAGATGTACTTGTCATCTTCGTCGGAGGCAACGACATATTCTTTCTGAGAGAACTCGAACGCGTAGCCCTTGTTGGTCGGCGCGTTCATGTTCGCCATCATCGGATAATAGACTAAGTAATTGTTTTGGTCGTTCGGGTCCTGAGCTACGAAAGGTTCGGGTTCACCCTTTTTATGTCCGTTCGTACCGCTCTTGATGATGATGTCCGCCAGCACAAGCCGGGACTTTGCACGAGTTATTACCTCCTTAGAATTCAGGTAGTCGTCTTTGGCGTTGAGCAATTCGCTGTAGTTATCTAACAATCTGGACAAAGCTTCCGCGTCGGCTTCGGTTGGATCTGTAACTATCTGGTCATACGTAAACGCTATCTGTCCTACAATCTCTTCGATTGGATAAAAATGACAAATGGAATCGTTTTTCTCATCGCTGCTCACGCTGTAGCTGATAAGTGCCCATTTACTGTCGGAGCCGTCGGAATTAAAACCATCGAGCCACTTCTGCGGGTCGTCTATTGCAAGATCGCCGCCGGTCGAGAATTGTAAGGAAACGGCTTTGCTGGCTTGCTCGTAATTCTGGTTCTGGTATGCCACGTCGAAATGACCTTCAGCATAGTCGCTGTGGGCGTTTTTGTATATGTCTTGCCACGTAGTACCCGAAGTAGTAGGTTTGCTGCGCTGCAATTTGCCTTGCGCGTCGAAGCCCACACTTTGCTCATAGACATTTTCCTTGCGGCCGTAGATATAGATATTGTAGCCTCCGAACGAGCCTTGTGTGATGACATCCGTACCCCAGTTGTCGAAGAAAGACGTTGCATCAATATTCTCCACGTTCAACGCATTGACGAAGGTAGGTGAGAGCAATGCCAGCAGGGTCGTGTCTTTCTTCTCCTGCTCGAAGGCAGACATATTGAGTTTCACCTCCGACATCTTGACGTGATACAGGTTCAGGTAATATTCGTATGCCTCGCTTGCGGAAATGCTTCCGCTCATGCCGAAGTCGAATGAGCCGGACCAGACATAGGTGGGTTTGTCCCGTAAAATTTCTGCTTTATGTCTCGCTCTTGTTTTAGGATTCTTGTACTTATCTTCCAGGGTTCTTTTATCACTTCTTGTCAATCCCTGTTTTCGTGTCTTCTTGAATGAAGCACCCACGTTGAACGACCAGTTTTCCATCGTCTTTTCGAAACTGTCGCCAGAGAACTCAATCATAGAAAACTCTTTCTGCGTGGTGTTGGCTGTCAGGTATTCTTCTCCCAACTGGCTGATTTTGTCGTAGAGTAATACGCTTCCGACCGTGTTTCCGAACTCGTTGTAGCAACGTGTACTCTTGCCCAGTACCTCGCTATATACTGAAGTAATCGGGTCTCCGGCCTTCGTTTCTGTGCTGCCTTGACGGAGTACCATTAGCACAGTTCGCGCTTTTTCCGGATACTCGCGGGGTGTAATCTTCACCGGAATTATTTCGAAAGGCTTATCCAAAGCTCTTACAATTTGTGGCACGACATACCACTTGCCGTCTTCCTTCTGTTCGCAGATAAACTTAATGTAATCACTTTGAGCAGGCTCTATATCAACCTCGCGCAATACACTCAACGGTAAGGCTCGGTTTTCAAGATCATCCTCGTCTATTATATGCACCAAAGCACCTCCGGCAACATCTTTTGCACCCTCCGGTACATAATCTTCTATGCTTGCGTCTCCACTAAGCTCATCATCGTTTTGGCATCCGGTAAAACATACCAGTCCTCCCAATAGCAATAGGGAAACCACTGAACTTTTCAAATTTTTCATATAAATCTCCTTCCTCAAAATTTATTAATTTAAATACAAAAATACAAAAAGGAGCTATTATATAAGTGCCAAAACTGTAAAAAAAGATTCTTCAGAAAAATTTTTCTCGTGTATGCACACACTCTCTCTTTAGATTATTATTTATTTTTCCTTTATTTTGTTCAAGATGTTAGAATAAAAATAACACTGCTTAAATAACTTCGCAACGATCCGAACATACGATAACATACGTCCGTATATATTCTATCGTAGGACTATATATATGAAAGCGTAGGTTCGGACCCTCTGAAAATGCTATAAATTACCACTTTGCCAACCATCTCCTCAGCGGCTCATCATACAGTTTCAAACAAACATAAGCCAAAACGATATTCCAGCAGACAACAGGAATTGCAATATACCATGTTTCGGCAAAGGTGAAGAGCTGATTCTTTATAAGCCATGCATAGAACAAATACATGAAAGGATAGTGAACGATATATAAAGGATAAGACAAATCTCCGAGGAATTTGCAAATCATAGTTGAGCGTTTGTCTGTTGTTTTTCCGGAAGCACCCAAAAGAATAAGAACAGGAAAAACAAGAATCACACAAAACATCTCATAAGCTCCGTTCCATAATACAGGTTCATTGCCCTCAACAAAAGGCACAATAAACAAAAGGAGAAGAACTAAAGAACATATCCAAAAGGCTCCTCTGACAGGTATTTCCCTGAAGTTACGCATCAGAAACATTCCCATAGTAAACGGGAAAAGCATACGAAGCAGACCTCCGAAGAAATTTGTCACGTCCAATGTCCAACCAACACCTATACTTTGATAGCCAGATGCATCGGTCAACGCAAATGCGCTCCACGCAACTCCCAGAAGCAGGACAAGCACACCCAAACCTTTGTTGGACAATCTACGTATGAACAATGCATATAAAATGTTGCCTATATACTCGAAGAACAAAGACCAGCTTGGTCCGTTGAGAGGAAACATTTCCCCATTGCCACGCACCTCATATCCTGCTCCCGGATATGCTGGAATAAACAACATGGAACAAAGCAAGGAAAGCATAACCATAGAAAACGCTATATGTTCCCCACTCCATTGAACGCTTCCCTGTATCAGATATGTTATGAAACCAAGAACAACACCCATGACCACCATCGGATGCAAACGTATCAGACGACGTTTGAAGAAACTCTTCAAGGTCAGTGCTCTGTTCCAACGCTCATCATAGGCATAAGCAATGACAAAACCCGAAAGCATAAAGAAGAAATCAACAGCAAGGTATCCGTGATTGATGCTTTCAATCATTGTTCCACCGGCAAAGGAATAACCTTCAAAAATATGATAGCAAACTACGAGAAGGGCGGCAACACCTCTGAGACCGTCCAACAGCTCGTAATGTTGTTTAGTGTCTGCAAATGATGCAGAGGATATTTTTTGCATGATATTTAAAATGGTTTAAGTTGTTTGTAATAAGCCACCGGTGATGTTGCAAAAGTAAGTAAAAGCATATCTAATTCTTTTGTTCTAAGTCAAAATCAGTTTTGTTTCCGTATCACTTTTGCGAACGAATCCGGCTGAGGGTTGAAGGAGTAATTCCCAAATACAAAAATACACAGAAATAAGGAATATTATAATTGATATATTCTATATTTGTAAACAAGCACTTATAAAATTTTACTATATGAAAACTGTATTTATTACCGGCGGCTCAACAGGAATAGGAGCCGCATCAGTAGAGAAATTTCTAACTCAGGGTTGGAATGTAGGGTTTATGGATATCAACGCCAAAGCTGCCTCTGAATTAACGGAAAAACTATCTAATGACAAGCATTTACTATTTATTGAAGGTGACACCAAAAAACGTGCTGACATAAAACATGCCGTAGAAGCTACTGTTGAAAAGTTCGGAACTTTGGACAGCGTAGTTGCCAATGCGGGAATACACCGTTGCAACACTTTGCTCGATATAGAAGACGAAGAACTTGATTTGATGATACAGACAAATATTTACGGAACGGTAAACACTCTCCGTGAAGCTGTGCCTCATATTATCAGTAATGGTGGCGGAACAATAGTAATCAACGCCTCAGACCAGTGGTTTATAGGCAAGGCAAACAGTTTCGCTTACGGGCTGACTAAAGGGGCTTTAGGTCAAATCACACGAAGCTTGTCAATTGACCTCGGACCTAAGAATATCCGTGTAAATGCAGTTTGCGCAGGAACTATACGAACTCCGCTTGTTGATAATCTGTTTGCGGACTTTGCCAAGGTCAACAACTGCAATATAGAAGATTACTGGAAAACTGAAAACTCACTTTATGCGCGTGGTTCTGCAGGCGAACCCAAAGAAGTGGCAGAAGTGATTTATTTCCTTGCTTCAGACGCTTCAAGTTTCTGTACCGGAGGCCATTATCTTGTAGATGGAGGACTTGTGGCAAGATAAGTCTAAAAGGAACAAAGCTACGGAGACAAGGTTAAAAACAAATTTGCTCAATTACAGAGGCGCAAAGGCACTGAGAAGTTTTGAGATAAAAAACTCAGTGTCTATGTGTCTCTGTGTTTTGTTTATGAAGTTAAATAAACCGTTACTTAAGAGTTAAACGAATTTACACTAGTGAAACTTAAATATATTAAGAATGTTTTATGTACTTTTGCAGCATTATACTCTTCATTCTTACAAAAGAATAACATAAAAACGACATATAAAAGTTATGGATTACAATTTCAGAGAAATTGAAAAGAAATGGCGCGAATACTGGATCGCCAACAAGGTTTATAAAGTTGAGAAAAACGATAAACCTAAATATTATGTGCTGGATATGTTCCCTTATCCATCAGGAGCCGGTCTGCACGTAGGACATCCGCTGGGATATATTGCTTCGGATATTTACTCACGCTACAAACGTCTGCAGGGATATAACGTGTTGCACCCGATGGGTTACGATGCTTACGGTCTGCCTGCAGAACAGTATGCTATCCAGACAGGTCAGCATCCGGCTATTACAACTGTAAACAATATCAACCGTTATCGCGAGCAGCTGGACAAGAT
Organism: uncultured Parabacteroides sp.; assembly: GCA_949295065.1. Classification (GTDB taxonomy): domain Bacteria; phylum Bacteroidota; class Bacteroidia; order Bacteroidales; family Tannerellaceae; genus Parabacteroides. The sequence continues at coordinate 16,142 of CASFJQ010000011.1, read as the reverse complement.
TGGTTTCAGCTTCGACTGGGACCGCGAAGTCCGCACTTGCGACCCTAAATATTATCACTGGACACAGTGGGCTTTCCAGAAGATGTTCAACAGCTTCTATTGCAATTCTTGCCAGAAAGCTCAGCCTATAAGCATGCTTATCGAGCATTTCGAACAGAAAGGTACTGAAGGGCTGGATGTAGCTTGCAGCGAAGAACTTTCTTTCACTGCTGATGAATGGAAAGCTAAGAGCGAAAAGGAACAGCAGGAAATACTGATGAACTATCGTATCGCTTACCTTGGCGAAACAATGGTGAACTGGTGTCCGGCTTTGGGAACAGTGTTGGCTAACGACGAAGTTGTTGACGGTGTTTCTGAACGTGGTGGTCATCCTGTAGTGCAGAAGAAGATGCGCCAGTGGTGTTTGCGTGTTTCTGCATACGCACAGCGTTTGTTGGATGGTCTGGACAATGTGGACTGGACAGATTCATTGAAAGAAACTCAGCGTAACTGGATTGGACGTTCTGAAGGTACTGAAGTTCGTTTCCGTGTGAAAGACAGCGACGTCGAATTTACTATCTTTACTACTCGTGCTGATACTATGTTCGGTGTAACATTCATGGTGTTGGCTCCGGAAAGCGAATTGGTTCCGATGCTTACCACAGAAGAACAGAAGGCTGAAGTGGAAGCTTATCTGGACCGTACAAAGAAACGTACAGAACGCGAACGTATTGCTGACCGCCGTGTGACTGGTGTATTCAGCGGTTCATACGCAATCAATCCATTTACTGGAGATTCTGTTCCTGTATGGATTAGCGACTACGTATTGGCCGGTTACGGAACAGGTGCTATTATGGCTGTTCCTGCACACGACAGCCGTGACTATGCTTTCGCAAAGCATTTCAATTTGCCTATTGTTCCGCTTGTTGAAAGTTGCGACGTAAGCGAAGAAAGCTTTGACGCAAAAGAAGGTATTGTTTGCAACTCACCGAAAGCAGGTGTTACTCCATATTGCGATTTGTCTTTGAACGGACTGACTATCAAGGAAGCTATTGCTGCAACAAAGAAATATGTAAAAGAGCATCAGCTTGGACGAGTAAAAGTAAACTACCGTTTGCGTGATGCCATTTTCTCTCGCCAGCGTTATTGGGGCGAACCGTTCCCGGTATATTACAAAGACGGTATGCCTTATATGATTGACGAAAGCAAATTGCCTTTGGAATTGCCTGAAGTGGCTAAGTTCTTGCCTACTGAAAGCGGCGAGCCTCCATTGGGACATGCAACAAAATGGGCTTGGAACATTGAAACCGGCGAAGTTGTTGAAAATTCTTTGATTGACAACAAGACTGTTTTCCCTCTTGAGCTGAACACTATGCCCGGCTTTGCAGGTTCAAGTGCTTATTACTTGCGCTACATGGATCCGCACAACGACCAAGCTTTGGTTTCAAAGGAAGCTGATGAATACTGGCAGAATGTTGACTTGTATGTTGGCGGTACAGAACACGCTACAGGTCACCTGATTTATTCTCGTTTCTGGAACAAATTCCTTCACGATCTTGGTATCAGCGTGAAAGAAGAACCATTCCAGAAATTGGTTAACCAAGGTATGATTCAGGGACGTTCAAACTTCGTTTATCGTATAAAAGATACCAATACTTTCGTTTCTCTCGGATTGAAAGATCAGTATGATGTTACTCCGCTTCATGTTGACGTTAACATCGTATCAAACGATATTCTTGATGTTGAAGCATTCAAGAACTGGCGTCCGGAATATAACAACGCAGAATTCATTCTTGAAGATGGCAAATACGTTTGCGGATGGGCAGTTGAAAAGATGTCAAAATCAATGTTCAACGTGGTTAACCCTGATGTAATCGTTGAGCGTTATGGCGCTGACACTTTGCGTTTGTATGAAATGTTCCTTGGTCCGATTGAACAGTCTAAGCCTTGGGATACAAACGGTATCGATGGTGTTCACCGCTTCTTGAAGAAATTGTGGTCATTGTTCTACAGCCGTACAGACTGGCAGGTAACAGACGCAGAGCCAACTGCCGAAGAATTGAAATCATTGCATAAGCTCATCAAGAAAGTAACAGCAGATATAGAAAACTTCTCATACAACACTTCTATCAGTGCGTTTATGATTTGTGTAAACGAACTGACTTCACTGAAGTGCAGCAAGAAGAGTATTCTTGAGCCATTGACAGTTATACTGGCTCCGTTTGCTCCTCACATTGCAGAAGAATTGTGGCACGAACTTGGCAACGAAACAACTGTTTGCGATGCAGCTTGGCCTAAATATGAAGAGAAATATCTGATTGAGAACACAGCTGTATATGCAATTTCTTTCAACGGTAAAGCTCGCTTCAACCTTGAATTGCCGGCTGATATGTCGAAAGAAGATATCGAGAAGGCTGCTTTGGAACACGAAAATTCTGCTAAATGGCTTGAAGGAAAGAGCGTGAAGAAGATTATCGTTGTGCCGAAGAAGATTGTGAATATCGTAATCGGATAAGGATTTAATAAATACTGAAGTTTTGCAGGTTAAATTATTAAGGAGACAAGTTAACAAAGGCACAAGTTGACTAGTATAATTATAAATACTTGTCTTATTCCCTTGTAAACTTGTTCAATTAAGTAACCTGCAAAGCTTAAAAATATCAACAATTATAGAAAGGTGGCAGTTATGCAATTCTTAAAATCAAGTCTAGACAAATATGATCTGCGTGATTATCTGATGATTATTGTCGGCACATTAATCTATGGTTTCGGCTTCAACGGTTTTATCTTGTCTAATGAAATTATCACAGGTGGTCTAAGCGGTCTTTGCGCCCTGATATATTTTGCAACCGGGCAAATGATTCCGGTTTCTGTTTCCTATTTTGTAATAAATATCCTGCTGCTTGCAATAGCACTGAAAATTCTCGGACTGAAGTTTTTGATAAAAACTATTTTCGGAGTTTTCTCGCTTTCCGCATCACTTACTCTGTTTGAGAATATATTCACTGAACCTATTATCAAGAATGAGCCGTTTATGTGTATCATCATTGGTGGTTTGCTTTGCGGTACAGGTCTGGGACTTATATTTGCATCAAACGGAAGTACGGGTGGTACTGATATAATTGGCGCAATCATAACGAAATATAAGAATATATCTATCGGTAGAGCAATGCTTATGCTCGATTTCGTAATCATCGGTTCATCATATATCTTGTTCCATGATGTTGAAAAGATTGTTTTCGGTTTCGTTGAAATGGTTGTCAGCAATTATATGATCGACCAAGTAGTCAATGGTTCACGTGAATCCGTGCAATTCTTCATTTTCTCGCAAAAGCATGACGAAATTGCAGATCGTATAATCAACGAACTTGGACGAGGTTGTACAATTCTGGACGGAACTGGCGGATATTCCAAAAAACCTGTAAAAGTGGTTATGGTTGTTGCCCGCAAATCTGAATCTGTTACAGTGTTCAGACTGGTGAAACGAATAGATCACAATGCCTTTATTTCGCAGAGCCCGACGAGAGGTGTGTTTGGTGAAGGATTTGATCCGATTAAGGCGTGATACAGTTGACAAGTTAACAAGTTGACAAGTAGACAAAGCTACAGATTATTTTCCTCGTCAACTAATAATCTTAAGAATTTATCCTTTGTATTGAAATAATATTCCGTTCTATCTGAATATACTCAAAGTATAATCAATATAATCAGAACTGATTCCTGCTGCATCCAATATGGAGTGAAAGAGGTAATCGGTTCTGATTCTTTTTTTACTGTTATCTTCAGCCTTCGCCTTGTAATCAGGAAAACTTTCACTGTAAGAATCCGACATCCATACAAAGCCGGCAGCATAATGAGCTGCCTCTGTTTCGGAGGCGTGAAGCCATATTCCATCTTCGCCCAATGCTTCTCCGTGATCGGACTGGAATATCATTACAGCCTTTTCATCCCTCAAACGGTTTATGACTTCCGAAAGGAAATAATCTGTATATACAACAGTATTGTCGTATGAATTTATCATTTCTTCAGGAGTACATGAAGAAATAACACGGCTTTTCACTATCGGCTTGAACATTGTTGCTTCTTCATCGAAATGCGAATTATACCACCAATGCGAACCTATTGTGTGAAGGATTATAAGTTTTCTTTCATGAGATGAGGACAGAGCTTTGTCCAGCAATGGCAACAAATCTTCGTCCAGCCACTTGTCATAAACGTATGATGATTTGTTTATATTGGCATATTCCAGATTGTCGCATTCATTCATAAAAGATACGAATGTCTTTGCCGGCTCCTGATTTGCCAGCCAGAAAGATTCAAATCCACAATGATTGAATATATGGACAAATGATTTCTCGGTGTAGGCTCTGTTGAAATCAGAACTGTCCGCTCGAGTCAGCAAATGCGGAATACTGCGCATTGTATATGTCTGATGAGTATATACAGACGGGAAAGATATGATATTCTCTGTCTGTAATTTTGGTGTTGTGTTTCTTTCATAACCGTTTATTCCCAAATGGTCCGGGCGCAGCGATTCACCGATTACAAGAACAACAGTAAGAGAATCCTCCTTACAGAAAGCTCCTTCACTTAAATCTATCCTTTCACTGCTCAAAGCCTCTTTTTCTTCCAAATATCTGCTGACAGTATAATAAATATTGAAAGGAATACGTTCTGATATCGGACGGCTCAGTTTGTCGATACCGGTGAGGATAAACAATCCTGCCAATCCGACGATTACAGGAAGCAATGGTTTTTCATTGCTTATATGTTTCCATCTGTATCTGCACCAGAAAAATGATATGATTCCGGCAAACAGAAGAAGCATAACAAGACCGGGAGAAACCAGGTCGGCAGATGTCTGTATGTCATTGTCGAGTGCTACATCCAATATCATAGGAGTAAGCACAGCATTCAAGGTGTAACGGTAATAGGCAAGCGTGGCACTGAGAACCGTAAGAACAGGAAAAGAAACAGCGAAAAGCAATCTGCCTGAAGCCAGCACCAGCATCAATGCAAAAAGGGCAACAAGCATAACGCCCCACTGCATCCCGACTATCATGACGTCTTTCAACGACTGAACTGGCATCGAAACGAAATCGGACGATGTGAAAAGCAAGGCTATCAGCAATGCTGATATAAAACTGAAACAAATATATCGGAGACTGTTTCTTTTCATTTGATTTGTATTTAAAGTTTCGTAAACTCAACATTCAGTTAACAAGTTGACAAGAAAACTAGCTGACAAGAGTTTTCAGATAATTAAAAGCAAAGTAACAAGCATTTAAGCTCGTCAACTTGTTTCTGAAACCTCGTCAACTTTAAATTAAATTGAGCTAACGAGACCAGAATTAATATTATATCTATATAACGTAAAACAATTGTAAAACCGTATTTTTGTACAAAAATAAAAACATAATCATAAAGACAATGAAAACTTTAGTATTTGCAACCAACAATGCTCACAAACTGGAAGAAGTAAGAGCCATCCTCGGCAATGATTTCCAAATTGCCAGTCTGAAGGAAATAGGCTGCTACGATGATATTCCGGAAACGGCCGACACGCTGGAAGGCAACGCTATGCAGAAAGCACAATATATAAAAGAGAAATTCGGTATGGATTGCTTTGCCGACGATACAGGTCTTGAAGTTGAAGCTCTCAACAACGCTCCCGGTGTTTTCTCCGCCCGATATGCCGGTCCGGGACACGATTCTGAAGCCAACATGAAGAAATTACTCAGTGAAATGCAAGGAAAGGAAAACCGGAAAGCCCGTTTCCGCACTGTTATCGCTTTGCTGCTCGACGGAAAAGAATACACATTCGAAGGCATAGTAAAAGGTAATATAATCGAGGAGAAACGTGGTGGCAGCGGATTCGGCTATGACCCGATTTTCGTTCCCGAAGGTTATGACCTTACTTTTGCAGAATTAGGCAACGATATAAAGAATAAAATCAGCCATCGTGCCGAAGCAGTCAAGAAGCTTAGCGCTTTTTTAAAGAAATAAAAACATATCAAATGTCTGAATAATGAGGAAAATTCTCAACATATTATTATGCCTTTCATTTTGTCTGGCAATTAACGCGCAATACGGAAGATGGCAATCATATCTTTCGTATAACAACACGACTAAGATTGCTCAGGCTAATCAGGAAGTTTTTGCCGTTGCCAATGGTGCTTTGTATTCGTTCAAGCAGGAAGACAATAGCCTCAACACTTACTCCAGACTGAATAGCCTGAGTGATGTTGATATAACTCAGATAGGTTATAATTCCGACGCCGATGCTTTACTGATTGTATATAGCAATGGTAATATCGACATAATCGCTGAAGGGACAACCTACAATCTTCCTTTCCTGAAAGAAAATACAACAATCCAGGACAAAACTGTCAACACAATTTCTTTCAACAAGGAATATGCATATATATCTTCACAATTCGGAATAATGGTTGTGAATCTGAAGAAAAGAGAAGTGACCGACACTTACATGATTGGCAATGTATATGCAAGTGCTGTACTAAACAATTATGTATATGCCGTGACCGACGAAGGCGTGAAGAAAGGAAACGTAAACGACAATCTTCTGGACAGCAACAATTGGAGCAACCACAATGTCAGCTCTTCGGATTTCGATGCAAAAAGCATCAGAGACATCGCAAGTTTCCAGAATACGCTTTGCTTCTATGTCCCGTCAAACGGAGTGTTTTATCAGACGGCAGACGGAACAGTAAACTCCTTATTTAAAGATGCAGGAATAAAAGGCTTCAAGTTGGAAAACGGAAAGCTGATGAGTTTTACCAACGGAAAAGTTTACATTTCAAACAGCCTTACTTCAACAGAGCAGATTACAGGGCTTAGTACAATTCAGGATATTACAACCCTGAAGGACAATACTTATTGGATTGCCAATTCCACTTCCGGAATCCTTGGTGTTCAGAAAGACGGAAATTCTTCTTCATTCAAGAAAATTGTGGAACAGCCGGCAATTAACAGTCCGAAAAGGAATCTTCCGTATTTCATGTCGCACGAATTCGGACAATTGCTTGTAACCGGCGGAGCAAGATGGACGGACAGGGAAAACCAGCCGGCTACTTTCATGAGATATAAAGACAACAATTGGATTAATTTCGATGAATCACAATTGACCCAACAAACCGGATTGGATTTTTGCCGTGACATTCTCTGCGCCGTAACCGACCCTGCCGATACAAGCAGATTCTTCATTGCCTCATATGGCGAAGGTTTGTTTGAGATAAAAGACGGACAAGTTCAGAATCATTACACTATCGGGAATAGTCCGCTTCAATCTGCAGCAGGAACGTCAAAGCATTATGTTCGTATCAGCGGACTCACATTCGATGAAAGCGGAAATCTTTGGGTTGTCAGCAGTGGAGTAAATGCAACAATAAATGTGCTGCAAAAAGACGGCAATTGGATTACTTTCAACAACACTCCAATTAACCTTGCCACCACATCAGACAAACTTATCATCACAAAGAATAATTTCAAGATTGTGAATAATATGCGTGCTACGAATGCCGGTATTTTCGCAATGGATGATAATGGAACACTGGACAACACTTCGGACGATACATATAAATTATATACATCACTGGTAAGCTCACAAGGCGAAACTTTGTCGGCTAGTCTTTTCTATTGTATGGCTGAAGACAAAAACGGAGCAATCTGGGTTGGAACAAATATCGGTCCGGTTGTATGTTATCTGCCTTCAAACATTGAAGACTTGCGTTTCAACCGTATTGTTTTGGCAGACGAATCTGACTATCTTCTGAATGGAGAGCAGATAAATGCAATTGCCGTTGACGGTGGAAACCGAAAATGGCTTGCTACGGAAAGCTCCGGCGTGTTCCTTGTAAACGAAGACGGAACTGAAGTGATTGAGAATTTCACTACGGATAATTCTCCGTTGTTCTCAAATCGTGTGCAAAGCATAGCTATCGACCCGAAAACTGGAGAAGTATTTTTCGGAACAGACAAAGGAATAATATCATATGTTGGTGACGCAACCGAAGGAAGTGAGGATTTCTCATCCGTACACGCTTATCCGAATCCAGTCCGTCCGGATTTCGACCAAAAAGTGATTATCACCGGACTTATGGACCAGAGCAGCGTGAAAATTACCGACGTTGCCGGCAATCTGATTTATCAGGGTAAATGCACTGGCGGACAGTTCTCTTGGGATTGCAGGAATATCAACGGTCGCCGCGTTGCCACCGGTGTTTATCTTGTATTATCTGCCACAGAAAAGGCAAAAGAGAGCGTTGTAACCAAGATTATGGTTATTAAATAGCCGTTTTAAATCAATTTAAAACAGCTTTAACAACTATTAGCCGAAAAAGACTTGACAAACCACGGTAAAAGGCTACCTTTGCATCGTGGTTTTTTCATAATAGTATTAGATTTAAGGTTAACAAAGTTTGATTAGGGGTTGTCGTGAGACAGCCTTTAATTGTTTATAGGGGTTTGTGTTTCCCAACCTGCATTTCAAACTTCACATAATCCGTACCAAATCCTTTGCTTTCTTTCAGTGAAACAGAGAAAACAACCTTGCCACGTTTCAACTTAGGCGATGTTTTCATTCGTACTTTATATGTTATTTTTCCACGAGCCGGAATATCACCGACAGGAACAATTTCAAGCAATTCCACCTTCGAAGCATTTTTGACAACCTTTATATCCGGCACAACATCTAGAGCTGCATAATTCCCGTTATTGACAATATCAAATTTCAGTTCATAATCTTTTCCTCCATATAAAGGTTCATTTGACAAAGCATCATCACCGACATAACAATTCTCTATTTTCAACAGAGGAATAGCCATCAACGATGCCGGACGCTTATAATCGTTTGAAGTAGCCAACTTGGCAGCATCTTCCCTTTCAGCCTTATTATAAGCTATTGTCGAACCGGCGACACCTCCAGCCATTGCTCCTACGAATCCGCCTATTTCCTCTCCATTGTCGGAATCTATTGCACTTCCTACTCCTCTTCCAAATAACTCTCCAATCCAGGAACCGACTATCGCTCCCACTCCCGCTTTCTCACTTTTATTTATTTTTCTTGAAGAGCCGCATCCGCTCATCAACACTAAAATCAGAAATAATGATAAAAACCTGTTCACTCCCATAAAAACTCAATTATATTTATAGTTTACAAGAAGACAAAAGAACAAGTTTACAAGGTTTTTCAAAGACTTTGAAAACTTATTTTCTTATCTGCCCAAAAATGAATGTAATCGTTCCAGCATTCCATAATATATGAAACTTTTTTTCCATATATTGTGAAAATCTTTTTTCATCCTAATGAAAATTCTTTTTCATAATATATGAAAAACTTTTTCCAAGCCTTAAAAAAAGGCTGAAAATGCAATTTACTGAAATACAACAATATATCAAATGTTGTAAATTATGGATATATTATGATAAACACACGTAATATATTTTCCCCCTATCGCATACCGGTACTTTTATGAAATATTAGTATTTTCAACCCGTATATTGAAATTATATAATTGAAGTTTCGTAAATGTCATAACTTATGGAGTTACAGAAGTAAAAAAAGGAGATTACATACTATTTGTCCGGGCGACACACGTATGGAATTGACATCTCCGATATTCGATGAAGTAAATATTGAAGTCGGTCCTTCAAAACATTTCAAGATAATGGTGAAAAAAGAATCTCCTAAGAGTGTATATATCCAATCAGCAAAACTGAACGGAAAAGTATATAATCATTGTTATCTGGATTATGCCGATATTATGAAAGGCGGAACACTGGAATTGACTTTAGGCGACGAGCCAAATAAAAAATGGGGTGTGGAATAAACACACCCCAAATCCTATATTGCCGCAAAACGCGGTATATTCTTGTCCCAATCCGGCAATGAAAGTACAAGCTCCACAGCTTCTTCAGGAGTTTTGGCAACTGCCCAGATTGCGCTATGCTGTACACGCATAAAATTCTCATCCACCGCACGGTTAAGCATCTCCAGCAAAGGATTGAAAAAGCCGTTGACATTCAATATTACTATCGGATGAAGATATAGCCCAAGCTGTTTCCACGTGATAATCTCCAGAAGCTCTTCCATTGTTCCGCAACCACCGGGCAGGGCAATTACGGCATCAGACAGACGAGCCATTGTCTGTTTCCTTTCATGCATATCAGGAACTTCAATAAGCTCTGTGAGTCCGGTATGATTCCAACCTTGCTCAACCATAAAATGAGGAATCACTCCGGTTACTTTTCCTCCGGCAGCAAGTGCCGAGTCGGAAATCTCGCCCATAAGACCGATATTTCCTGCTCCGTTAATTATTCGTATTCCTTTCTCAGCAAGTATTTTCCCCAAACGGTTTGCCGCATCGAAATATACTTGATTTATTTTGGTGCTTGAAGCACAATATACACAGACTGAATTTATTTTCTTCATAAACATTTATATCTCATGCTGCAAAGATAAATCCAATAAAGATAAGAGACAAGTTGACGAGGGGACGAGTTGACAAGTTACAATATATATCCTCGTCAATCATTTTTCCTAAAAAACGATATCACATATATTTGTTACTACACTATTAGGAACCAGCTCCAGTCAACAATTTTATTTCATATGTATTTAAATTATAGAGCCAATAGCGTTTATCTCCATTATGAGATTGGGCAGAAATCAACATCTTATTACCATGTATTGAAAAAGGCTGACAAATACTATTTACTACATGGGCCGTTTTCTCATCGGAGAGTTCTAATTCTTTCTCACTTTTCTCTCCAATAGTATCCTCAATAGTCTTTGGATATAAAATATAAAAGTCTTCGGGAATGTCCACTGTAAGTAAATGATCCGCACGGTCATTATACAAATAAAAATGTTTATCATAAGTCTCAATTAGCCAAAGCAAACATTTCTCTGTCTTCACAAGCTTAGATTCATATACCCTACGGTCTGATTGAAATAAAGTATGCATCATTTCTGTATTCTTATCAAACAGATTGAAATTCAAGATCACCTCTTCTTTTCCCTCTGTCGTATTCCTGACTTCCATGCAAGGTAGAACTATGTAATCTTTGAAAGAGAAAATATCACCCTGTAAAGTATCTACCGATAATACTTTATATTCCGTCTTTTCTTTCGATACAATCATATCAGCAAAATTTCTGCTTCTACTCCTTGAAGAATCTCTCGTAAAGATTGCAGCTTCGATAATAGCCAGTGTTACCAGTATCAATATGATACAAATGCAAGTACCTACAATAATATTCACGGTACGTGATGAAAATATTTTTTTCAAAAAGTTTTTAAACATAGGTGTTTGTTTATTATTTTACTTAATCTTTTCTTCCAATTTAATGTACTATTTTTTTAGAAACATATCCAATAAAGTTTTTCCAATCTTACGTTCCAATCCTTGCTTAGAAGTTGGAATACCTGTTTCTTTAGCTATTTTCTGCTTGATTTTCGTAATGCCTAATGCTCTCTTCCAAGAAAACGATACACCAGGAATTTTTGTTTCTATAACACTATTTCATATTTTGTTTGTTTCGTGTAATAAATGTATATATTTAGGCAATAACTTTTTAAACTTTTCAATAGTTCCAATAGGGATATTGATACTTTTTAAGTTCTTGCACCAAAAGAATACATTATTGCCAATAGACGTAACCGAATTTGGAATAGAAATACATTTTAAGCTCTCACACTTATAGAACGCCTTATCTCCAATCGATGTAACCGAATCAGAAATAACGATACTTTGTAAATTTTTACACTCGCAAAACGCCTCATCTCCAATCGAAATAACCGATTTTGGAATAGAAATACGTTTTAAACTCTCACATTTATAGAACGCTTTATCTCCAATCGATGTAACCGAATCAGAAATAACGATACTTCGTAAATTCTCACACTCGCAAAACACCTCATCTCCAATCGAAATAACCGATTTTGGAATAGAAATACGTTTTAAGCTCTCACATTTATAGAACGCTCTATTACCAATCGATGTGACCGAATCAGAAATAACGATATTTTGTAAATTTTCACACTCGCAAAACGCCTCATCTCCAATCGAAATAACCGATTTTGGAATAGAAATACGTTTTAAACTCTCACAATTATAGAACGCTCTATTACCAATCCATGTAACTGAAGCCGGAATAACAATGCTTTCTAAACTCCAGCACTCATAAAACGCCTCATCTCCAATCGATGTGACTGAAGCTGGAATAACAATGCTCTCTAAAATCCCGCACTCATAGAACGCCTCATCTCCAATCGATACAACTGATACAGGAATAGTGATACTTAATAAGTTTCTGCACTCACGGAACGCACCATTACCAATCGAAACAACTGAAGATGGAATATCCAAATAGTCCAACTTATCGCTCCCAAAGAACGCATAATCGCCAATTGATGTAACTGAAGAAGGAATAGTAAACCCCATATTATGAGGCTTCCACATCCATATTAATTTCTTTTTGTCAGAAGAATACAAATTATGGTTTTGTACACAAAAATAAGAACTGTTTTTATCTACCTCTAAAATTAAATTCGGACAATATGAAAACGCACCACCGCCAATCGAAGTAACAGAATTCGGGATAGTGATGCTCCGTAATTTTATACACTTGCAAAACGCTCTATCACCTATAGAAGTAACACTATTAGGTATAATAATACTTTTTAAATTCTCACACCCATAGAATGCTCTATCACCAACTAAAGTAACAGAATCAGGAATAGTGATGCTTCCTAAGCTCTTACACCCGTTAAACGCTCCATCACAAATCATCACGGTCCCTTCTAAGATGTTATAATTGTAGAGTTTCTTTTCCCATTTAATAAGCTTCTTCCTATCAGCACTATATTTTATCCCATATTCATCAAACCACTCCCCATCTTCTGCTGTAGCTTCTGTAGAAATAGGCTCTACCAATGACAAATGTAGTCCTTTTACAAAAACATCCAATGATTGCCGTGCAAAAGTTCTTTCCAAAAAATTATCCTCTTGAAATTGGATAAGTAACTGGTTATAAAAAACTTCTCTTTCTCGAATAGATCTCAAAGAAATCTCATAAAGTTGCTGAGTAACTGAATCTTCCATAACCATACGTTGATACAAACGTTTCAACCTTTCCTCACCCGTATATAAATCCGCTATTAGATTACTCAAGCGTTGTTTGTCTTGATATATTTCTGCACCATAACAAGCAACAATATATTGTAAAACTTCTTCTATTGAGGAGGGATCTTTTATGGTTAACATATTTGCTATATTTTATTTTCTGATTTTGAATCTACTTTTAAAATACTCTAAAGTTACGAAATTTGAAGTGTTAAAGACAAGACGTTCAAGTAAACGCCTTTCAATAATACGTTCGTTACCAACACTACCCTAATCGATATGAAGCAAAGAACTTTACAAAAATAAGAAAAATAGTTCAGCAACAAAAAAACAATTCATTAATAATATGTAAGCCTCCGGTAATCCACGTATTTTCTGCAACCTCTTCGACCTGTATCTTTGTGCCCAAAAACGAAACTTATGATGACACGAGAAGAAGTTGCAGAAATCATTATGTACTGCAAGGAACACAAGGTAACTTATAAATCAAGGTTGGCGGAACTCAATATCCCTGTCTGGAGATTTTATGACAGCAAGTCCCGTTATGCAGAAGAACAGTTGTCCGACAATACTTCCAAAGGCGATTTCATAGAACTGGGACAAAGCGGCACATTTATTCCTGTCCCGTCATTTGCCGGTCAGAACGGCCGTAAGCCCAAAGGTGAATCGTCATCCGGATTTAAAAGTATAGAGATACGTACATCAAAAGGAGATGCAATACGTATTCAGGGAGAGCTCAGCTCACAGGAACTTTATTCAATCATTCAAGCCTGCAGCCATGTTTAACCTTAACGACAGTCTTCATTATCTGCTGTACAACCGTCCGACGGATATGCGGAAGAGTTTCCATACACTCAGTGGTATAGTTACCGATGTCATGGGGCATGATCCATGTAACGGGAATGTTTACATCTTCATGAACAGGTCACGCAACCGTATCAAGCTTCTCCACTGGGAGGCAGGTGGAATGGTACTCTATTCCAAGCTTTTGGAGGCAGGTACGTTTGGCAAGCCCGGCTCCTTCAACAATAACAACATCTGCGAAGGAATAGAATGGCGTGACCTTGTAATGATAGTGGAGGGTATCATAGAATCCGGAGATTCACGTAAAAACAGACTTGAAAGCCTGAGAAAACTTCGGAAATAACCGGTATTTAATACACTGTAAAGTTGTGCATTCCAGTATATTTTATTATCTTTACACTATGATAAAATAATGGAATACAGATGTTTACGGAAGAACAGATAAAGGCAATAATACAGGAGAATGAAAGGCTTCGCAAGGAAAATGATGCACTTTCCGGGAAAGTGGCATCCCTGGAACAATCCCTTTATTGGCTTAGAAAGAAGATGTTCGGCCGTATGAGTGAGAAGAACCTTCCTCTTGACCCCAACCAGTTGTCGCTGTTTACACAGCAGGAAATGTCTCCCGATGAGAAGGCCGGACTTGGAGAGGAAGCACGCAAGGCGGAAGAAGAGATGACAAGAACAGTCAAGGTCAAAGAGAAACCTGTCCGCAAGCCTCTTGATACATCCCTGCTGCCTGTAAAGGAAATCAATCTATACCCTGAAGGTACTACCACAGAAGACGGTGAACTGAAAGACGATTTCGTTGAAATCGGAACCGAAGAGACTCTGCGTCTGGAACGTATCCCGGAGAAAGTCTATATAGTAAAGACTATCCGCCACAAGGTAATAAGAAAATCAGAACTCAAGGAAAAGCACCCGGAAGAGAGGCATATCCTTATCAGTCCGCTTCCTTTGGCACCTGTGGGCAAATGTATGGCAGGAGCATCCGTACTGACTGACATTATCATCGGAAAGTTTATGTATCATCTGCCTTTCTACCGCCTTATACAACAGTACCGTGAGTCCGGCATAACCATCAGTGACTCGACTATGGGCGGATGGTATGAGGCGGCTGTGGAAAAGCTGAAGCTTCTCTATAATCTCCTTAAGAAGCAGATACTCTCAAGTGAATATATACAGATAGACGAGAGTGTGATACCTGTTATTGACAACGAAAAGCACAAGACGAGAAAAGGTTATGAGTGGTGCCTGCGTGACGGCATCACCGGAGACGTCGTGTTCCATTATGACCGTGGCAGCCGTAGCGGGAAGGTTGCCCGTGAACTCCTGGGCAATTATGCCGGGCTTGCGCAGTGCGACGGCTATGATGCCTACGAACAGTTCGAACGGATGAAAGGCATCACGCTGTTCGGCTGTTGGGCCCATGCAAGGAGAAAGTTTACGGAGGCACTTGAAGAGAACAAGGTACTGGCTACACAAGCATTATGCCATATAGGCAAACTGTACAAAGTTGAATCTGAGGCTAACGAAGCCGGCCTTTCCATAGAAGAGCGAAAGGAAAAACGTATCCGGGAATCTTACCCTGTGATACTGGAATTTGAAAGGTGGATGCAGGATGCCTACCTTAAGGTGCTGCCTAAGAGCCGTACCGGAAAGGCTATAGAATACACCTTCTCACTTCTTCCCAGACTCTCCAGATATGTAAATGACGGAAGGGTGAATATCGACAACAATCTCATTGAGAATGCGATAAGGCCGTTGGCTTTGGGAAGGAAAAACTATCTGTTCTGTGGCAACGACGCATCGGCATACAGAGCGGCCATTGTATATTCCCTTATCGGGACTTGCAAGTCTGCCGGAGTTGACCCAAGGGTATGGATGGAGGACGTACTGAGAAAAATACCGTATTATGAAAGGGATAAAAAGGATATGACAGAACTTCTTCCACGGAACTGGGCGAAATCATAACAAATCTGTTCCGAATTGATATAATTTGATGCTATTAGTCCCGACTCGGAGGCGAATCTGAACGAATCGTACCGAGTCGGGACTAATTTTTTGTATTTTGCAATACGTACTTTACCGGAGGCTTACAATAATATAATTATTTACTCGTTGGCGGAATTAAATTAGCGCATATTTAACTCTACCAATGGGTTTCTCATTTTTATAGTTAATATATTGCAGGATTGTAAGTGCGCTAATCTT
>CASFJQ010000010.1 GCA_949295065.1 uncultured Parabacteroides sp. | reverse complement strand
AGAAGGTATTACCAAAGATATAATATCTTATTTGATGGAAGATAACGGATATGACTTGTCAACTGCCCTCAAGGAATTTTATAATTCTGAAACATTTTCCAAACTTTCAGATGAAGCAACAGGACTTTATATTGAAAGTTCGGCATATATATATGAAATCTTTAAGAGAGAATTGAAATTTGGAAAGTTGTAAAGACATTAGTCTATGAAACAATATGAGGCTGTATTTGAGACTTGGAAAGATTAGGTGGAATTAATTGAATATCATACCCGTGAGCAGAAACTAGAAGCCATGGAGCGCTTCAAGGATTTCAAACCGACCGGAGGGCTTAATATTCCGGAACATGCTTGTCAGTATATTATAAAAATCACGTGCGATGGCGTGAAGAATAATTCTCTTGTTTAATTGTATATATTTAATTAATGATTAGTTGATATAAATTATAAAATTTCGATATTTTAGTGACATTTTGATACATAATACAATTATTTATGAGAAGTAATTTTTTAATGTAAAAATTGCATAAACTAATAAAATTTACGATATTTAAATCGTAAAAAAAATCAATGTAATAGTTTGGAAATATAATATTCTATAGTCCTATTATGTAAAATACTGTAGGTGAAAATTGGGAATTATATTAGTTCCATTATTTAAAAAAACATAAGTATATACAATGAAACCTGTTAAAATATATATAGACTATCTTAAAACAGTCAATTATGCTTTATTTCACAATAGAATACCTGTTTGTCAGTCTATTAATGTAGAAAATATTTCTGATCAGCCTTTGAATAATATAAAAGTGTTCTGTGAAGGGGAATTTATCAAAAAATATGAGAGTGTTTTAATTGGACAGATTAATATAGGAGAAACAGTGCGAATTGTTTCATTTGAGATTTCACCTGAATCGTCGAAATTGGCAGTATTAACTGAAAGAATCATAACAGATTTTACTTTGACTGTAACAAGCCACGATGAAATAATAGAAGAAGAGCATTACGAAATAGAACTAATGCCATATGATCATTGGTTGGGTACTACAATTTTGCCGCAAACATTGGTTTCATTCGTGACTCCCAATCATCCAGCTATTAGTAGTCTGGTGACTAAGTCTGCAGCAGCCTTAAAACAAATGGTAGGTTCTTCTGTACTAGCAGCTTATCAGACTGGTAACACAAATGATGTTCGTTTGCAGGTTGCGTCTGTTTTTGCGGCTATTCATCAGCTAGGAATTGTTTATCGTAGTGTACCTGCAAGTTATGAGAACATAGGCCAACGTATTACTATGCCTGATCAAGTTATAGCTACCAAAATTGGGAATTGTATAGAACTTACTCTTCTTATGGCTTCGGTATTAGAGGCAATTGGTATTAATAGTATTATAGTACTTCAGAAAGGACATGCTTATCTTGGAGTATGGCTTGTTGATGATTGTTATTCCTGCAGTGTATGCGATGATGCCTCTTATATAGAGAAAATGTGTTCACGAGGAATAGATGAAATGTTGGTTATAGAATGCACTCAAGTAGCTCAGGAAACAGCATCATTTGAAACTGCAGTAAAGATTGCTGAACAAAATTTGGCAGACCATAGTGTATTTGAAATGTTTATAGATATTAAGCGAAGTCGTTTGGAACGTATTTTCCCTTTACCCGCTAGAGTACAGATTGATGGTGCATGGACATTTGATGATAATGGTGTGAAGCATGAACAGTGCGTATTAGAGGTAAAGGAGCATGATCGTTACGATCTAAGTCAGATGGTAGATAAAAAAAAGGAGCTTACTAAGTTTGATATTTGGGAACGAAAATTGCTTGACTTCTCTTTACGCAATTCTTTGCTTAATCTTTATTTGCGCCGTAAAGCTATACAATTAATTTCATTTGATATAGACCGTATAGAGGATCATCTTCAGGATGGTGAAGAATATTGCATTGTTGCAAAGCCGAATATTGAATTTCAGTTGGATACCAGTGAGCGTTTGGTTCGTTCTAAGCTGCACGAAGAATTGCATGAACTCATCCGTAGTGATATAGAGCATCATATACTACATACCTATCAGACAGAAAATGAAACAAAAGATGTGCTGAAGAATATATATCGTGCAGCACGTAATACCATTGAAGAAACAGGAGCCAATTCATTATTTCTAACAATTGGTACTCTTAGATGGTTTGAGACTCCGCAAAGTGAAACACCACGTTACGCACCTTTACTATTACTTCCTATAGAAATGGTCTATAAAAAAGGGGGATATTATATACGCACTAGAGATGAAGATATTTCACTAAACATAACTCTAATGGAATTCCTTCACCAAAATTATGGTATTCAGGTAAATGGACTGGAGCCATTGCCAAAGGATGATAGTGGCGTTGATGTTCCTCTTATTTTTGCAGTTTTACGTGAAGCTCTTAAAGAGCAAAAACGATGGGATGTAGAGGAAGAATGTCTGCTTGGAACTTTCTCTTTCAGTAAATTCCTTATGTGGAATGATGTACACAGCCACCGAGAAGAGATGTGCAAGAATGAAATTGTAAATAGTCTAGTCGAAAATAGACTTACTTGGATTCCAGAATTGATTACTGGTAATATGAAAGATATTGACAGGCTGGTTTCACCTGTTGAAACAGCGTTGCCTGTTCCTATAGATTCTTCACAAATGGCAGCAGTAATAGAAGCTGGTAAAGGGCGCTCATTTATCCTATATGGTCCTCCTGGAACCGGAAAATCTCAAACCATTACAAATCTAATTGCAAACGCTCTTTATCAGGGTAAACGTGTCCTTTTTGTTGCCGAAAAAATGGCTGCACTCAGCGTTGTACAAAATCGATTGACTAAGATTGGTCTTTCTCCTTTTTGCTTGGAACTTCATTCTAATAAGACCACAAAGCGACATGTACTGCAACAGTTGGATAAAGCTCTTCATGTGGCACATATACAATCAATTGAGAATTTTAAATCTCAGGCAGATAAAATATTTGAAGAACGTAAAGCTCTTATAGCTTATATGAATGCTCTTCATGAAAAGGAGCAAAAAGATGGATTGTCTCTCTTTGACTGTATTCTGCAATATGAAGCCATAGCTGTTGCTCCGATGGACAATTTCAGCTTTGATTCTTCGTTGGATTCTATACTCGCTAAAGAAGGAATAAAAGGAATAGAGAGTTTGCTTGGAACACGTTTTGAAACAGTTGTCAAATTGGTAGGACAGCCATCATCTCATCCGTTGAATGGATTCCGTGTAGACCGGAAAATGTTACAGAATAATGGGGAAACAGTTACGGCCTTAAATGATAAAATAAAGGTTATGAAGAAACTGAAGTCAAAGAACCATGAATTAATCCATACAAAGGAGTTGTATGAACTGTTATTACGTGATAACTCTGCGGCTTTATTTGATGAAGATGTCGAGAAGTTACGTCTTTCTTGGCGTGAAATTAAAGCTAAATGGTTTATACCTCGTTTTTTTGCTAAACGCAGTTTTCTTAACCGTTTGAAGCAGTACAACCTTTACATTACAGAACAAGAAATAGATCCATTGATAGATAAGCTTGCAACTTATCGGAAACAACATAATGAAATAGAACAAATCAGACAAATATTGAAACAATATTTTGATATAGAAACACCTGCAGATGAGATGCCTGATGACAATATTATGGAAACTACCATAAGCAAAATGGAGCTCTGGTCTGAGCATTCATCACAGATGCGCGACTGGTTTCATTGGTCTGAATTCTGCGAAGAACTTAAAACGCATGGATTAGGCTGTGTGGTTAAAGTTATGCAAACACAGAATCTGGATACGAGTTCTGTACGCAATGCTTATCTTAAGGCTTTGTTCCGATATAAAGCAGAGGAGAAAATCCGTAAATCTGAGATTTTGGCTACATTTGAAGGTTTGCTTTTTGATGAAAAAGTAGCAGCCTATAAACGTATGACTGATGAGTTTCAATTACTCACACAGAAGGAGCTTTATGCTCGATTGGCAGCTCGTGTACCTCGTGTTGTCGATAATACTAGTAGCAGTAGTGAAATAGGTTTGCTTAATCGCAATATTAGCAACGGAGGGCGTGGGTTATCTTTACGCGATTTATTTGACCAAATACCGACTTTACTCCCACGCTTGTGTCCGTGTATGCTTATGAGTCCAATGAGTGTAGCTCAGTATATTAATCTTGATCAGGATAAATTCGATTTGGTAATCTTTGATGAAGCATCACAAATGCCAACGAGTGAAGCTGTTGGAGCTATAGCTCGTGGAAAATCTTTAGTTGTTGTAGGTGATCCTAAACAGATGCCGCCAACAAGTTTCTTTTCTTCTACGAATGTAGATGTTGAAGAAGCTTGCATAGATGATATGGAGAGTATTCTTGAGGATTGCCGAACTCTTGAGATTCCGTCCTTGCAGCTTTCATGGCATTACCGTTCACACCATGAAAGTCTGATTGCTTTTTCAAATAATGAATATTATGATGGTTCTCTTATAACTTTCCCTTCTGTTGATGATCAACAGACCAAAGTACATTATGTTCCAGTTTCGGGATATTATGACAAAGGAAAAAAGCGTTGTAATTTGATAGAAGCAAAAGCGATTGTGAAAGAGATTGTTCGTAGACTGAGAGATGAAGAATTACGAAAGAAAAGTATTGGTGTGATTGCATTTAGTGTTGTCCAGCAGAGTCTTATAGAGGATTTACTGCAAGAACAATTAGATCAAGACAAGACTTTGCAGGATGCTGTGCAACAGATGTATGAGCCCATTTTTGTAAAGAATTTGGAAAATGTTCAGGGGGATGAGCGTGATATAATATTGTTTTCTATTGGTTATGGACCAGATAAAGAAGGAAAGATTTCTATGAATTTTGGCCCGTTAAATAATTCTGGAGGAGAACGCCGTTTGAACGTAGCTGTAAGTCGTGCACGTCACGAAATGTATGTTTTTTCGTCATTGCATTCGTCGGATATTGATTTGCGACGTTCAAAAGCTCGCGGTGTGGAGGGATTGAAGCATTTTTTACAATATGCCGAAACTCAAACCCTTCCTTCTTCTTTACATCGTCATACTCATAATTCTGATACTTTATTAGCTAGACAGATAGCTAATGAATTAGAGAAAAGAGGTTTTTTAGTAGCCACAAATGTTGGTCGCTCACAATTCAAGGTCGATGTAGCGATTGGCGATGAAAAGGAACCAGGTATATATCGTCTTGGTATTCTTTTGGATGGTGAGGGATATCGCGATACTCATACAACACGTGACTGCGAGGTAGTTCAACCTTCTGTTCTTTCTGCATTAAATTGGCAAGTGATGCGTGTTTGGAGTGTGGATTGGTTTAATAATAAGGAACGTGTTATAAGTCGTATTATTGAACGTCTATCTTCCTCTTCAAAAACAAAAATCAAGCAAGAATGCTTAGAAAAGCCTTTTGATATTTCACAAGAAAAGTTAGAAGAAATCTCTACCAACGCTCAAGAGTATGTTTGCTATACAACCGACGTTGTCGAAGCAATAACGATGGAAGATAAGATTCTTATGCAAAATATTATTTCTGTAGAACAGCCAATAACTTTTATGCTTCTTTGTAGGCGTGTATGTGCTTTACGAGGAAGCGGAAGAGTAACCCCGACTCTTCAAAGAACTTTTAGCTTATACGAGACCTTATTTTATAAAGATAGTGCTGGTGCTTTGTGGTTAAATGAATCAGATAGTTTTAATTATAAGATGTACCGACCAAATTCCGGACGAGATATTTTAGATATTCCACAGATTGAGTTGTTGAATGTAATTATTGAATCATTGTCAGAGCAGTTAGCGATTGATGAGGATAACCTTACGTTGGTTGCTGCAAAAAAACTTGGATTTACTCGTCGTGGTACTAATGTGGATTCTGCTTTCAGAAAAGCTTTGGAAGTATTGAAAAATAAGGGATATATTGAGTCTGTTGGAGGAAATGTCCGATTAAAATAAAAATTCAAGCATTAATAGAATAACTATAAATAGTTCTATTAATGCTTATAAAGCTAAATTTTGTATAGGTTTATCGTATGTTTCTACCTTTGTTTTGATATTGATATACCAGACTATGAAAAGAAAATAAAAAAATATCTTCATAAAAGGAATAATATTGTTCACAGATATTCGTATTCGAATAAAGACAGAGAAAATCTTATCACTTTAAGTAAGCAAGATATTTTGGATTGGATTAGCGTAGTTGAGACATTCGTAGGAGAATTGGTCGTTGAGATTGAGGGTAAAGTAATGTAATGTAATACATTCTGTTAAAATAATGACAGATAAAAAAGATGAAACAAAATTCTGTATTTATAAAACTTGCACTTCCTTTCTCTTGCCAATCCAACAACTTTGGATTACATTTGAGAAGATTTATCATTTAAATAAAACAATATGCAGAAACTTACCATAAAAAATATAGGAGCCATTAAGCTTGTGGAATTTGAGGTAAACAGAATTAATGTTTTCATGGGGCCTCAATCTTCAGGTAAGAGTACAATTTCTAAAATACTTTGCCATTGTCAGTGGGTAGAAAAGAGTTGTTTTTTTAATGATAAGCAATTAGAAAACTATCAAAAGCAGGGTGTTTTTTATGATTCTCTTGTTGAATATCATAAACTTGATGGATATTTTCACAAAAACGCCAGTATAAAATATGAAGGTGAGGCAATGACTATCACCTATACACATAGCTCTAAAAAAACAACTATTAAGTTGAAGGATAAAATGGTATTTTCTTACCCTAAGATATGCTATATTCCTTCGGAACGCAATTTCGTAGCAGGAGTGCCCAATTTCAGCAAGTATAATGAGGGAAACAATGTGTTACTATATTTTGCTTATGACTGGTCGGAAGCTAAAGAGGAGATAAAGAAACTTGATATTTCAAATCTTCTTAGCAGGGAAGTTTCATATGAAAATATTAATGACAGGGATTATATATTTGATAATGGTTCCAAGCTGTTGCTTACGAATGCATCAAGCGGAGTTCAATCTGTTTTGCCATTGTATCAAACGATAATCTATATGTTATCCAATTTGTATAACAAGCCGAGGACATTATCTCCTTTAAAGGAAATGGCAAAAAAGGAATTTTCCAATGCATTGATTTTGATTGCCAATAGAATTGCATCAGGAGAGAATATTGGTAAATTCAAGGAGTATTCCAATATATTGCTTTCAATGTTCAAAATGCTTGAGAGTTATGATGTAAAAGCGATAAGCAAACTATCGGATTTGTCTCCGGAAGATTTATCTCACAATATATATGAGGCTGTCCATGTTATGGACCGTTTGTTTAATTATCATTATACTCAATTGTTTATTGAAGAGCCTGAGCAAAATCTTTTCCCAGATACACAACAGGAGTTTGTTTACTGGTTGTTGGGAACTATGCTGAATGATAAGAAACATTCAGCTGTAATTACTACTCACAGTCCGTATATATTGTTTGCTATCAATAATTGTATGATGGGTGGATTGGTGAAAGATAATATTCCGGAAGAGGAAGCTTGTGATTTTGCCTCTCATCCTGCGTGGATTGATCCTAAATTAGTATCTATTTTTGAATTGGAAAACGGTACTAGTCGCTGTATTCAGGACAAAGATGGCATAATTGAGGACAATTACTTGAATAAGGCATATAAAAAGAATTCTGAAGAATATCTGGAACTTTTAAATTATTACGAAGATGAAGAGTAAAATACAGGCTGTTTATCCTAAATCTGTCTTTCGTAGTAGTGCTGCTCCTAAATTATATATTGCTGATTTTACTGAAAGAACAGGTAGCAACAGAAAAGTGGAGTTTCATGAAACTATACCACTAGTTCCAGATGGCAATACAGATATGGACTGTCTGGTTTTTGAAAATCCGTCATTACTGACAGTTATATGTAATATCTTTGATGATAATCAGTTTAAAGACGAGGCTGGAAATGATTTGCCTCATTGTGAGTGTATTGTGTTTCCTGAAAGTGAGGGGAATAATATAGGTGTGGCTTTTGTGGAAATAAAAGACTGTAAACCTAAAAATATTTCAGAATATAAGGCTATTGTAAAGAATCAGATTATTTCTGCAGTGCAAATATTTAGAGATAAAGGGATTATAGAACATCAGCAACGTGTTTATGGTATAATATCGTTTCCAAGGAGAAATAAAGTATCGTTTAATCAAACTATTTTTGATGATGCATCTGAATATAAGAAGTTACATCAAAAATATAAAATTCGTTTTCTTCCGACAAACTGTATTTTTATTGTTGATGAAAAGAATTTGAAAACTCAATCATAAGAAAATTCTTATTATAATTTAAGTAGGATTTATTATGTCAATACTGAGTAAATAATATGAAGTTATGGAAACACATTGAAAAGAGTGGGTATTTTTACCAACTTTCCTTATTTTTGCACTAATAAGGAAAAATGTTCTGACGACAGTACAGAATGAGTACTTGAATTTAAAACCGAGAAAAGTGACAATACAAGATTTGCTAAATAGTTACTCTGCGCATCCGCAAGTGAAGATGATGGAATCTTTGCTTAAGGACAAACAGATGAAAAATATTGCGGCCAAAGGACTTAACGGCTCTTCTTCTGCTATGCTTATTGCTTCGCTGTCCGAGCGTGACAAGGGGCGTTTTTTGTGTATTCTCAATGATTTGGAAGATGCGGGATATTACTATCACGACCTTACACAGCTTATTTCAGACAAGAATGTGTATTTTTTTCCGTCGGCATATCGCAGATCGATAAAATACGGGC
This sequence comes from uncultured Parabacteroides sp., assembly GCA_949295065.1. Classification (GTDB taxonomy): domain Bacteria; phylum Bacteroidota; class Bacteroidia; order Bacteroidales; family Tannerellaceae; genus Parabacteroides. The sequence continues at coordinate 59,834 of CASFJQ010000010.1, read as the reverse complement.
ATATTGATGCTGCAAATGAGATATTGAGAACAGAGGTTTTGAGTATGCTTCAGCAGCCTGACAGTAATTTTATTATTGTAACTTATCCTGATGCTTTGTCGGAGAAGGTTGTTGCCAAGGAAACCTTGAAAGAGAATACGTTGCAGATTGCTGCGGGAGAGAAGGTTGACAGTAAGTTTATTTCGGACGTGTTGGACAGTTATGGCTTCGAGCGTGTGGATTATGTGTATGAGCCGGGGCAGTATGCGGTGCGTGGTAGTATCCTCGACGTTTTCTCGTATTCTTATGAATTTCCGTACAGAATTGACTTTTTTGGAAATGAGATTGAGACTATCCGTTCGTTTGATGTGGAAACGCAGCTTTCGAAGGAGAAGCTGGAGAGAATCCATATTGTTCCGAAGATAAATTCGGACAGCGGGAGTGAGGCTTCGCTGCTTGATGTTCTGCCGGAGGATACTTGTGTTGTTTCTTATGATTTGGAATGGTGCAAGGAGAGGATTTGCTCGATCTGGAAGGAAGAGCCGGTTGTTGCCGACGAAGAATCTTTTGCCAGTGCCGAGAGTATGCATGAAAAGCTGGTGCATTGGGAGAGTTTTATCAGAAAGGCGCTGGACTTCAAGAGGATTCAGACGGGAACGCATATCCTTGGAACTCCGGATGTGGTTGTGAAATTCCAGACGCTGCTTCAGCCTATTTATCATAAGAATTTTGATTTGGTGAGCGAATCTTTCGGCAAGTTTATCAACGACGGTTATACAATTTACATATTGAGCGACGTTGAGAAGCAGGCTGCCAGAATACGTGCCATATTTGAGGACAGGAAAGAGAATCTGCCTTTCACTGCCGTGAACAAGACTATTCATGCGGGTTTCAGCGACGAGCAGATGAAAGTTTGCTTCTTTACGGACCATCAGCTTTTCGACCGTTTCCATAAGTATAGCCTGAAGAGTGACAAGGCGAGGAGCGGAAAAATATCTTTGTCGCTGAAGGAGCTCAACCAGTTTTCTGTGGGTGATTATGTTGTGCATATCGACCACGGTGTGGGGCAGTTCGGCGGACTGGTGCGCACGGAAGTGAACGGAAAGGTTCAGGAGGCTATCAAGCTTATTTATCAGAACAATGATATAATTTTCGTCAGCATTCATTCCTTGCACAAGCTATCGAAATATAAGGGCAAGGACAATGGCGAGCCGCCAAAGCTGAACAAGCTGGGCACGGGTGCGTGGGAGAAGATGAAGGAGCGCACCAAGAAAAAGGTGAAGGATATTGCCCGCGACCTGATTCTGCTTTATTCGAAGAGGAAAAAGGAGAAAGGTTTTGCTTACAGCCCGGACAGCTTTATGCAGCATGAGCTGGAGGCTAGCTTTATATATGAGGACACTCCGGACCAGATGAAGGCTACTGCCGATGTGAAGGCAGATATGGAGAGCGACCGGCCGATGGACCGCCTGGTGTGTGGTGATGTGGGCTTCGGAAAGACTGAGGTTGCTATCCGCGCGGCTTTCAAGGCGGTGTCGGACAATAAGCAGGTTGCGGTGCTTGTGCCTACTACGGTGCTTGCGTTCCAGCATTATCAGACTTTCAGTGAGCGATTGAAGGATTTCCCTTGCCGCATTGATTATATCAGCCGTGCGCGTACGTCGGCTCAAATCAGACAGACGTTGAAATTGCTTAAGGAGGGTGAGATAAATATTGTTATCGGCACGCATCGCCTTGTGAGCAAGGATGTGGAGTTCAAGGATTTGGGGCTTCTGATTATTGACGAGGAGCAGAAATTCGGTGTGTCGGTCAAGGAGAAGCTCCGCCAGCTTAAGACTAATGTCGATACGCTGACGATGACGGCTACTCCGATTCCGAGAACTTTGCAGTTCTCACTGATGGGAGCGAGGGACTTGAGCAGCATTACTACTCCGCCGCCAAACAGATATCCGGTTCAGACTGAGGTGGAGAGGTTCAATCCGGACATTATCCGCGAAGCTATAAACTTTGAGATGAGCCGCAACGGTCAGGTTTTCTTCATCAACAACAGGATTCAGAATATATATGAGATAGAGAATCTTGTCCGCCGTGAAGTGCCGGATGCAAGGGTTTGCGTCGGTCACGGGCAGATGGAGCCGGAGCAGCTGGAGAAAATCATTCTTGATTTCGTGAACTACGAGTATGATGTGCTGATTGCTACTAGTATAATTGAGAGTGGAATTGACGTTCCGAATGCAAATACTATAATTGTCAACAATGCGCAACAGTTCGGTCTGTCGGATCTTCACCAGCTTCGCGGACGAGTTGGGCGAAGCAACAGGAAGGCGTTCTGCTATCTGCTTTCTCCGCCTTTGAGCACATTGAGCCAGGAGGCAAGGAGGCGACTGCAGGCAATAGAGAATTTCTCCGAGCTTGGCAGCGGTATTCATATCGCCATGCAGGATTTGGACATTAGAGGTGCCGGAAATATGCTGGGCGCAGAGCAAAGTGGCTTTATCGCAGATTTGGGATATGAAACATATCAGAAGATTCTGGAAGAAGCCGTTGACGAACTGAAAACGGAAGAATTCTCAGATTTGTATGCCGAGCTGACGGAAAACCAGAAGGACAGGAAAGACTTTGTGCGTGAGACTTATATTGAGAGTGATTTGGAGCTGCGTTTTCCTCCGACTTATATTCCGAGCGATTCGGAAAGAATTTCTCTTTACAGGGAGCTTGACAAGATGGAAGAAGAGAGAGATATCCAGGCATTCAAGGAGCGCATCGAGGACAGATTCGGTAAAATTCCGACTGAAGGAATGGAGCTGATAAGGATTGTGCGTTTCCGCAGGATGGCAAAGAGTCTGGGAGTTGAAAAGGCTATATTGAAGAAAGGGCAGATGATACTTTATATGGTTTCCAATCCCAAAAGCAGCTATTACGAGAGTGACTCTTTCTCAAGTGTTCTGGCTTATATACAGAGACATCCTAAGGACTGTAAACTAAGGGAACAGAATGACAAGCTGAGCATTGTGGTAAAAAATGTCACAACTGTAGGAAAAGCATGTGCCATTATGGAAGAAATAGAAAAAATCAATTGAGCATGAAAACGGGCTGCTTGCGGCTCATTTAGGAGACAATGTTTTTATTCTCCGGGCTTAAAACAAATGAGGCAAAGAACCTGTTTATTTAAAGGAAATAATCATATCTTTACGGATAAGATAGAAATGTTAGAGTATTATTTTTATTAACACGAAAAGACATGACTGAAAAAGATGATTTTATTTATGATGAAGAAGAATCTGTGAAATTTATCCAGAACTATCTTCCGCAGGAATTGAAGGGAAAATTCAGCAATGATGATATCAACTATATCGTTGACTTGATTTATGAATTCTATGATTCAAAAGGATATATGAATATGGATATAGAAGACAATGAAGAAGTTGACATTGATGAAGACGAACTGGTTCAATTCGTTATAAAGAACGCTCTGAAAGACAAGGTAGGAAAATTCTCTGAGGATGAAATAACTTTTATTGTCCAGGGAGAATTGGCTTACTGTGATTCGATTGATATGTTTGACTGATTTTCAGTTGACAAGTTGATACTAGGGAACAAGTTGACAAGAAGACAAGTTAACAAGAGACCTTGTCAACTTGTATCTGAAATCTTGTAATTTTTAAGTTGTGGGTGTTGCTAAACATAAATATTCAAACACAAAGGCACGAAGCCTCAGAGTTAATATATTGAGAATAAATAAAATAAAAAAACTCCGTGTTCTCAGTGTCTCTGTGTTTAAATTAGTTTTGCAACATCCTCGAAACTTAAATTGTTTAATTTAAAAAAGAATTGATTATGAAAATACATTTGTTGTCAGTCGCAGTTTTATCATTGGCAGTAACAATGTCGAGTTGCGGTTCATGGAACAATATGGCTAAAGGAACTGCAATTGGTGTTGGCGGTGGAGCTGCTGTCGGTGCCGGTGTGGGCGCTTTGGCGGGTAATACGGCTTTAGGCACGGTTATCGGTGCGGCAGTTGGAGGAACAGCCGGCGCATTGATTGGCAAGAAGATGGATAAGCAGAAAAAGGAACTTGAAGCTACTTTGCCTGAGGAAACTCAAGTTGAAACAATAAACAACGGTGAAGCGCTGAGAGTTACTTTTGATTCGGGAATCTTGTTTGCTACCAATTCAAGCACGCTGAGCGAGGCTTCAAGAAGTGCATTACGCAAATTGGCGGAAAGTTTGAATCAGAATCCTGATACGGATATCAAGATTGTTGGCCACACTGACAATACAGGCAATGTGGACTATAACCAGACTTTATCCGAAAAGAGAGCCAAAAGCGTATATAATTATCTGATGGTTGACCAGGGTGTCAGCAGCAAGCGTATGGAATACGAAGGAAAAGGTGTTCATCAGCCTGTTGCAGACAACAGCACAGTTGAAGGTCGAGCATTGAACAGGAGAGTTGAGATTCTGATTTTGCCTAATGAAACTATGATTCAGCAGGCACAGAATGGAACATTGAAATAGTTGACAAGGGAACGAGTTGACGAGTTGACAAGGAGAACGAGTGCTTTCCCTGTCAACTTGTTCCTTTGTCAACTTGTCTCTCTGAATAAAAGTAATCTGATAATCAAAATAACAATATGCCACTTAATCTACAAAAAAATTTGCCGGCAATTGATTTGCTGAAGAAAGAACATATATTCGTAATGGACTCGTTGCGTGCTTCGTCACAGGATATTCGTCCGCTGCGTGTTGTAGTTCTTAATTTGATGCCTTTGAAAATAACGACAGAGACAGATTTGATTCGTCTGCTGAGTAATACACCGCTACAAATCGAACTGGAATTCCTTAAGATAAAAGGACATACTCCGAAGAATACGCCTATTGAACATATGCGTGAATTCTATAAGGATTTTGACGAAATAAAGAAGGGTTATTATGACGGAATGATCATTACCGGAGCGCCAGTGGAGCAAATGCCGTTTGAGGAAGTTGGCTATTGGAATGAGATTACAGAGATTTTTGACTGGGCAAGGAAACATGTGACTTCTACGCTTTATATCTGCTGGGCAGCACAAGCCGGGCTTTATCATTTCTATGATATTCCGAAATATGATTTGCCGGCTAAAATGTTCGGTGTTTTCCGTCATACTTTGCGTGAATCATATCTTCCTATTTTCCGCGGCTTTGATGATGAGTTTTATGTGCCTCACAGCCGCCATACGGAAATAAGAAAAGATGATATCATGAAAGTGCCGGAACTGACGCTGCTGTCAGAAAGCGAAGAGTCCGGTGTTTATATGGTTATGGCTCGTGGCGGCAGGGAATTCTTCATTACAGGACATTCCGAATATTCTCCATATACGCTTAATGATGAGTATGTTCGCGACCTGAACAAAGGTCTGCCGATTTCTGTGCCTAAAAACTATTACAGGAACAATGACCCGTCGATGGGACCGGTGGTGCGTTGGAGAGGACATGCAAACTTGCTGTTTACGAATTGGCTGAATTACTATGTTTATCAGGAAACACCTTATAAACATGAAGATATTGCTAATTTGGAAAGTTTACAGTTAATAAAATAAAGGACTTTTGTGGCAAAATTGATAAAAAGGAAAATAGAACTGTTATCGCCGGCTAAGGATTTGGCTTGCGGCATTGAGGCTATAAATCATGGCGCGGATGCTGTATATATCGGTGCGCCCAAGTTTGGTGCGCGTGCTGCTGCGGGCAATACGGTGGATGACATAAAGTCGTTATGCGATTATGCTCATTTGTATGGAGCCCGGATTTATGTCGCACTGAATACAATTCTTTACGACAATGAGCTGGACGAAGCCCGTGATATGATATGGAAGCTTTATGATGCCGGAGTTGACGCTCTGATTGTGCAGGATATGGGTATAACACAATTGGACTTGCCTCCGATACCTTTGCATGCCAGCACTCAGACGGATAACAGGACTGTGGAAAAGGTCAGATTTCTTGAATCAGCAGGCTTTACACAAGTTGTTTTAGCCAGGGAATTGTCTTTGGAAGAAATAAAGAAAATAAAAGATTCAACAAATGTTTCGTTGGAGGTCTTTATTCATGGTGCTCTGTGTGTGAGCTATAGCGGCCAATGTTATTTGAGTGAGGCTTTGAGCGGAAGAAGCGCGAACAGAGGAGCTTGCGCTCAATATTGCCGTCTGCCTTATACATTGATAGACTCTGATGGCAAGGTCATTATGCAGAACAAGCATCTTTTGTCGCTGAAGGATATGAACCGTTCGGAATATCTGGAAGACTTGTTGGATGCGGGTGCTTCGTCGCTGAAAATTGAAGGCCGCCTGAAAGATATATCTTATGTAAAGAATGTAACAGCTTATTACAGAAAGAAGCTTGATGAAATATTCAAACGCCGTCCGGAATATGTGAGAGCGTCGGATGGAAAATGCACCTTTGACTTTGAACCAGATGTGGCAAAGAGCTTCAACCGTGGTTTTACTCCTTTTTTCCTGAAAGGAAGAAGTGCGGACATAACAGCTTTTGACACACCTAAGTCTCTTGGGGAATTTGTCGGTCATGTAAAGGAAATGAAGGGTAACAGTTTTACTGTTGCCGGGACAAAAACTCTGAACAACGGTGACGGACTTATATTTTTCAATGCCAACGGAGAATTGGAAGGCTTCAGAGTGAATAAGGTTGATGCCAACAGGGTTTTTCCTCAGGAAATGCCGGCAAGACTTCGCCCGAAAACGGCTTTATACAGAAATTTCGACCAGGCGTTTGAAAAGACTATGGCAAGACAGACGGCGGAAAGGAAGATTCCTGTTGTTATGTCGTTTGCTGACTGCCAGAATGGTTTTTCTTTGTCTGTGGAAGATGAAAGTGGTGCTCGTGTAATAATTTACTGTGATTTCAATAAGGAAACAGCAAAACGGGAGCAGACCGAAAATATTCGCACTCAGTTGTCGAAATTAGGAAATACTCCGTTTTCTGTGGCTAAAGTTGATGTGAATCTGTCGGAAATGTGGTTTGTGCCGTCTTCACTTCTTTCAGATATGCGCAGGGAAGCCATTGAGAAGTTGATATTGAACCGCAGAACCAGATACAGACGTGAGCTGGTGAAGGTGAGTAATTATCAGGCTAAGCCGCAATTCCCTCAACGCTCGTTGACATATCTTGGAAATGTGGCAAATGACAAGTCGTATAAGTTTTATGCGGAACGAGGCGTGGAGAAAATTTCACCTGCATTTGAAAAGGTGCAAGTGGATGATGTTCCTTTGATGTTTACCAAACATTGCCTGCGCTACAGCATGGGCTGGTGTCCGGTAAGGCAAAAAGGAAAATCGCCGTATAAAGAACCATATTATTTGCTTTATAAGGATACACGTTTGCTGTTGGAGTTTGATTGTAAAAATTGCCATATGCTTATAAAAAAGGATAAATAATTTTCAATAAAGAATAGTTATGAAAATAAAAGGAACTTTGCTGTTATGTTTATTCTCCCTATTCCTGTTGGTGTCATGTGGAGAAAAACCATTGGAAAAAGGAAAACCTGTTTATGTTGAGATTTCTACAACTATGGGTGATGTAACTGTTATGCTGTATGACGATACACCATTGCACAGAGATAATTTCATAAAACTCTGTAAGGAGAATGCGTATGAGGGTGTGTTGTTCCATCGCATAATAAAAGAATTTGTGGTTCAGGGTGGTGACCCGACCAGCAAAGCTCAGGAACCTGGAGTGCTGTATGGCGAGGACGGTGGCGGATATACAGTTCCTGCCGAGATATTGCCTAAATATTTTAATAAACGTGGGGCATTGATTGACGCAAAAGAAGGAGACGATGTCAATCCGGAAAGAGCTTCTGCCGGAACACAGTTCTGCTTTGTCCAGGGAAAAGTATGGAAAGATGAAGAACTTGACGCGATGGAAACTCGAATCAACCAAATCAGAAGAAACTGGTTGTATTATAAGATTCGCAATGAGCTAAAGGCTAAGAATCCAGAATTGTCTTCTCCGGATAAGGAAGAAGATTTGCATATTGAGGCTACAATATTGCTGGAAGACTCTTTGTCAAAGATTCCTGCAGTTACTATTCCTGCTGAACACAGAGAAGTGTATAAGACAATTGGAGGTACACCTCATCTTGATGGCTCTGTAACAATATTTGGCGAAGTAGTTGAAGGCTTTGATATTGTGGAGAAAATGTCATTGGTTGAAACAGATAAAAACGACAGACCATTGAAAGATGTCATAGTTTTGAAAACTAAAGTATTTCAGAAATGAAAAATTATAAGAATATATTTTTAGGAGTTATTTGTGTTGCCGGACTTGGACTGACTGCATGTATTACTTTGGGGTCGGATGATTCCATTCGTGCAAAGGAAATGAAACCTCACGTCTTGTCGATGACAGTAACTCCTGAAGTTCCTTCAAAATTGGCTTTCTGCGGAGAAGAAATTGACTTGACCCGCTATAATATGCACGAATCTCTTGACAGGGAATTAAGCTCTTTTACTTATTTCCATTCAACGACAATGTTGTTGATAAAAAGGGCAAACAGATATTTTCCTGTTATTGAACCGATATTGAAGAAGAACGGAATTCCTGATGACTTCAAGTATCTTGCTGTGATAGAGAGCAATTTGGACCCAAGAATCCAATCCCGAGCAAAGGCTGTCGGAATGTGGCAGATATTGGAAGCAACAGGAAGGGAATATGGCTTGAACATCACGCCGACAGTTGACGAACGCTGCAATGTGGAAAAGGCGACTGAAGCTGCTTGCAAATATTTGAAAGACGCATATGAAAAGTATGGAAACTGGCCGTCTGTTGCTGCTTCATATAATGGTGGAATGGGTAGAATTTCCGGCGAACTGGTAAAACAAAAAGCCGACAATTATTTTGACTTGTGGCTTGTAGAAGAAACAACAAGATATGTGTACAGGATTATGGCAATAAAACAAATCTTTGAGAATCCTTATAAGTACGGATTTGTTCTAAAGGCTTCAGATTTGTACAAGCCAATTGCTTGTGAGGCTGTGGAAGTAAAAGGAGACATCCAGAGTCTGGCAGATTTTGCTGTCAGCCATAATATCACGTATGCCGATTTGAAACGCTTCAATCCATGGCTCAGGGACAGGAAGCTTGTAACACAAGGGAAAACATACAAGCTGATGATTCCGTCAAAGGCAGATATGTATTACAATACGGCAAATACATACGTTCATAATCCGGCTTGGGTTGTAGCCGAGTAAATATTAAAAACCTGTTTTCAGAATTACAGGTTTTTTGTATCTTTACACTCGTTTTAGAAACTTGTTATATTTAAATGGCAATAGACAAACAGGCAGTAGAACACGGAAAAATTTCTGTTTATGGAGCCCGTGTGCATAATTTGAAAAATATCGATGTGGAAATTCCCCGAAATTCTTTAACCGTGATAACGGGCATGAGTGGAAGCGGAAAGTCCTCATTGGCTTTTGATACAATATTTGCTGAAGGGCAGCGTCGCTATGTTGAAACTTTCTCTGCTTATGCTAGAAACTTTCTGGGAAACATGGAACGACCTGATGTTGATAAAATAACAGGCTTGAGTCCTGTTATATCAATAGAACAGAAAACCACTAACAAAAATCCGCGTTCTACTGTCGGTACTACAACCGAAATATATGACTTCCTCAGACTTTTGTTTGCCCGAATAGGCGAGGCCCATTCTTATATCAACGGGGAGAAGATGGTGAAATATACAGAAGACCAGATTCTTGAACTGATATTGGATAAGTATGAAGGCAAGAAAACATATTTGCTGGCTCCACTGGTGAGGAACAGAAAAGGTCATTACAAAGAATTATTCGAGCAAATCAGAAAGAAAGGATATCTGAATGTCCGTGTTGACGGAGAAATGAGGGAAGTCCTTTACGGAATGAAGCTCGACCGTTACAAGAACCATAGTATCGAGGTCGTTATCGATAAGATGATCATTTCCAAGAATGATGAAGCACGACTGAAGGACAGTCTGTCGCTTGCAATGAGGCAGGGAAATGGTCTTGTTATGGTTTTGAATGCTGATACGAATGAAATCAGACATTTCAGTAAGACATTGATGGATCCGATAACCGGTTTGTCATACAGCGAGCCGGCTCCTCATAATTTCTCCTTTAATTCTCCTCACGGTGCTTGTTTGAAGTGTAAAGGTCTCGGACAGCTAAATCTTCTGGATATGGAAAAGATTGTTCCGGATCCTTCTCTCAGTATATATTCCGGAGGAATAACTGCATTAGGCAAGTATAAAAATTCCTTGATTTTCTGGCAGATTGAAGCTATATGCACGAAATATGGCGTCACGCTGAAAACTCCTATCAGTGATATTCCGGAGGAAGCTATCGACGAGATTATGAATGGAACAGACGAGCGTCTCCAGATAAAAAATGAGTCAATCGGAACATCGAACTATTTCCTTTCATATGAAGGAGTTGCCAAATATATACAAATGCAGCAGGAAGCAGATGCTTCTGCCTCGGCACAGAAATGGGCAGGTCAATTTGTTAAAATGACAGTTTGCCCGGAATGCCAGGGAAAACGCTTGAATAAGGAGGCTTTACATTATTATATATGTGGCAAGAATATTGCTGATTTATCTGCAATGGATATATCGGAACTGTATGAATGGTTATCTGATATTGAAAACAAACTGGATGACAGACAGAAGACTATTGCCTTTGAAATACTTAAGGAAATCCGCTCCCGCCTGAAATTCCTGTTGGATGTGGGACTGGATTATCTGTCGTTGAACAGAGCTTCAGCAACTCTTTCCGGCGGAGAAAGTCAGCGAATCAGACTTGCCACGCAGATTGGCAGCCAGTTGGTCAATGTTTTATATATATTGGACGAGCCAAGTATCGGTTTGCATCAACGTGATAATGTAAGGCTGATACATTCTCTTAAACAGCTGCGAGATACAGGAAACTCAGTCATCGTTGTTGAACATGACAAAGATATGATGCTCGAGTCTGATTATATCGTTGATTTGGGACCGAGAGCCGGAAGACTCGGTGGCGAAGTTGTGTTTGCCGGAACTCCTCAGAAAATGCTGGAAGCTGACACTATGACTTCTTCATTCCTGAATGGCAAAACAACAATCGGCATTCCGGAACAAAGGAGAAAAGGAAATGGGCTGAAACTGGAAATAAAAGGAGCAAGGGGAAATAATCTGAAGAATGTTGATGTATCTTTTCCTCTCGGAACTTTCATTTGTGTGACAGGTGTTTCCGGAAGCGGAAAGTCAACACTGATAAACAGAACTTTACAGCCTATATTAAGTCAGCACTTCTACAAATCTTTGGAAGATCCTCTGCCTTATGATTCAATAGAAGGCATTGAGAATATAGACAAGATAGTCAATGTGGACCAGTCGCCGATTGGCCGCACGCCAAGAAGTAATCCTGCAACATATATCGGGGTGTTTTCGGATATAAGGAATTTATTTGTTGAGCTTCCGGAATCCAAAATGAGAGGATATAAGCCGGGAAGATTTTCATTTAATGTTTCCGGTGGCCGTTGTGAGACTTGTAAAGGTAATGGATACAAGACAATAGAGATGAATTTCCTGCCGGATGTTCTTGTTCCTTGTGAGGATTGCCATGGCAAGCGATACAACAGGGAAACTCTGGAAGTAAGATATAAAGGAAAATCTATTGCTGATATATTGGATATGACGATAAATATTGCAGTAGACTTTTTCGAGAATGTTCCGCAGATTCTATCCAAAATCAAAGTTTTGCAAGATGTTGGCTTGGGATATATCAAGTTGGGACAACCATCCACAACATTGTCCGGAGGAGAAAGCCAGAGGGTGAAACTTGCCACTGAACTGTCGAAGAAAGACACTGGCAAAACTCTTTATATTCTGGACGAGCCAACCACAGGATTGCATTTCGAGGATATTCGCGTTCTCCTGGGTGTTCTGAATAAGTTGGTTGACAAAGGGAACACAGTTGTTGTAATCGAGCATAATCTTGATGTTATAAAATATGCCGATTATCTGATAGATATGGGACCGGAAGGAGGAAGGCGAGGCGGCGAGGTGCTGTTTACCGGAACTCCCGAAGATTTGGCAAACTCAGGAATAGGATATACAGCTCCATTCTTGAAGAAGGAACTTGAAAACAATATCGCAAACAAAAAATGATGACCGAAAAAGATACATATCGTACTATATTCTCAATTTCTGAAGGATACTATACAGAGAAGCGCAGCCGTTTCATATCTTATGCAATACCTGTAAAGTCGGTTGAAGAAGTAAAGGAATATATTGCTAAATATAAAAAAGAATATTATGACGCGCGTCATGTATGCTGGGCATATATGCTTGGTGCTGACCGCAAAACTTTCAGAGCTAATGATGACGGTGAACCATCGTCAACAGCCGGAAAGCCAATACTGGGCCAGATTAATTCCAACGAGCTGACAGATATTCTTGTAATAGTAATCAGATATTTTGGAGGTATTGAACTTGGCACTAGCGGGCTTATTGTTGCATACAGAACTGCTGCAGCAGAAGCAATAGCTGCTGCTAAAATTGAAGAATGTACTGTAGATGTTGATATAACTGTAGCGTTTGAATATCCATTCATGAATGGAATAATGAAAGTTATCAAGGATGATTCTCCTGCAATCATTTCACAAAAGTTCGACATGGATTGTGAGATGACTTTGCGGATAAGGAAAAGTGAAGTGGAGCGTCTTAAAAGCAAATTACTTAAGGTTGAAACAGCATATTTAAAAGAATAATTGAGATAAATAATATTAGGCAGAAATTTAAACTTTAAATCCAATTTATGGAGAAGACTTTTCATGTAATTCTAAAACCGTTGCGTCGTTTTGCAGTGCAAAAACCAAACGCTAGTTTATTATTGTTCGTAGCTACAATTTTAGCTATGTTGTTAGCAAACTCTCCATTTGCTGACAGATATCAGCAATTCTTGCTTCATCCAATTGACCTTCAAGCAGGAAACTTTAGCTTTTTTGCTCATCATGGTGAGCCTATGACATTGTTGGCATTTGTCAATGATGCGCTTATGGCTGTTTTCTTTTTTACTATCGGTCTGGAAATCAAACAGGAAGTATTGATAGGAGAGTTGTGCTCGTTCAGAAAGGCTTTGCTTCCTATCATTGCTGCTTGTGGTGGTATGGTTATTCCTGTGCTTTTCTACCTTTTGGTTTGTCCTTCAGGAAGTGCTGCATCCGGAGCTGCTATACCAATGGCAACGGACATTGCATTTGCATTGGCGGTTTTGGGCTTATTAGGAAACAAAGTGCCACTGAGCCTTCGTATTTTCTTGACGGCTTTGGCTGTTGTTGACGATATTGGCGGTATTATAATTATTGCCCTTTTCTATAGCGGCGAAATAGCTTTCCAGCCGTTGTTGATATCATTAGTCCTGTTATTGGTTTTGTATCTTGGTGGCAAGATGAAAATATATAACAGATTGTTTTATTATGTATTAGGATTTTGTGTGTGGATGCTGTTCCTGGAATCTGGCATTCATCCTACAATAGCGGGAGTGTTGGTAGCATTTACAGTGCCAGCTCGTCCTAAGCTTCATCTTGACTGTTTCAGAAGAGATATGGGTGAATATTTGGAAATGCTTGACGCATCAGAAGCTAAGTGCTCAAACAAAGCAACTGTGCTTAATTCAAGACAGATTCATGTGCTTAACAATATTCATACGCTGGCAAATCACACAATCAGTCCGTTACAAACAATAACAGACAAACTTCATCCATTCGTAAGTTATGTTATATTGCCATTGTTCGCATTTGTAAATGCAGGTGTAACTTTCGGAGATATAAATCCATCCTCAATAATAAATGTTCCGTTGGCAGTTTTCTTGGGATTGGTTGTTGGAAAAACTTTGGGTATATTCTCTTTTTCTTATATATCAATCAAAAGTGGCTTAATTTCAATGCCGAAAGGAATGAATATCAAAAATCTTTTTGCAGTTTCTGCTTTGGGTGGCATTGGTTTCACAGTGGCATTATTTATCGCTAACTTGTCTTTCGATGCAACCACTCCCGAAGGATTGGATTTGTTGAACCAGGCTAAGCTAGGTGTATTTTCAGGTTCATTTGCTTCAGGCTTGATTGGCTATTTTGCTTTGAGAAAATACCTGACAAATCCGGTTGAGCAAACAGAAGATTTGTCTGAATAAATATTCCGTATATTTGTGCAATCAAATTCCTTATGGGATTTGGTTTATAGCATTTGGATAAGAAAATATCCTATGTTTTTCAGGCTACATAAGATATTTCCTGAAAAACATAGGATATTTTATATTGTATATATGATATTTGTGTTGTTATGGTTATAGATGAAAATACAGGATTAGTCTTGGAAGGCGGTGGAATGCGTGGTGTTTTCACAGCCGGTGTGCTGGATTATATGATGGATAACCAAATATGGTTTCCATACACAATAGGTGTTTCTGCCGGTGCCAGTAATGGCATATCATATATTTCACGTCAAAGAGGAAGATCATATTTCAGTAATGTGGAATTGCCAACCAAACGCGACTATATTGGACTGAAACATATGCTCAAAGGTCACGGATATATAGATTTGGATTTTATCTTCTATGAATATCCGGACAAATATTTCCCGTTTGACTTTGAGACATACAAGAATAATAAAATGCGCTTTGTCATTGTTACAAGTAATTGCATTACAGGAACTGCAAACTATTATGAGGAGAAAGAAGATTTCTCACGATTAGTAGAAATATGCAAAGCCTCATGCTCATTGCCTGTGATGTGCCCGATAACATACGTTGACAATATCCCAATGGTCGATGGCGGAGTGTGCGATCCAATTCCGATTAAGAAAGCTATAAGTGATGGCTACAGCAAGAATGTTATTGTTCTGACCAGAAACAAAGGCTATAGAAAAGAGGAAAAGGATTTTTATCTGCCTTGGTTCATATATAAACGCTATCCGCAAATCAGAGAAAGACTTAAGAAAAGATATTATCATTATAATGAGATATTGGACTTTATAGATGCTTTGGAAGAAGAAGGAAAAGTCATTGTCATCAGACCTGAAACTCCTTTAAAAGTAGGAAGGACGGAGAAGAATGTTTCCAAAATGAAAGATTTATACTACGAAGGATATAATTTAGCTGAAAAGTATTTGTCAAAAAGCAATTTCTGATTTTTATGCAAAATAGAATTATATATTTATATTCTCTCTCTTTAATGCTGCTTGCCTCGTGTCATCCTCTGGGAACCAATGAAACTGAAGGTGAAAGAGTTGAAAAGACAGCAATACAAACTGCTTCGCCATGGAAGCCTGAGCTTGACATCCGTTCCGATATAGCCATTATTTATGGAATGAAAACTCAGGACTATTTGGATTTCGGCGATGGAGAAGCTACATTTGAGGAGAGAGTCCGCTCATGGAGAAATAATGGATATCAGACCCATTTTATGACGGGAATTTCTTGGGGAGAATATGCTGATTATATTTCCGGAAACTGGGACGGAACGCCTCATTATGACGAAGGACAGAAAACTCTGAAAGGTGATACTTGCTGGCATCACGATAATGTTCCATATATTGTCCCTACAGAATCATTCCTTGATTATATCAAACTATATAAAATCAAAAGAATGATTGATGTGGGAATAGATGTTCTTTATTTGGCTGAGCCTGAATTCTGGGCTTTTGCCGGATATAGTGATGCTTTCAAATCGGAATGGGAAAAGTATTATGGATTTGAATGGCGCCCACAGCATTTGTCGGCAGAAAATCTATATTTGTCTAATAAACTGAAGCATCATTTGTTTTATAATGCGATAGATGAATGTAATGCCTTTGCAAAAAAATATGGGAAAAGCAGAGGCTTGGATGTGAAATGCTTCGTCACTACTCACTCACTGCTTAATTATGCTCAATGGCAAATTGTTAGTCCGGAAGCTAGTCTTGGAACATTAGCCAATGTTGACGGCTATGTTGGACAAGTCTGGGCCGGAACTGCGCGCTTGCCGAACTATTACAATGGAGAATTGAAAGAACGAATTTTCGAAACTGCTTATCTGGAATATGGACTGCTTGAGTCAATGGCTTCGCCAACAAACAGAAAGCTCTTCTTCTTGACTGATCCGTTGGAGGACTGGCCTCGTGACTGGGAAGAATATCTCAGAAATTATGAAGCTATTTTTGCTGCCCAACTTTTTTATCCGAAGGTTGACAACTACATTGTCATGCAATGGCCGGAGCGTATATATGAAGGAGAGTATAAAGCGGGAAAAATGGTGGACAGAAAAAGTCATGTGCCTGAATATTTTTCTGCTCAAATGCAAATTATGGTTCAGTCGTTGAGCAATATGCCTGCTTCGGACAATGTTATTTCCGGAACTGATGGAATAAGTGTCCTGACTTCCAATTCAATCATGTATCAATGTTCAGACGAACCAATTGACGGATATTTGGATAAGGAATTATCCAACTTCTTTGGTCTTACAATGCCATTCATAAAGAGAGGAATTCCGGTTAATACTATTCATATCGAGAATCTGTCATCACCGAAAATATGGGATAATACCAAGTTGCTTTTAATGACATATTCGAATATGAAACCTCTCGACGAAAAGGCGCATTACAACATTGCCGACTGGGTTAGAAACGGTGGAGTATTAGTTTATGTTTCTAAAGATAATGATCCTTTCCAAGGAATAACGGAATGGTGGAACAGCAACGGAAACAACTGGAAACATCCGGCAGATCATTTGTTTAGCCTTATGAATGTGCCTGAATGCGCTGATGAAGGTACATATACTTTCGGGAAAGGCAAAATATGTGTAATAAGGTCGAATCCTGAAGATTTTGTTAAATCAAAAGGTGCAGATTTGTCTCTTGTAAATACTGTTGATTCTTTATTTCAAGAAGCAGCAAATGAACATTTGAATGTAAAGAATTATATTGACATACAGAGAGGCGCATATAAAATAATCTCTGTAATGGACGAATCTCCGGATTCTGCCGCCTATGAAACTTCCGGTCTTTATATCGATTTGTTTTCATCAAATCTGCCAATCGTCGAAAAAGCAAAAGTTTATCCTGGCGATCAAGCTTTCCTATATGATTTGTCAGTGTTGAAAAATAGCAACAAGGCAAAAGTAATAGCTTCGTCGTCACGAATATACGATGAAATATGGGCTGAAGATTCTTACTCTTTTATAGCAAAAGGACCATTATATACAAATTCTGTGCTGAGAATTTATTCTCCGGCTAAAGCAAAAGATGTTTGGATATTAAACAAGAAAGGTAAAAAGCAAAAGAATATAACAATTGAATGGGACGAAACTTCTCATACATATTATTTGAAATTTAAGAATCTGCAAGATGGGGTTAAAGTAATGTTTATACATTAATCAGTGCCTGATTTAGCATATTATCAGTGCCAATATTCTTAAAAAAATATATACGGACGTAGCGTAACGTAGGACCGTATTTACGCTTCGATATATATTGCCCTAAATGCGGCCGGGTCCGTATATATTTTTGAAGAAAATATGTTGCTTTTATTTATATGATTATCAGCAATATAAAATTCACAGATGAAGGCAGCTCATTTTTTTGCAAAAAAAATAGCTCTTTCATGCAGCATTTAATCAACATTCTACATCTAATAATTATAGAAATCATAAATAAAACTAGTATGAAAGGATTGATTTTATCATTTTTCGGTATTTTGCTATGTTATTCATTGTTCTTTGACGCCAAGAATTTTGAAAAAGCTATGTTGTTGCATATAGATTCAGAGATAAAAATGGAAAAAGCTAATCTTTTGAATGACACAACAAATGCTGTCAATTTAGAAAAGTATAAACCATTGGTAATGCTTTCCGAATAATTCTTTTGAGATAAAAATAATTATGCATCTCTGGTAATATAAATCATGAGTTTGCAGTTCAACTTTTATAAATCCTCATATTGAGGGATTTCCGGCAGAAAAATATATCTGTTATTATCATAATCTATCCTGCTGCAAATGTGCTTTATCCCATTACTTAAGATAATATATTTTACTCGCAAAACCATATTATAACGCATAACCTGATCGAAAACAGCCTGCGACAACTCAATATCCGGAGACTTATACTCAATAATCACTTGTGGCTGCAATGTCTTTGTATAAATAACAGTATCACAGCGTTTGCTCGTGGAGTTCAGGCGAATTGAAACTTCATTGGCAATTAATTGCTTTGGATAATTTAAATAGCCTATCAGATAATTTACGAAATGCTGTCTAACCCATTCTTCAGGCGTAATCACGATAAATTTTTTCCGCAGAATGTCATATATATACGCCTTATTTTCAATATGCTTGATTTTATACTGGAAGGAAGGCAGATTCAAATTATTCATAATTATCACATATTATATGTGTGTAAAGATAATGAAAAGCTAGATTATTAGAGTAAAATTATGTAAGTTTGTTCAACTTGAAAATTTCCGTCTTATGAAAACAAAACAAGAAATAGTTGAAAACTGGCTGCCAAGATATACGGAACGAAAACTGGAAGATTTTACTCCGTACATTCTTTTGACTAATTTCACAAAATATGTAGAGATTTTTGCCGAATTTTTCAATGTTGAAATTCTAGGGTTGAAAAGTGCAATGCCTAATGCTTCGGCAAATGGCATAACTATTATAAATTTTGGAATGGGAAGTGCAAATGCCGCGACTATTATGGATTTGCTTTCAGCCATCACGCCAAAAGCAGTTCTGTTTCTCGGCAAATGCGGAGGACTAAAGAAATCAATTAAGCTTGGCGACTATTTATTGCCAATTGCTGCAATCAGAGGTGAAGGAACATCGGATGAATATCTTCCGCCTGAGGTTCCGTCGTTGCCGGCTTTTTATATGTTGAGAGCAATTTCTTCCGCAATCAGAGACCATGGAAAAGATTATTGGACAGGAACTGTTTACACGACAAACAGAAGAGTTTGGGAATATGACAACGATTTCAAAGATTATTTGATTCAAACACACGCAAGCGGAATCGATATGGAAACAGCTACATTATTGACAGCCGGTTTTGCTAATAAAATACCAACAGGTGCTTTATTGATGATTTCTGATAAACCAATGGAAGAAGATGGTATTAAAACTGAGGAATCCGATAAAAAGATAACCAAACTTTTCGTTAATGAACATGTTAAACTTGGTATTGAATCCTTATTGCAAATCATAAATGAAAATAAAACTATTCAACATATAAGACTTAGCTGGTAAATGCTTATGGCAAAAAAAGAAGAAACATCGTCATTTGAAGAATTATATAAAAGCATCAAATCAAGGAATTATTATCCCATATATTTGCTGATGGGCGAAGAGCCTTATTTTATTGATAAATTGACGGATTTACTGATTGATGAAGTTCTGACAGAAAGCGAAAAAGATTTCAATCAGATGATATTCTATGGAGCAGATTGCGATGCAATCAAAATAATAAATGCAGCCCGACGATATCCGATGATGTCCGAATATCAATTGATAGTTGTTAGGGAAGCTCAAGTAATAAGGAATATTGATTTGCTTTCCGATTATTTGAAGAATCCTCTTAAATCGACAATTCTTGTATTAAATTATAAATACAAATCAATTGACAAAAGAAAATCTCTTTATCAAATTGCGAATAAAATAGGAAAGGTGTTTGAATCAAAAAAAGTACCTGACTATAAATTGCCGTCTGTCGTGTTGGGTTTTGTTCAAAGCAGAAAATTGGGAATTGATGCCAAATCAACTCAAATGCTTTGTGACTATATAGGAAATGACTTAAGCAAACTTGATACTGAGCTCGACAAACTGACAATAATATTGCATAATAACGGACTTCAAAGAATAACTCCTGAAATAATCGAAGAAAATATCGGCATAAGTAAAGAGTATAATAACTTTGAATTGATTAGAGCATTGGCAAATAAAGAAATCTTGAAATCGAATGAAATAATTGATTATTTTGGTAGAAATTCAAAATTGAATCCGATTCAGGTCACGCTTTCTGTTTTATATAATTATTTTTCAAATTTACTTATTTGCTACTATTCAAAAGACAGAAGCGAACAGGCGATAACATTGCTTCTTGGATTGAGGAATTCATATGGAGCAAAAGAATATATCACAGGAATGAGGAATTATTCAGCAATGAAAGCTTTCAACATTATTAATGAAATCCGAGAAGCAGATGCTCTTTCAAAAGGATTTGGAACTACTGGAATAGAAGATGGCGAAATATTGAAATTGCTAGTGTATAAGATTCTTCATTTATGATAATATAATTTCGTTGACGAAAACCTTGACATAAAAACGTCCCTTAAATTACATCCGGATCTGGATGCAGACGGATCCGGATGTAACACAAATTACTTCCGTACTTAATTTCATTTTCTTCCGTACTTATTTGAATTTTCTTGTAGTAGTATTTTCATGCTTTTTTGTTAAGAAAATATTGCTCAAAAATTCATGTCCATACAATTCTGTTGCAATAACACGTGTATGCCAAAATGACATATTAATGTTATGCTATATATGCTTTATACTGGAAGTATATTAATGTAAAATCCACTTAAGAAGAATCAGTTTACAATATTATATTTTAAAGACAAAATATATTTACATATACTATAATACATATAAAATCAGCCAGCAATATGCAATGTTATACATTTGTATAAGTATATAAATATATACATCTACATATGTATATAATATAGCTTTAAATCACATATATTCAGTATTTTATATGGTTTTGTTAAGAATTTTCTAAAAATATAATCTGAAATATTTGGCTAAATGTTTACAATAGGAAAATTCTGCTATAAATACATATTTATTAATCTATTGCGACCTAGATTTATATCCAATTTATCTAAAGTGATTTATAAGTATAAATATCAAAGTTTACAAATGTTCGGTATTCAAATGTAAACATATCTGTTTACAAATAGTATGTATATTATTATAACATTATATTTGTTTAATAAAAATCTTTGTATATCTTTGTATATGGCAAGAAAATAGCTTGAATAAATCCCAATTATGTCATTTTGACATAATTTTTATCTATATAAAAACACCAAATATATGAAGGAGCGTATTTTGAAAGTAATGGAAACTGAAGGTTATAGTCAGGCTCAGTTCGCTGCTGAAATCGGAATACAAAGAGCAGCCATGTCTCATATTATTTCCGGAAGGAACAATCCAAGTCTCGACGTTTTATTAAAAATACTAAGGAGATTTCCTTCAGTTAGTTCAGACTGGCTTCTTTTTGGAAATGGACCGATGATGAAAACAGCCCAAATAGCTGAAGCTGCGGAAAATACATTGCCGCTATCAGAATCTCCCTGTTCTCCGTTGAATGAAAACATTACAACTCCGCCAGTTCACCAAGAAAAAGAAATGGTTATAACCGTAGAAAAGCCAGCAAAAACGATTTCAAAAATCATGGTATTTTATACGGATAACACTTTTGATACTTATACACTTGAAAAGAAGTGAATAAAATCACCCGTAAACTTCGTGAAAAAACGTATCTTTGCATATATATGTTTCTGAGTACATTATTTATTATATAAAATAATATATGAAAAAGTTTCTATTAGATATGAAGGTTACCGCAAATGAGCGTCTTCATAAAAATTACTGTCTGTTAAAATTGACATCCGAATCATTATTGCCAGAAATGAATCCTGGACAGTTTGTGGAAGTTCGCGTGGATAATTCACCTTCAACATTTTTACGTCGTCCGATTTCAATCAACTTCATCGACAAAGAAAAGAATGAATTATGGTTATTGATTCAATTGGTCGGTGATGGAACAAGAAAATTGGCTGAAGCTCGCGTTGGTGATTTAATCAATATATTATTGCCTCTTGGAAATGGATTCACAATTCCTGAAAATGGTAATGAATCTAAGAAATTGTTATTAATTGGCGGTGGTGTCGGAACTGCTCCAATGTTATATTTGGGCAAATATCTAAAGGAAGCAGGATTTGAACCAACTTTCCTTTTGGGTGCAAGATCAAAAGATGATTTGCTGCAATTGGATTTGTTTGAATCAATAGGCAATGTATATGTAACAACTGAAGACGCTTCATTGGGTGAAAAAGGATATGTAATTAATCATTCAGTGTTGAGCAAAATCAAATTTGATAAAATATATACATGTGGTCCTAAGCCAATGATGATGGCTGTTGCAAAATATGCTTCTTCAGAAAAAATCGACTGCGAAGTTTCATTGGAAAATACAATGGCTTGCGGATTGGGAGCATGCTTGTGCTGCGTTGAGAAGACTAAAGATGATCATCATGTTTGTGTTTGTACAGAAGGTCCAGTATTTAATATAGAAAAATTGTCATGGCTGAATTAAAAGTAAATATAGGTGGATTGCAGTTGAAGAATCCGGTAATGACTGCATCAGGAACTTTCGGATATGGAATTGAATTTTCAGATTTGATTGATATATCAAGATTAGGTGGAATTTTCGTAAAAGGAACAACAATTCAACCACGTGAAGGAAACTTGTATCCACGAATGGCTGAAACTCCTTCAGGAATGCTTAATGCAGTTGGATTGCAAAACAAGGGCGCAAATTATTTCGCAGAAAATATATATCCACAGATAAAGGATATCGACACAAATATGATTGTGAATGTGAGTGGCTCGTCAATCGAAACTTACGTTGAATGCGCTGAGAAAATTGCAGAATTGGAAAAGATTCCGGCAATTGAATTGAATATATCATGCCCTAATGTAAAACAGGGTGGAATGGCATTTGGTGTTACTGCGTCAGGTGCTGCCGAAGTGGTAAAAGCAGTCAGAAAGGCATATCCAAAAACTTTAATTGTTAAGCTTTCTCCAAATGTAACTGATATCACTGAAATTGCCAGAGCTGTCGAAGCTGAAGGTGCTGATGCAGTTTCAATGATTAATACAATGATGGGAATGGCAATTGATGCTGAAAAAAGAAAACCAATTCTTTCAACAATTACAGGCGGGCTTTCCGGTCCATGCGTAAAGCCGGTTGCATTGAGAATGGTTTGGCAAACTTCAAAAGCTATTCAGATTCCGATTATCGGATTGGGCGGAATTTCAAGCTGGAAAGATGCAGTTGAATTTATGCTTGCAGGTGCATCGGCAATCCAAATCGGAACATATAATTTTGTTGATCCGACAATTTCTATCAAAGTAATTGATGGATTGAATGATTATTGCGACAGACATGGATTCAAATCGGTGACTGAGCTTACTGGTGCTTTGAATATTTAATACATCCTTTTCTTATTACAGATAATTGGGATTCGAAATATTATGCCTTCGTGATCTCAATTATCTGTTTTTTATTTTATATCCTTTACTCCTTATATAATATCTCCAATATTGGCTTATATAGCCTTAAATTTGCTCAAAAAACATTTTTTGCGTGTTTATTCGTGTGTATATTGCGTGTCACAATAATGTTTTTAACCCTAGTTGTCTTTCATATTGCTTTATTATAAGATAATATTCTATAAAATATTCAGATTATATATTTGTATCCATATCTTTATGATATTCCCAAACTTTCTGAGACTCGATTTTTTTTGACTTCCCTTTATCCTGATACGAAAAACAGCCTTAATTTGCAGTTTAAGGCAAAGGATAAAAAAAATTAATTCCTTGCTTTCAAGTAATTTTTTTGTTATTATGTGAAGCAACAAAAAATATCATTATGATTGAAACATTAAACGAAATATTAAAATCTACGGAAGTCACTTTTGCTTCTTCGTTATTAAGGCTGATTATAAGTTTTGCCTTAGGTGGATTAATAGGAGTGGAGAGACAGCTCCGACGCCGTGAAGCCGGGATGAGGACTTTTACTTTGATTTGCGTGGGCTCAACTGCTGCCATGTTAGTTTCAATATGGATTCCTCAGACTTATCCTAATTTTTTGAACGGCGA
Source organism: uncultured Parabacteroides sp. (assembly GCA_949295065.1). Lineage (GTDB taxonomy): Bacteria > Bacteroidota > Bacteroidia > Bacteroidales > Tannerellaceae > Parabacteroides. Next base: position 35,865 of record CASFJQ010000010.1, on the reverse strand, counting down.
TCCAGGACGAATAGCTGCACAAGTTCTTTCCGGAATAGGATTTCTCGGTGCTGGAGCCATTATCCAAAGTCATGGCAGTGTTCACGGGCTGACCACGGCAGCATGCATTTGGGTTACGGCGGTTATCGGTCTTGCTGTTGGTGCAGGAATGTTTTTGCCGGCGGCAATAACAACTCTTCTGACGCTTTTTGCTTTGATTACTTTAGAATATTTTGAGAAGAATGTCTATTTGAATGGAGTAAACAAAGTTTTGAGTATCAGATGTTCGGTTTCAAATCCGGATTTGAAAATTATCAGGGAAATAATAGAGAAAGAAGGAGTTTTCATTGTCAGTGTTTCGCTTGAAGCACTCTATGACACAGATGAAGCAGTAATTACATACAGAGTCAACGTTAAGTCTCTGTCTTCATACAGCCAGCTTTTTGCCAAGATAAAGAAGCTGAACTATATAAAACAAATTAGATTGATGGCATAAACCATCAATCTAATTCATTCTTAAGCATTTTGCCTGCAATCAATGCTGCTGTTTCCACATACCTGCAGCACGGACGTTTTTTATAATATTCTGCCGTTCTTGGTGATGGAGTAGGGTCGGTTTCTGCAGCATCTTTTGAGCTAAGCAATTCACGGCAAATTATAGTGTTATGCTTTTCCTTAAACAAGGATGCTACTTTTTGAACCATAGCATAGTTACGCTTTCTAGCTTCTTGGTCTGCCGGATTTTCAACCGGATATTTGAAGCCGGTAAGCATAGCCATTGCACTCATTGTTCCGCATACTTCACGCATTCTTCCCATTCCGCCTCCAAAGGAAACAGACATCTTCTTTGCTGTATCTATATCTATATCAAACAGGTCAGAATATGCCAAAAAAACAGATTGGGCACAATTATAACCGGACATAAAATTATGAACAGCTCTGTCAGCACGCTCTTCGATATCAAAGTCTTTCATTTGTGGATGATTAATATTCATAATCTACACAAGCACGGTCAACTTTCACAGGACCAATTATATTTTTTGCCACAAATACATGTTCCGGATGATTTGCATAAGTAGCAACATCTTCAAGAGTTTCCAATTCAGTTGTAAGAATAAGATCCCAAGTTTCAGCAGGATTGCAATTGAAGTTTACTTCGATTTTCTTCAAAACATCAATTTTATCAATCAATGCTTCCAGACTTGTTTTAATGTTATTCAAAACTTCTTTCTTTTCTTCATTAGAATCAAACTCCTTAAGCTTGAACATTACAATGTGTTTAACCATAACTATATATATTTAGTGAAACAATCAAATTTTTTCTTCCATATATGAATCCTTGTATCCAAGGAAATATAAAATACCGTCCAGACCTATTGTGGAAATAGACTGTTCAGCTGTAGCTTTTACTTTAGGCTTAGCGTGGAATGCTATGCCAAGGCCAGCAATACTAATCATTGGCAAATCGTTTGCACCATCACCAACAGCCACAGTCTGGCGAATATCAACATTCTCAACTTGAGCTATTAATCTCAACAATTCAGCTTTGCGTTTTCCATCAACAATGTCACCCAAATGTCTTCCTGTAAGTTTTCCATCAACTACTTCAAGTTCATTAGCATAAACATAGTCAATAGCATATCTTTGCTTCAGATAATTGCCAAAATAAGTAAAACCGCCGGAAAGAATTGCAATCTTAAACCCAACTTGTTTCAGAATTTTCATAAGCCTGTCAACACCTTCAGTGATAGGTAGATTTTCTGCAATTTCCTGCATTACAGAAACATCCAGACCTTTCAACAAGGCACATCTGCGCTTGAAACTTTCCGTAAAATCTATTTCGCCACGCATTGCAGCCTCTGTGATTGCCTTTACTTCATCTCCAACGCCGGCTCTGATAGCTAATTCATCTATGACTTCAGTTTCAATAAGAGTAGAATCCATATCGAAACAAATAAGACGGCGCATACGACGATACATACTATCTTCCTGGAATGATATATCCATCTGCAAATCAGAAGAAAGTTTCATGAAATCAGCTTTCATTTTCTCCTTGTTTTTAGGAGTTCCTCTTACTGAAAATTCCACACTTGCCTTTGGAGTTCTTTCATTTTCATTCAAAGGAATTCGGCCTGTAAGTCGCTTTATATCATCAATATTCATATCCTGATGGGCAATGATGCGACTTACACCGGCAATTTGCTTTGCTGTTAATTTTCTGGCTAGGATAGTTACAATGTATCTGTTTTTACCTTGCATACTAACCCATTCGCTATACTCATCTTCTGAAATAGGCTTAAATCTTATATTTACATCTAGTTCATAGCTCTTGAATAAGAGTTCTTTCAGCAAATTGCCAGAATTGTTGCCTACACATTGGAAAAGAATTCCCAAAGAAAGGTTGTTGTGGATATCAGCCTGACCGATATCCAATATTATAGCGTTATTTTTAGCCAGAATTTCAGTTAGAGCCGCAGTTACTCCAGGGCGGTCATTCCCGTGAATATTGAGTAGTATTAATTCATTATTTCCCGTCATATAATTGAAGTCATATTTAATTTCACAAAGGTAGTGAAAAGTAGCTATCAAATAAGCTGCTATCAAGCGGGTGTAGGTTAAAATATGTAAATAATATGCTGTAAAACATTTGAGATATATCAAATATATGCTATTAAATACATAAAAATGCTTGATTTTTAACCATAAAATTGTTATAGCACTTGTAGGCAAAGTTTTGTTTGCAGTATCTTTGCGCACGATTGGATTAGTTAGTGCTGTTTGCATAGACTTATCCAAACCTGAAAATCAGGGCTCAAGTGAATAGATAAATATTCATTTGATTATGTGAAACTAAAATATATAAATATGAAGTTTAAGACTTATGTATTTATTGCTTCTCTTGCATTATTAGAAATTGCAGCAGGTTCTAAGGAAGGAAATTTTTCAGAAGGTGTCAATCCTGGAGATTTAGCTCCAGAGCTAATAATAAAAGATAAAGAGAGCAATAGTAATATTAAGTTTGCAAATTCAGAAGGCCGTTTTACTTTCGTTAATTTTTGGGCTGCATATGATGCAGAATCTCGATTGAGTAATATTTTGTTCTGTAGAGAAGCAAATGCAATCGGTTCCAACAAACTTAAAATTTATTCAATTTCATTGGATGTAAATAAATCTGTTTACGACGCTACTATTAAAGCTGATAATCTGGATAAGTCACAACAATACTGGAATCAAACATTTACTTATCCTGATATTTTAAAAGATTTTTCTGTTAATAAGCAAATCAAAAATCTATTGATTGATGACAAAGGTGTTATCATTGGAAGAAATTTGAAACCAAGCGAATTATCGAATATATTAAACCAAGTATAATCCGCATAATTTGCATTATGTTAAATAGGGAATTATAAAAGAATTATCTTTCTCTCTATTTAGCTCATAAGGGCTTTCTTGATTATATTTGGTTTATTTTCTACTTTTGCAGTATTTTTCATTTCTAGTATCTAGTAATAAAAAATATTGCTTTTTTTATAGGAGTGCTTGATTAACCTCATTAAAAACAAGAATTTATGCAAAAGAATTTAGTTAGTATACCTTATATGTTATTAGGTATATTATTTAATGTGTGCTTGGTTGCGGCCAATCTTTTGGAAACAAAAGTAATTCAGATTGCCGGCATCACTGCAACTGCAGGTCTAATTGTTTTCCCCATATCGTATATTATAAACGATTGTATTTCAGAAGTATGGGGATTCAAAAAAGCCAGACTTATAATTTGGAGTGGCTTCATATCTAATTTCCTGGTGATTGCTTTTGGCAATCTGGCAATAAATCTTCCTTCCGCTCCATTTTGGGAAGGTGAAGAAGCCTTCAATTTTGTGTTTGGATTGGCGCCACGAATTGCATTTGCCAGTCTACTAGCCTTTCTAATCGGCTCATTTCTAAATGCTTTTGTAATGAGTAAGCTGAAGCTATATCATAAAGGAAAATATTTTTCCATTAGAGCAGTCTTATCAACATTGGTTGGAGAAACCGCCGATTCCATAATATTCTTTCCGATTGCTTTTGCCGGATTAATACCTGCTAATGAGCTTTTAACAATGATATTAATCCAAGCTTCACTGAAATCTCTTTATGAAATAATTATTCTTCCGATAACAGTAAGATTTGTAAATTATGTCAAGAAAATAGACGGAAGCGATGTTTACGATAATAAGATTTCATATAATATTCTGAAAATAAAGGATGTCTGACACAATATTCCTATAATAAATTAAGCGTGTAGTTATTATTCTGATCATTGATATAACTACACGCTTAATTTCTTTGAAAACAGACTAGGATTTCTGGTTTGAATAGGATTATCAAAAGATAATCTCAACTCTTGTCCCAATCCTTTCTCTCGAATTTATAATAACTTTCCCTCCATAGCATTTTATTATCTTTATGGACAAAGCCAGCCCAATACCATTTCCTTCGAATGATCTGACATTCTTTGCTCTATAAAATGGTTGAGTAATATTCTTCAACTCATCTTTCGGAATACCAATGCCTTTATCCTCGATTATTATGCTTCTATCTTCAACACTCAAAGAAACATTGTTTTCCCCTGAATATTTACAAGCATTATTGACGATATTGCTTATAGCAATCTTCAGCAAATTAGGATTAGCATTCAATATAAAACCTTTTCCATCATCAATTATTTTCACCTTATCATTCTCGAACTGTCTGACAAATTGATTGATATTTATCGGTTCCACAATGCTCTTCATAATTTCTTTGTCTCCATGTGACAGAAAAAGCAGATGTTTCATCAGCATTATTATTCTACGAGTTTCACTTTCAATCCGCATAAGTGAAGACTGATATTCAGACGCATTCCTTTCTTTCAGAAGAGTTATCTCGCATTCTCCCAAAATAGCAGTCAACGGATTATTCAGTTCGTGAGACGCATTTCTTATAAATGATTTCTCACTTTGATACGCTTCGTCTATCCTGTTCACCAATCTTATAGCATAAAGCTTTCCTACACAATACACCAATATAAATGTAATTACGAAAGCCCCAAGCAGAAACCAGCCCATAAATGATACTATATCTGCACCATACTTATTGTTTGACTGTATGACAACAATAAAATTACCTTCATTGTCCGGATAATACAAAGCAACTCCCCTCTCATATTCTTTCCCGCTAAAATGCAGAATATGTGATTCATACAACTCATCAATTTCTTCATCCGACAAGAAGTCTGAAAGTCTTAAGCGTGCCTTATCAGTTGAATCAGCATTTAACACAAACTCTTTTGCCGTGGGCAAACTTTGCTCATATCTTTTCTGAACCTGCTTGTAATCAGATTCATTAAGTTCGTCGCGTTCCCAATATTTCTCAGCCGTCACTATTGCCCGTTCCGTAAGATATGAATCATAAACCTTATCTATTGAATGAGCAGTTATAAGAAAGAAAACCAAGGCGACAGCCACAACCAACCCCATCGTCAGCAAAGTATAGACCCATGCTATTTTGTTTCCCGTCTTCATCCTTCCATCATATAACCAAGTCCTACAACTGTACGAATCAACTTCCTCTCATGATTCTTGTCGATTTTAGCTCGCAAATAATTCACATAAACATCTACAATATTAGTGTTTGTGTCAAAATTCTTGTCCCATACTTCTCTAAGCAACTGTAAACGGCTGAGTGCGATTCCCTGATTATTCATGAAATACTCAAGAAGCCTGTATTCTTTCACCGTCAAATCTATAGTTTCCCCGTTTCTTGTAGCTCTTCTCGAAACCTGATCCAATGTCAAATCTCCGCACTGAAGAACCTGATTTACTTTTGCGCCTTCTCTCCTTCTGAGCAAAGCCCTAATTCTAGCCTGAAGCTCCGCAAAACTGAAAGGCTTGCTGATATAGTCGTCCGCACCGGCATCCAGTCCGCTGACAATATCATCTGTCGTTCCCAAAGCTGTGACCATCAATATAGGAATAGACAACTCCTTGTCACTGTCCGGACGAATCAGATAATTCCTGTTTATATTCCTTTCCGTAATAAATCCGGAAACAGGAGAACATAGTATATACAATCCATTTTCATCAATCGGATAAATAGCTTTCAATTTATTCAGACGATTCAATTCCTCTTCAGCTTCAGTCAACTCCTGCCTGTAATTCAAAACCTCTCTTTCAGACGACAAGCCACCACGCAGCATATCTTCAGCAGCTTTATAATTACTTTCAGCAAGTTTCAATTTATGTTCTGCCGTTTTCAATTCCTTAACAATCGAAGCTATATCCTCACTTTCAATCAGAGCAAGCCTCTCTCCTTTTCCAACATGATCGCCCGTTTCGCCATAAACCTCCTTTACTATTCCACTGATCATAGGAAACACTGGAGTCATATTTTCCATAGCAAAATCAACCTTGCCATTCAAAAGAATTTCCCTTTTCAGAGGAATATTTCTTACCGTATCCAAATGCAAAGCTTCATTAGTCTTATTCGTGAATATATCATTGGTTTTATTATCGTTACGGCTACAAGCCATAAACAGTAAATTTGCTATAACACCGGTCATTAATAAACAAAACTTCTTCATATTAATATCTGAAAACATTATGATTAGTAATATAATTTATATCTTCCATAGCCATAAAAACATCCTTTCGTATTTTATAAGTATTCAGGCTAGTATTCTTATATGCTTCATAGAAATCAATGAATTCAATAATGCTAATATTCTTAGCAACCAAACTTTCATTTAATCCTTTTGTCAGCTTCTCCATATTGAGTTCAATCTCCTTATCTGTCTTATCATATAAACCCACAGCATTTTCCAGCCTTTTATATGAATTACTCAATTCATTCATAGCATTCATATACGAATGCTCTTCCATTATCCTGTTCTGAGCCAAACCGTGTTTCGCAATTCTGATATTTCCCTGGTTTCTGTTAAATACCGGCAGTGTAAGATTTATTCCAATTGCAAAATAATCATTGATGAAATTTCCCGCTTTGTCATAAATCCCTTTAACCCTAACTTCCGGAAACGACAATGAACGTTGAAGCTTAATCTCTGTTTCGGCAGATTGAATATTAACTTTAGCCAATTTCATATCCGGACGCTCCATAACAAATCCCTCTAATTCCGAATATGGAACTTTCCCCATATCAAAATCATTCAATAAACATTCATTTATCACAGGATTAATATCACCGGTATATTTACCTCCCATCAGCAGCTTCACGTTTCCACGAAGAGAGACAATATCATTCGCCACATCATTTCTTTCACTTTCCAACGACAGCAAATAAGCTTCAATCCTCGTTCTTTCCAATAATGAAATATTCCCTTTCTCTTCCTCCTGCTTTATTCTTGTCAGTAAATTCTGCAACGATTTTATTTCTGAATCATAAATATCAATTTCCTTGAGCCTGTAATATAGCGAAACAAATTTCAGTTTTAATTCATTTTTCAGTACCCGGACAGACTCCTCAAACAAATATTCATTCCTTTTCCTGTTATATTTCTCCAATTTAATTTTATTGCTTCTTTGGCCTGCAATATATATCAACTGTTCAATCTCAACAACCGACTGAACTTTAGACCCAAAATCAAAATATTTCCCATTCAATCTGTTGTAAACATTCTGTTCAAACGACACTACAGGATTATCAAACAATTTCGATTGCACAAGGGCAGCATCGGCCTTGTCTATTTCATAGTGCTCGGCAAGTAACTGAAAATTATTCATCATAAAAACATTCTCAGCTTCAGCAATGCTCATCTCCACACAGTTATCGTTTTGTTGAGCCTGCAACAAAGGGCTACAAATCACAAATGCAAAACAAATCATTCTCCTCATTTCTTCACCTTTTGATTATTTTGCGGCAAAAATATGTCACCACTCTGTCTGTCAGGCAACGATTATGGTTAGATTTGGTTTAGGAAGGATTAGAATGTTATTAGAAGGAAGATAAAAATTAATACTTATCTAAACTGAAAATGTAATTTTCCGAGAATTGTAATAAACTTTAAACATTGGTAACATCTGTTTGATATCCTAGTTTTTCCAGGTACTTTGCTGCATAAAACTCATAACTTCTATGTCTTTTAAGGCTATTATCTTTCATGATGAATACTACATTTATACATTGTTACAATCCTACAGGCTTCATTTTGCAATATCGTTCAAACCATTGTTTCTCTGCCGGAGTTTCTATTTTGCCAAATTCACTGATTATGCAGCTTGTGCCCAAGTCGTCAGCAAGCGCAAGGATGATATTCGAAAGTTCAAGAGTTTCCTCGAATTCTTTGTCTTTCGGACAGAACAACCGCTGACGTTTCATCTCTTCATAACCATATATTGCACCCATAATATTGCCTGTGATTGAGCCGGTGGAATCACTGTCTCCATCATGGTTGACTGAAGAAACAATAGCGTCATGTATGCTGTCGATATGCCTGATGGCACAGAACACAGATATTGCCCATGCTTCTTCTCCAGTCCATCCTTCTCCAAGTTCCTCAATGGCATCAATGTCTTCAACATCAGATTGTGCCAGTCTGACGGCTTTCCTTGTCAAATCAGCGAGATAAAATTTTTCCTGTTCATACTTTCCAGGAAACACCTTGCCAAGAGTCATGACAGTACTTTCCGCTATTTCCCGGATCCTATTCTTTGCCTCTTCTGGAGATAGAAGAGCAAGTTTAAACAATAGCTCTGTCAGCATACCGGCTGGCAAGAAGCCCAAAGGATGCAGATGCGTCACTCTAGCTATATTCGCTCCGGCTTCATACATCCGTGGAATTGAGTACGGACTTCTTCCATCCCTAGCCATATAGCCAGCCAGCAAGAGTCCCAATGGTGCTACACGCATAATACCTCCACAACCTTTACTGTCATTACTCACCTTACGTCCGTGCAACAAATTGAAACATGCACTTAAGCAAGTATTTCCTGGAGCACGTCTATGTGCCAATTCCGGCAAATCTCTTAACCATGTATAATGAAAATCTGATATTCGGTCTTTTCTCTTTTCTCCGGTCTGAGTATAATACCAGTCAATGTATGCCAAATCAACATAATCTTCAGGACTTTTACCTATGCCCCTCATTTCACCGCGTGTAATACCCATCAATAAGCCATTAGCAGTAAACAGTGTCATTTGAGTATCGTCACTTACAAGTGCTTTCCCCTTGTGGTCCAGTTCAAAAGTGTTGATACCATCAGGTCCATATTTAGACAGGATACTGCTTCTGCTCATAAATTCCACTGGATATCCCAGGGCATCACCTGCCGCGCCACCCATTAATGAACCACGAATACTGTCAGCGATTTTTACGGCATATTCCTTTTTCTCCTCACTTGCATATTTTGCGGCAAGAACAATTGTTTCATCATTCTCTTCGCGGGATCGTTTTAACCTCTGGCCTATGAATGCTAAAAATTTGTCGTTTATCTCAAGCAAGTCAGGTGTCAGCAGTCGCCTGCATTTCTCTTCTATATCAAGTGACAGGCTGTTACTGCTAATTGCGAACGGCCTGTTTGTGGCGGCAATCGACGAAGTCATACATCCTATTGTATCTGAATCTCCACCCATTGATATTGCCAGACGGATTGCTTTTTCAGCGTCATATGGTTCCTGCAGGAATGCCATAATGGAGATAGGAACACTTCCCTGGCATGTAACGTCAAAGCTATATTCATCTCTTATATCTCTTAGGTTGATATTTAGATTGTATCCGAAATGTTCTTCGACATAGCGTTTGATTTTCCCCTTGACATCAAGCCGTTCCGTGCGCTTCAGAAAGACGCTGGCAGCAATTGCCTGAGCACCTTTGATTCCCTCTGGATGATTATGTGTGACAGAAGCAGTTATACGAGCCAATTCCAATGCTTCATCCATAGAATTTGCATACAAAGCAACAGGACTTACTCTCATAGCCGAACCATTACCAAAACTTCCGTATGGCCTGGGATTATCAGATTTCAACCATTTACGAAACATTCCTCCATAACCTGCATTAGGATATCTCCTGCCTAAACTCTGCATACATTCTATAAGCTTAGTTTCCGAATGGTCCGGGTCTATCATAAGCCACTGAGCAACGGCAAGAGTCATCACCGTGTCATCGGTGAAACGGCTTCCATAAGGAATGAGTTCAAAATCTTCAGTCTTAACATTTTTCCATTCACGAGTGGAACCAATTATGTCACCTACAATTCCACATAAGATTATATTATCATACATAAGCCTGCCTCCTAAAATTCTAATCTAAATCCTTTTTGTTTTAATTCTGTATATTTATCCGGGTTGAAGCGATATTTGACCGGAATTCTGGACGGTGTGTTTTCCGGACGTTTTTCAGCTTCTATCAACAAACCCAACTTCATCATCTTGTTGTAAAAATTACGTCTGTCGAACTTTATTTCCAAAATTGCTTCATAAAGGTTCTGAAGTTCACTCATGGTAAATATTTCCGGGAGCAAATCAAAGCCGATAGGTTTAAAGCAAATACGTATTTTTAATGCAGACACTGCCTTCCGCAATATCCTGTCATGATCAAAAGCAAGACTGGGAATTTCATCATATGAAAACCAACGGGCATTGGAGGCGTCATCTCCACCTTTTACTTCTCCCATACGTACCAAGGCAAAATAGGCAATTGTTATCACTCTTTCACGCGGATCTCTGTCAACGCTAGTGAAAGTGTAGAATTGATCTACTGGTATATTCTTTAATCCGGTTTCCTCTTCGAGTTCGCGTTTTGCACATTCATCTGCTGTTTCATCCATCTTTAAGAAACCTCCGGGGAATGCCCATGAACCTTTAAATGGTTCAATACCTCTTTGTATAAGTAACACCTTTATACTTACACCATCAAAACCAAAAATCACACAATCTGTAGTTACAGCCGGATGTGGATATTTATAGTGATATTTAAACTCTTCCATATGTATTGCGTTTATTCTACGCAAATGTAGACATAATATTATAACATTTCCAAATATTTTGCGTTAATTTTACACATTATACCATAAGATATAGTTTCGATATTTCGGACATTATCAATTTTGATTGTAATCATTCAGTTATTTCATAATATATGAAAAACTTTTTCCATATATTATGAAAATAAATTTTCATGCAGATGAAATTTTTGTTTCATATATTATGAAAAAAGTTTTCCAACCCAAAAAAAATTCGTGAAAATGCAAATAGCAGATTAACAACACAATACCAAAATCAAATTTTATTATATTATTAAAGTATTAATTATGAAAATTACACCGACAAATACATACACACTAAACCTTCCAGATTTCATCATCTTTCCCTTTGATGAATACGCACTAACCACCGCTTTTACATATTAAAACAAGAAAATCTCATACCTACACATATATATAATGAATTATTTACTAATTTAGCACAATGAAGACCGTGAAAAACGGTTTGCACAAATAAAGTTTGGATGAGAAAAATTGATTCTGTTGGCTTGCCCCAGCTCTATTACTGATTCTTGTCAAATTTTAACAATGATAATTTATGTATTATGAAATTTAATCGTCGAGAATTTTTAAAGACAGGAAGTATGGCCGTACTTACATCTCTTGCTGCTCCTTCATTCCTGAGCAGTTGCACAAGTGGTAACGCTGTTGACAAAGCACAAGGAGTGGCTTTTGCCTTGAATCACTTCAAGGTGAGTGAAGAAGATCTTAATAAAGTTTTGGCTGCGGCTTTGGAAAAGGGTGGAGATTATGCTGATCTTTTCTTTGAACATACGCATTACAACAACATAGGATTGCAGGACGGAGAGGTTAACTCTGCTGCATCAAACATCGATTTCGGTATGGGTGTGCGTGTTCTTGCAGGCGACCAGACTGGTTATGCCTACGTTGAGAACATCACTCTGGATGAGATGATCAAGGCGGCACGTACTGCTGCCAGAATTGCAAATTCTTCAAACAAATTCCAGCCGGCTAATATAACAGAAATAAAGCCGGAACACAATTACTATAATATTTCAAAGGATTGGGATTTGCTGTCTGTCCAGGACAAGATGCCTTACTTACAGAAGCTGAACGACCGTATTTTTGAACTTGACAAGAGGGTTCATAAGGTTAGAGCTTTCCTTGGTGATTCAACTTCTCATATTTTGTTCTGCAACAGCGAAGGACAGATGTATTATGATTATCGCCCGATGTGTTCTCTTTCTGCCGTATGTATTATGGAAGAAAACGGACAGGTTGAAAATTCATATGCTGCAAGGGCGTTCCGTATGGGCGCTGAATTCCTTAATGACGAACTGATTGAGGAATTGGCTAATGAGGCTGTGAAGAAAACATCTATCCTGTTCCAGGCTATCAAGCCTAAAGGTGGTGAAATGCCGGTGGTTATGGGTGCCGGCGGTTCCGGTATCTTGCTTCACGAGGCTATCGGACATGCTTTTGAGGCTGATTTCAACCGTAAAAATGTATCTATTTTCTCAGACTTGCTTAACAAGAAAGTTTGTGACGAGCATATCAATGTGGTGGACGATGGTACTATTCCTTTCAACCGCGGTTCTGTGAACATCGATGACGAAGGTATCGAAGGACAAAAGACTTATATCGTGAAAGAAGGTATTCTGACAAGTTATCTTCACGACAGAATCAGTGCGAAGCATTATGGAATCCGCTCAACAGGTAACGGACGCCGTGAAAACTTCAGGCAGATGCCTATTCCTCGTATGCGTGCTACTTATATGGAAGCGGGCAACGTTACTGAAGAGGAAATGATTTCGACAGTGAAGAAAGGTATCTATGCCGCAAACTTCACAAACGGACAGGTTCAGATTGGTGCCGGCGACTTCACATTCTTCGTAAAAGACGGTTATCTGATTGAGAACGGAAAGCTGACTCAGCCTATCAAGGATATCAATATCATTGGTAACGGTCCGGAGGCTCTTGCCGACATTACTATGGTTGGAAACAACTATAAAATGGACAACGGAACATGGACTTGCGGAAAGGATGGCCAGTCTTGTCCTGTAACTTGTGGTATGCCATCTGCTTTAGTAAGTAAATTAACTGTAGGAGGAGAAAATTGATTATGATTACAAATGAAAATAAAAAGCTGGTTCAATGGGCTATGGAGTTTGCTCTGAAAAATGGTTGCCAGGCTTCACGAGTAACAATATATAATGGTTCAAGCAGTACGTTTGAGATTCGCGATATGAAGATTGACCGTCTTCACCAGGCTTCTGAAAACAGTTTTGTAATTCAGATTTTTGTTGACGGAAGATTCGGTTCTTATTCTACAAACAGACTTGACAAAAAGGAACTTGAGAAATTTATCAAAGACGGCATAACTGCTACACGCTTCCTTGCTGAAGACAAGGCGAGAACTTTGCCGGACGCTGAACGCTATTACAAAGGTGGCGGCGAGGATTTGCAGCTTTTCGACTCTAATTTCGACAATATCCAGCCGGACGAAAAGGTGGATTTGGCAATGAAGGCGTGCGACGAAATTATGGGTAAAGATGACAGAATTATTTCTGCGTCTTCTTCGTTCAGCGATGGTAAGGAATTCAAATACATGGTTTCAAGCAATGGCTTTGAAGGCGAAGCTTCTTCTTCTTCGTTCAGCACTTTTGCCAGCGTAAGCATCAAGGGCGAAGGTGAAGCGCGTCCGGAATCATACTGGTATGACTTCTCTTTGTTCTATGACACTCTGAAGAAAGAAGGTATCGGACAGAAGGCCCTTGAAAGGGTTTTGCGCAAGTTGGGACAGAAAAAGGCTGGTTCCGGCAAATATACTATGGTTGTTGACAACATGAATTCTGCAAGATTGCTTTCTCCGGTAATTGAAGCTATTGATGGCGGAAGTATCCAGCAGAAGAATTCTTTCCTTCTTGACAAACTGAACCAGAAAGTGTTTGGCGACAAAGTGACGATTATTGACGAACCGCATTTGAAGAAGAGTGCCGGCGCAAGATATTTCGACAACGAAGGTGTTGCAACCAAACACCAGCCTATTTTTGAGAATGGTGTGCTAAAGACATACTTCATCGATACTTATCGCGCCAACAAGATGAATGTTGCGCCAACTATCTCCTCTCCTTCTATCATGACTATGAATTTGGGAGATAAAGATGTTGAAGGTTTGATTTCGGATGTGAACAAAGGTATATTCGTTACTGGTTTCAATGGCGGAAACTGCAACAGTTCAACAGGCGATTTCTCATACGGTATTGAAGGTTTCCTTATCGAAAACGGAAAGCTTACTAAACCTGTTTCCGAAATGAATGTAACTGGAAATATGATTACGCTGTGGAGCAATCTTGCTGCTATCGGTAACGACCCAAGAACTTCATCAAGCTGGAGAATTCCTTCTTTGGCGTTTGAGGGAGTGGATTTTAGCGGATTGTAAGTATAGGGGACGAGGGAATGAGTTGACGAGTTAACAAGGGGACGAGGCTACAGGAGACAAGGCTACAGAGGAACAAGTATTAACTACTTGACTTCTTAACTACTTGACTTCTTGACTACTTGACTTCTTGACTCCTTAAATCCTATTCCCCTTGTCAACTCGTCTCTGAATCCTCGTCAACTTCAATTATAACAACTTTAACAAAAACAATTATGAAACGAAAGATATTGTCACTGATGGTGGCAGCCTGCTCTCCTTTCATGTTCGTAAATGAATCTGAAGCCTGCACAGGCATTTCTCTGTCTGCAAAAGATGGAAGTTACATTTATGCACGAACTATTGAATGGGGCGGCAGCGAGCTGAACAGCCAGTATGTAATTGTTCCGAGAGGTTATGAACATCAGGCGTTTACCATTAAAGGTCAGGGTATGACGTTCAAATCCAAGTATGGATATGTAGGTCTGTCGGTAGAACAGAAAGAATTTGTAGCTGAAGGAATCAATGAAGTCGGGTTGTCTGCCGGTCTTTTCTATTTCCCTAACTACGGAGAATATGAAGCTTTTGATGAAGCGAAACGCTCAAGCAGCATTTCCGACCTTCAGCTGGTTTCGTGGATTTTGGCAAATTGCTCAACAATCGAAGAGGTTAAGGAAAAGATAAAAGACATTCATGTTGTGGCAATAGACCCGAGAGCTTCTACCGTTCACTGGAGAATCGCCGAGCCGACCGGAAAACAGGTTGTGCTGGAAATTGTTGACGGGAAATTGAATTTCTATGACAACAAAGTTGGTGTTATAACAAATTCTCCGGGTTTTGAATGGCATGTAGCCAATCTGAACAATTATGTGAATCTTTATCCGGGTTCTGCGCAAAGCCAGAATATCGGTGAAGAAAAGATTTCCCAGTTCGGAGCCGGAAGCGGCTTTTTGGGAATGCCGGGAGACGTAACTCCTCCTTCACGTTTCGTAAGAGCTGCTTTCTATAAGGCTTCGGCTCCACAAAAGCAAACGGCTTATGAAACGGTTGAGCAGTCATTCCAGATATTGAACAACTTTGACATTCCTATCGGAATAGAGTTTTTGAGCTCTCAAACTCCGACAGATATTCCAAGTGCAACGCAATGGACATCGGTTACGGATACTAAAAACAGGAAGATTTATTTCCGTACGATGTATAACAGCACTATAAGATGTATTGATTTGAATAAAATAGATTTTAATTCTGTGGGATATAAATTTGTTCCTATGGATAAGGATAAAAAACAACCTGTTGAAGAGATTTGTGTTGATTGATGAAACGAGGGAACGAGTTGACAAGTTAACGAGTTGACAAGGGAGAGAACAGGTGACGAGTTGACAAGATGACAATGTTATAGAAAACAAGTAACAACTTCTTAACTACTTGACTTCTTGACTCCTTAACTCCTTTTCTCCCCCTCCTTGTCCCCTCGTCCCCTCGTCAACTAAAATTGTGTAACCAATATTTAAACTTATCAGAATTATGAAACGTCGAGATTTCCTTAAATCAAGTGTTATTGCAGGCGCTGCCCTTTCCTTAAACTTTGAAGGTTTGCAGGCTGCTTTGACATCGAACAGTATTGCAGTAGAAAAAGCGCCTGATATGGTTGCCGTTATGGGTGGAGAACCGGAAGTTATGCTTGATAAGGCATTGCAGGAATTGGGCGGAATTGGAAAGTTCGTTAAAAAAGGACAGAAAGTAGTTATCAAACCAAATATCGGTTGGGACAGAACTCCGGAGATGGCAGGAAATACAAATCCTAAACTTGTGAAGGCTTTGGTTAAGAAATGTCTTGATGCCGGCGCGGAAAAAGTTACTGTGTTTGACCATACTTGCGATAACTGGCAAAAGTGTTACGAAACCAGCGGTATAGAAAAGGCCGTGAAAGAAGCCGGTGGTATCATTATGCCCGGTAATGACGAAAAATATTACAAGGAAGTTTCTATTCCTGGCGGAGTTAAACTGAAAAGCGCAAAAATCCACGAAGCTCTTATCGAGGCTGATGTATGGATCAATGTTCCTGTGCTGAAGAATCATGGCGGAGCGAAACTTACTTGCGCGATGAAGAACTACATGGGAATCGTTTGGGACCGCCGTTTCTTCCATCAGAATGATTTGCAGCAGTGTATTGCCGATATCTGCACATGGCAGAAAAAGCCGGTGCTGAACATTGTTGATGCTTACAGAATTATGCATCAGAACGGCCCGCAGGGAAAGAGCCTTGCCGACGTTGCTACTTTGAAATCTTTGATTGCTTCTCCTAATATTGTTGCTGTTGACACTGCTGCTTTGTCATTGTTCAACCAGGTGAAGAAACTTGATATGGCAGCTGTTGGTCATATCAAAAACGGAGAATCTCTGAAATTAGGAACAACAGACTTGAAGTCACTGAACATTAAACGAATCAAGTTATAATTTCTGACAATGAAGAAACTTAATATACTTAAAGGAGCGAGAATTGTTCTCGCTCTGGTTTTCTTCTTGCCTATAATATTGTTTTTCGTTGATTTTGCGGATGCACTTCCAGATAAGACACATAGATTTCTGCACTTGCAGCTGATGCCGGCCTTGCTGGGTGGCTTTGCCGGTGTGGTGATTGCGGAATTGCTGCTTACATTCGTATTCGGACGTATATATTGTTCCGCTATTTGCCCTGCGGGTGTTTTGCAGGACATTATCAACCGCATATATTGTATCGGCAAGAAAAAGAAGAATGGAACTCACCGTTTTTCTTACAAGAAACCATATAATATTCTGAGATATTCACTTCTTGCTCTGACTGCGATAAGCGTTTTGGCAGGAGTTCTGAATATCTATCTTCTGCTGGATCCATACAGTAATTTCGGCAGAATTGTAACTAATATTTTCAGACCGATTATTATATGGGGAAACAATGGCATTGCAAGTATATTGATGTCAATGGATAACTACAGTCTGTATCAGGCAAGTGTAACTACGGTTACGACGGCCGGTCTGATAAGTGGAGTTGTTGCTCTTGCTTTGTTTGTCGTTATAGTGGTTTTCCACGGACGACTGTTCTGTAATTCCATTTGTCCGGTCGGTGCTTTGTTGAGTATTTTGTCACGCTATTCGCTTTTCCGTATAACGATTGATAAAGAATCGTGCGTTCATTGCGGGAATTGCGAGCGAGTTTGCAAAGCTGAAGCTATAAACAGTAAAGATATGACTATTGACACATCAAGGTGTGTTGATTGTTTCAACTGCGTTTCTTCATGCGCGAAAGGAAGTTTGAAATACAAGCTGAAACCGGCTTTTGCCAAAGAAACTAAGGATGCTCCGGGCGAAACACAGACAAACAATTCTGCAAGCCGAAGCAGACGTTCTTTCATCGCTTCGACTGTAACTGTTGCTTCTACCCTTCCGGTTGCATCGGCTCTTGCTGAAAAAGTTGGAGGAAAAGGCGGACATCACCAGAAGAGAAGAAAGAAATGGGGACCGATAACTCCTCCGGGCTCTCTTAATATCGAGCGCTTCAAGGATTTGTGTACGGGTTGCCATCTGTGCGTTACTCAGTGCCCGAGCCAGGTGCTCAGACCTGCGGGATTGGAATATGGATTTGACTATCTGCTGAAACCGCATGTTTCATATCTTGACAGTTATTGCAATTATGAATGTACGGTCTGCTCTGATGTTTGCCCATCTCACGCAATAAAGCCTATTACAAAAGAAGAGAAGGCAACGACTCAGGTCGGTATTGCTCATTTCTTTATAAACAGATGTATTGTAAATACTGAGAATACGGATTGCGGAGCTTGTTCGGAACATTGCCCTACTCAAGCTGTTAAGATGGTGCCTTACAAAGGTACGCTTACCATTCCGGAAGTGAATCCGGATTTGTGTATCGGCTGCGGCGGTTGCGAATCTATTTGTCCGGTAAGACCTATGCGAGCTATTATTATCAAGGCTAATGCCGAGCATAAGATAGTTGAGAAACCGAAAGTAGAGGAAATCAAGGAGATTGAGGTTACGGACTTTGGGTTCTGATGTGAATGAGTTCAACTTTCAGTTAGCTAGCAAAGAAAACAATTGATTGCTAGTACGAAATCATTTTGGCGGATATTGCAAAATGAATTTAAACACAGAGGACCACAGAGATTTTTATTTTGTATTTTCTCAAATATTATCTCTGTGATTTTGTGCCTCGTGTTTTATTTATATCTGTCTGGATTCCGCCATTCCCTCTTATATGAACAAATTCAAATTGGCTTCCTCTGCCCTTTCCAGATATGTGGCAACTCCGCCAATATTTACATTGTCCATCAATTCTTCCTTCTTGACACCCATAACATCCATACTCATTGAGCAGGCAATCATTTCGATGCCGTTTTCTACTGCCTGATTTATCATTGATTCAAGACTGTCAATTTTCTTGCGCTTCATAATACCACGCATCATCTTGTCGCCAATACCAAACATGCTCATTTTGGATAATGACAGGCTGCGGCTGTCCGATGGAAGCATCCAACCGAACATTTTTCCGAAAATATCCTTTTCAACGGCAGGTTTCTGCTGTTTCTTGACAACATTCAAGCCCCAGAATGTAAAGAACATTGTTACTTTCTTGCCTGTTGCCGCTGCTCCGTTTGCAATAACAAATGATGCCAGGGCTTTGTCCAAATCATCGCTGAAAACGATAATTGTTTTATTGTCCTGCTGTGCAACCGGTGAGCACTGCGGATTATTGTTTTTGGCAGCTTTCTTTATGTTGGCACATATTACACCGTTTTTATTCTGCAATGAAAGCAATTCCGCACCAGTCATTTTGCACCACGATGCAACGTCTTTTCCAAAGGCTGAGTCTGTCGCTTTTATTGTTAGCGTCTCACCTTCCTGCAGCAATCCGAAATTCTTTTTAAGCTGCATAATTGGTCCGGGACACATCAATCCACATGCGTCAACTGAAACTACAGGATTTAAGGAAGAAGATATGCTTCCGTCGTCGTTCATACTTTCTGTCGGGCATTCACATGAGATTTGAGGTTTCTTGACGGGCGAAGTTGCAGCACTCCATGTCTTGTAGCCACCGGACAGATTCTTAACATTCTTGTAGCCGTTCTGAGTGAGGATTCTATAAGCCAGATAACCACGCAAACCTACTGCACAAGTTACGACAATTTCCTTGTCCTTAGGAATTTCATTCAGATGCTCGCGGAGTTCGTCAATCGGGATATTTATAAATCCGGGTATTGAGCCAAGCGAATATTCTTCTTTTGTTCTTACATCAATCTTTATTGTCTCGTCCGGAAGATTGGCTATATCTCGCCAAGAAATAATATTTACTCTTCCGTTAAGAATATTATCGGCAACGAAGCCAGCCATATTTACAGGGTCTTTTGCTGAAGAATATGGAGGAGCGTATGCGTGTTCCAATTCAGTCAAATCATAGATTGTTCCTTTTCTCTGAATTACTTGAGCCAGCATTTCTATTCTCTTGTCAACACCATCGAAACCTACGATCTGAGCGCCAAGAAGTCTGCCATTCTCCGGAGAAAACAGAATCTTTATGGAAAGACCGACTGCTCCGGGATAATATCCGGCATGAGAGCTGCCGTGAGTGTATGAAGATATGTAAGGAATTGATTCTCTCTTGAGCAACTTGGCGTTGGCTCCGGCAGCAGCTACTGTCAATGAGAATATCTTGGCAATTGATGTTCCGATGGAACCGTCGTAAGTATATTTGTTTCCATAAACAATATTGTCTGCAACTATTCTGCCTTGCTTGTTTGCCGGTCCGGCAAGAGGAATCAGTGCTGGTGCGCCAGTCACAGCATTATTTACTTCAGTGGCGTCACCAAGAGCATAGATATCTTTGGAAGAAGTCTGCATATATTCATTTACAGCAATTCCTCCCGTTTTGCCAATTTCCAATCCGGCTTCTTTTGCCAATTTGACTTCCGGTCTTACTCCTATGCTTAAGATAACCAAATCGGCTTCTATTTCGTCTCCGCTTTTAAGACGGACGGCTACTTTTCCGTTGACATCAGTAAATCCGGTCACACCATTTTCCAAATGCAGGAAAACTCCATTTTCCGACAAATGATGGTGAACAATGGAAGCCATGGAATAGTCCAGCGGAGCCATTACCTGATTTCCCATCTCAACGACATGAACTTCTGTTCCAAGTTCTCTCAGATTCTCTGCCATCTCAAGACCGATGAATCCGCCGCCAACAACTACGGCTCTGCTTATTTTCCTACTCTCGACAAATTGTTTTATAGCATCCGTATCAGGAACGTTTCTCAATGTCATGATATTCGGATGATTGATGCCTTCGATACCCGGACGTAAAGGTTCGGCTCCCGGAGACAGAACGAGTTTGTCATAATTCTCAGTGTAAACTTCACCGTTACTCAGACGGCGGACTGTCACTGTGTGATTGTCTTTATCTACTGATATTACTTCCTGCTCTGTCCTTATATCAATTCTGAAACGTTTCACGAAACCTTCAACTGTTTGGACAAATAATTTATTCCGTTCCTTGATTACGTCACCGATATAATATGGCAAACCGCAATTTGCATATGATACATATTTGCCGCGTTCAAACATAATAATATCAGCTTTTTCGTCATTTCTGCGCAATCGCGCTGCAACTGTTGCTCCTCCGGCAACTCCTCCTACAACTATGTATTTCATAGAATATAATTATATATTTATCATTAATAATATTTGCTAGTAGAAAATATTTAGCTATTAAAAAAGGCATCAGCCTTTTTTAATACAATCAGAAAGAGATTTGAACAATTCTTCAAAGCCCAGTTCCTTGTTCTGCATTTGCCGGATCTTTTCCCTTCCTTCATCAGTCAGGACAAAAAGCATCTGTCTCTTGTCAACAGGATTCAGAAGCCTTTGAATATACGACTTATTCTCAACTGACGTAATTACTTTTGAAACACGTGAATTTGACAAACCAATATATTCACATATTGCACCCGCAGTTTTTGAGCCTCCTTCTTTCAGACTGCAAAGCACCATCGCTTCATTAATTGTTATATCATTTTCCTCAGAAAATGCTTTCTCAAATTGATACAATACCTTATAAATATCCTTTATTGAGCAAATCGGTTCCATCTTTATTTTATTTTTCACGGCAAATATACAATATTTTATATACACAAAATAATTTCCAATAGAAAATATTTTCCCCATACGAGAAAAAGGCTTTACTATGTATTATTTCCCCCTAAAACATATTAATCTGACTACACTTTTATTCTATATAAATATTTAAAAAATAAACTATATTGATAAAACAGAACATTTTTGGAGACAAAATGCCCAATACATAAATATTATTTATAATATTGAATTTTCCAGGTACAAATAAAAAGTTTAATTTTGCACTTCAATATTATTCCTAAAAGAAGAAACGGAAAGAAGAACTATATTCATGGTCAAATTTAAATTTTCCTACAATTGGTGGCTGATAGCCATTTTACTACTTTTATCCAGCTCCATAGCTTTTGGACAGGGCATTACATCTGCATCCGGTGTCGTAAAAGACTCAATAACCGGCGAACCTTTGTCATACGTGTCAATAATCTTCAAGAATACTACAATTGGTGCTATGACTGACGATAACGGAAATTTTTCATTGAAAAATTCAAAAGGAGTTCGTCAGCTCATTGTTTCTTCATTGGGATACAATGAAAAGACAGTGAATTTGAAACCAAATCAAGACAACAGCAATCTGGAAATTCTAATTTCGCCAACAAGTTTTGAGATTGCTGAAGTAACAGTTAAGCCTAAAAAAGAAAAATACAGCAGAAAGGATAATCCGGCTGTAGAACTGATAAAGAAAGTTATCGAACATAAGGAAGATAACAGAATTGAATCAAAAGATGAATATCAGGTTGAACAATATGAGAAACTAAGTCTTTCATTGGACAATTTCAGCCCTAACCTGGACAAAAATAAATTTACCAGAAAATTCAATTTTATAAAGAATTATCTTGACACATCTGAATTCAACGGAAAGCCTATTCTCACATTGTCTGTCCGTGAATCTCTTTCTGATAAATATTATCGCAAAAAGCCTAAAGCAGAAAAGATTATTACAAAAGCTAAACGCCAGCAAGGTGTTGACAAAACATTGGATGAAGGTGGAATCAGTGCCAATTTGGAGGAGATATTCCAAGGTATTAATATTTTTGACAATAATATAAATATATTGTTGAACAGATTTGTCAGTCCTTTATCTTCCACTCTGGCTACTTCATATTATAAGTATTACATTATGGACACTGTGGATGTTGCAGGTGACAAATGTGTTGACCTTGCATTTGTCCCTGTAAACAGTGAAAGTTACGGATTTACCGGCAGATTGTATATTATGCTGGACGGTAGTTATGCATTAAAGAAATTTACATTGAATACTCCGGCAGACATCAACCTTAACTTCGTTGACAAGCTGAGAATTGACCAGCAATTCAAGCAAATGGAAGATAGCACTTGGGTTCTTGATAAGGAGAATACATATATAAATTTCTATATAATCAAAGGGACGCAACAGTTCTACGCTCACCACTTACGTAATTATGATAATTATAAATTTGAAGTGGCAAATCAAGATTCCATTTTCGGATTGATAGGTAGTTCTCATATAGCAGAAAACGCAACAGAATTGCCTGATAGTTTCTGGGTGAACCATCGTCATATACCATTAAAAGAAAAAGAAAGTGCTTTGGATGAGTTACTCGCCCAGATGAGAAAAATCCCAGTATTCAACGTAATTATCAAAACTGCCGAAATTCTTATTTCAGGATATATTCCAACTGGAAAAGACAGATCTACAAGTAAATTTGATTTCGGCCCTATGAATACTACATTCAGTGCAAATGAACTTGAAGGTTTCAGAATGCGTGTTGGTGGTATGACAACTGCAAACCTTAATCCTTATTGGTTTGCCAGCGGATATGTGGCATATGGTGTAAATGACCGAAAGTTCAAATATAATGTGAAGCTGACAAAGAGTTTCAACAAAAAGGAATATCATGAGGGTGAAACTCCACGAAACAATTTGTCCTTGATTCAGGAATATGATGTCTATACTCCAGGTCAAGACTTCCTTTTCACCAGCAAGGATAATATGTTCGTTGCAATTAAGGTCGGTACTCCGGTAACTCGCATGCAATATATAAGAAAGACTATGTTGCAGTATGAGAAGGAATGGCTCAATGGCTTGAGTATCCTCGGTTGGGTGAGAAATGAAAACAATGAAGCTGCCGGAACATTAAGCTACGACAGAATTAATGAAGACAAAACGCTCACTCACATCAAAGACTTTACAACAACAGAAATTGGTGCAAGATTAAGATTTGCTCCCGGAGAAAGAGCATACAACGGCAGAGCCGGTAAAGAATCTGTATTTAATCTGTCTCAAGATGCTCCAATATTCAAGCTGTCGCATCAAGTTGGTATTAACGGTGTTCTGGGTGGTGATTATTATTACAACCATACTGAATTCAGCGCGGAAAAGAGAATTTGGCTTTCTTCATTCGGACATATCGACGCAAAAGTGAAAGCGGGAAAAGTTTGGGATAAAGCTCCTTTCCCACTCCTGATTCTGCCAAACACCAACCAGTCTTTGACTATCCAGCCTGAAGCATTCAATATGATGAATGCGATGGAATTCGTCACAGACCAATATGTATCATGGTATTTGACATATTATCTGAAAGGATGGATTCTGAACCGTATTCCGGTCATCAAATGGCTGAAGCTGCGCGAAGTTGTGTCGTTCAGCGGTGTATACGGAAATTTGACTGACAAGAATAATCCGACAATCACTCCGGGCTTGTTCCAGCTTCCTGACGGAACAATGCCTATCGGAAATGTTCCGTATATGGAATGCAGCGTTGGTTTGGAAAATATCTTCAAGATTTTACGAGTTGACTATTATCGCCGACTTACTTATTTGGACAATCCAAACATAAAGAAAGGCGGTGTGAGAATTGCGCTTCGATTCACATTCTAAAATCATGCTGATAAACTAAAAAGTTAATAATAAGGATGAACAATAATGATATACAACGCACTCCAAATGCATGGGCTTTGACTCCATTGGTCGTTTTTCTGGTTTCATATGTTGTTGTATCATGCATTGCCGGTGATTTCTACAAAATGCCAATCACCGTTGCTTTCCTTCTTTCCTCAGTCATAGCAATTGCTATGTCGAAAGGCGGAGTTCTAAGCAATCGCATCGAGCAATTTTGCAGAGGAGCAGCCAACACAAACATCATGTTGATGGTGCTTATATTTATATTAGCCGGAGCTTTTGCCCAGACTGCTAAAAATATGGGTGCGGTTGATGCTACTGTAAATCTGGCAATGTCATTATTGCCGGGCAATCTGCTTGCTGCCGGAATATTTATTGCTGCCTGCTTCATCTCAATATCCGTTGGCACTTCAGTTGGGACAATAGTTGCACTGACTCCGGTTGCCATTGGTATAGCGGAAAAGACAGGAATGCCGGATGCGTTGATGCTTGGCGTAGTTGTCAGCGGTGCTATGTTTGGAGATAATCTCTCGTTTATTTCCGACACAACTATTGTTGCAACCCGAACTCAAGGTTGTCAAATGGCAGACAAATTCAAAGTCAATATCAGAATAGCAATGCCAATTGCTATTATAACTGGTATAATATTTATACTGAAAGGGAATGCTGTGGTTGAAACATATTCTGTTGGACAGATTGAATGGACAAAGGTTATTCCATACATTGTTGTTCTGGTGTCTGCCATTTGCGGAATGAATGTTATGAGAGTGTTGTTTGTCGGAATATTGCTTTCCGGCATAACAGGATTGCTCACCGGAACATTTTCACTGTGGGATTGGACCGGAGCCATGGGAAAAGGGATAACAGATATGGGCGAGCTGATTATCGTCACCCTTCTTGCCGGAGGTTTATTGGAAATGATTCGATTCAATGGCGGTATTGACTGGATAATTTGTAAATTAACGGCGCATATAAAATCTCAGCGAGGTGCGGAATTCAGTATTGCATCTTTGGTCAGTTTTGCCAACTTATGTACAGCAAATAACACAATTGCACTGATTATGTCCGGTCCGATAGCCAAAGATATTGCAGATAAGTTTAACGTGGACTCCAGAAGGAGTGCTAGTATATTGGATATATTCTCATGCTTTGTTCAGGGCATAATTCCTTATGGAGCGCAATTATTGATGGCTTCCGGTCTTGGGAATGTTTCTCCAATTGAGATTATGCAATATTTGTATTATCCGTACTTGCTCGGAGCTGGAGCCTTGCTTGCGATTATATTCAGATATCCTAAAAAATACACCTAAATAAAAACATTCGATATATGACAACGATTGGTACACCAAAATCATCCACAGCAACTAAAGTGGTGCTTTGTGGATCTGGAGAATTAGGTAAAGAGTTCGTAATTGAGTTACAGCGTTATGGTGTGGAAGTTATTGCATTGGATAAATATCCGGATGCTCCAGCCATGCAGGTGGCTCACCGCTCTTACACACTTTCAATGCTTGATGGAAAAGCCTTGCGTGAAATAATAGAAAAAGAAAAGCCTGACTACATTGTTCCGGAAGTTGAAGCAATCGCAACACAGACTTTACTGGAACTGGAAAAGGAAGGATATAATGTGATTCCAACAGCTAAAGCTACATGGTTGACCATGAACCGCGAAGGCATTCGTCGCTTAGCTGCTGAGGAATTAGGTTTGCCAACTTCTCCATATCGTTTTGCTGAAACTAAAGAAGAATTTGAAGAAGCCGTAAAAGAAATCGGAATGCCTTGCGTAGTTAAACCGATTATGAGCTCAAGCGGACACGGACAGAGCGTAATCAGAAAAGCTGAAGATATTGAGCCGGCATGGCACTATGCTCAGGAAGGCGGCAGAGCCGGTGCGGGTAAAATGATTGTTGAAGGATTTATTGATTTCGACTATGAAATCACTCAGCTTACTGTGAGACATATTGGCGGAACATCTTTCCTTGAACCGGTTGGTCATGTTCAGAAAAACGGCGACTATCGTGAATCATGGCAGCCACAAGTAATGTCAGAAAAAGCTAAAGCTAAAGCTCAGGAAATAGCACGCAAAATTACTGATGCTCTCGGTGGAAGAGGTATTTTCGGTGTAGAGTTGTTTGTAAAAGGTGACGATGTTATATTCAACGAGGTTTCTCCTCGCCCACACGACACAGGAATGGTAACAATGATTACTCAAGACTTGTCTCAGTTTGCTTTGCACGCACGTGCTGTCCTAGGTTTGCCTATTCCAAATATCAGATTCCACGGACCGGGTGCTTCCAGAGCAATAGTTATTGAAGGCGACAGCGATCATTTGTCATTAGGCAACTTGGACAAAGTGCTTGAACAGCCGGACACACAGATGAGATTCTTCGGAAAACCGGAAGTTCACGGACATCGCAGAATGGGTGTTCTTTTGGCAAGAGGAAATGATGTTGAAGAAGCCAGAGAGAAGACTGGTATTATGCTAAATAACCTGAAAGTGAACTTGTAAGATTCACAATATATAAAATGAAAATAGCGGTATGAAATATAATAATTCATATCGCTATTTTTATGTGAAAATACATCCGGACCAAGAGTAAATTCGGGCCGTATATATTTCAAAATATATATAGAAGTACGACAAATTGGGGCCGTATATATTTGAGAATACATCCGTATATATTTTGGAGAATAATTTAACCGGAGTTTCCAGATTCATTTACCGGGCAGAAGTTCTGTTGCTATTCAGCAAATCTCTGGCATTAGCCAATGATGCTTCTGTTAATTGTGAACCGCTCAACATTCTGGCAACTTCGTTAACTCTTTCCTCTTCTGAAAGTTCACGGATATTAGTTACAGTACGTTCCTCAATATCTTTCTTATAGACATAATAGTGCGACCTACCTTTTGCAGCAATCTGCGGCAAGTGAGTTATGGTGAGAACCTGCATTTTAGTTCCGAGTTCCTGCATGATATTTCCCATCTTGTCGGCTATATCACCAGAAACACCAGTGTCAACTTCATCAAAAATGATAGCAGGCATGGCTGTGAATCCGGCAATCATAGCTTTCAGACACAACATAAGCCTTGATATTTCACCACCGGATGCAGTTTGCGACACCGGCTGCAAATCTCCGCTCTTATTGGCAGAAAACATAAAGCACACATCGTCTATTCCGTCGTTATCAGGCTCTTCCTTATGAGCAATATCCACACGGAAACGGATATTTGGCATTCCAAGAGGCGTCACCATTTGTACAAGCTGTTCAGACATTGCTTCTGAAGCAAACTTTCGTTGTCCGCTGAGCACATAAGCCTGCTGAAGCAATTCTTTATATGAAGCTTCAACTTGCTGCGAAAGCTGCTCAATCTGCTCATCAAATGAATCTATTTCCTGAAGCTGCTTTTCATAATTTTCCTGGATTGAAAGAAGTTCGGGAACGGACTGTACATGATGTTTTTGCTGCAAAGAATAAATTGTATTCAGTCTGTCATTAACCCATTCCAGGCGCTCGTGGCTGAATTCGATATCGTCTTTCTTTGACTCTGCATCGGAAGACAAATCACTCAAGTCGATATATGCCGAGCGCAATCTCTCTGATATTTCTTTTGCCTGAGGGAAATATCTTTCCAGAGAATCGGCAGCAGAAAATGCATCTTTGATTAATTGGATTGCTCCAAATTCCTCGCCGTCAAGAAGCTGGGTAATTTTATATAATGTGCCTTTTATTTCTTCGGCATGAGTCAGAGTTTCCTGTTCCTGCTCGAGTTCCTCCTGCTCTCCTTCCTGCAAGCGTGCATCCAGAAGTTGCTCAAGTTGGAAACGGGCATAATCTTCCTCTTGCTTTGTTTGCTCGGCACGCTGTTTCAGTTCCTTCAAATCACGCTTCAGAGACTGATATCTGGAATATTCCTTTCTGTAAAGGATAAGTAGAATCTCATTCTCAGCCATCACATCAACAACTTTCATCTGAAAATGATTGTTGCCGAGAAGCAAATTCTGATGTTGCGAATGAATATCTATCAGTTTGCTTCCCAATTCCTTCATTATATTAAGAGAAACCGGTGAATCGTTTACAAAAGCACGAGATTTGCCCGACGCATAAAGCTCACGTCTGAGAATACAGGATTTATCGTCATATTCCAGGTCGTTGGCAAGGAAAAAAGGTTCCAATCTGTATTGTGTAATGTCAAAGACAGCTTCGATAACGCATTTTTCAGAACCGTTCTTTATGCTCTTTCCATCCGCTCTCTGACCAAGCACAAGAGACAAAGCTCCGAGAATAATTGATTTTCCTGCTCCGGTTTCACCAGTTATCACAGAAAAGCCTTTATCAAAGTGGATATCAAGATTGTCAATAAGAACAAAATTCTTTATAAACAGCGATTTGAGCATAATATTTATTTTTTAAGTGCTTCCAATCTTTTGGTCTGGGTTGGGAAAATATTAGAAAGAAGTTTCAATGCCGACTGTTTTTCCTGGCTTGTCGCTTTGGAATAAATGCTCATGAGTTCATCAAGTTTTGTATCTGCATAAACCTGAAGAATCACGGAAGTTGGTCTTGTTTTGTAAACTTCCTCCAACAATGGTAAAGTCTCAATGATTGTGGTGCGTCCTCTATCAGGATTGGCAGCCATTTCATCCAATCCTTTGCGGTGATATGTGTACCACATATTCCGGAAATTCTCGGAAGTATTATCGGTCAATGCAGTAATCAAGGCATGTCTGTTCTGATTGCCGTCGAAGGCTTTCCAGCCATTCCATGTTCCCTGCGACTGAGCCATATTGACTATCTGCTGCGCCTGTTCGAAATAAGCCTTTCCTCCAAGAGGCGAAAAGCTGTCGAAATCCAATCCTAATATGATATAGATATAATATACAATAGTTGCTGTAAGATTACTGCTCAAGGATGTGCCAGTGAACTCCAGCTGTTCAAATTCCACGTATTCGAAATCAAACTGAGTGTCGCGGAAATTGAACAAAGTTGTTGTATAAGCTGAATTATATACCGGACGACGTGACTGCACTTGAATTTCTGCAGAAAACGTATTATCGTTCTGCTCATTGACTATGATAGTCATTGAGCAGTCGATACGTTCATTGACTGCGAATGTTGCGTCAGTCCATTTTCTGTTGTTCACGAATTCTGTCAGTGATGTCTGAAGCGTCGTAAACACAGATTTGTTAGTTCCCTGAATTTTGTCGCTATTGACTGTAATCCTTGCATTCAATTCCTGAGAATTGGCAATAAACGGAACAGCACAGAAAAGCAACGAACAGAACAAATTTCTTATTTTCATAATTCAGAGCACTTATTTATATGTCGTTATACAATCATTTTGCAGCTTTGCTAATAAACTGGACAAGTTTAGTGACAATATCTTCGGCAACTTCGTGTTTGCTTTTAAGCGGATATTCAGAGATTTCACCTTCTTTGGTAAGAATAGAAATCTTATTTGTGTCACATCTGAATCCGGCTCCACTGTCGCGAAGAGAATTAAGAACGATGAAATCAAGATTCTTTCTTTTCAACTTGTCAGCAGCATGCTTTGTTTCATCGCTGGTTTCAAGAGCAAAGCCCACCAATATCTGATTAACCTTCTTTATTTCGCCCAAAGAAGCTGCAATATCTTTATTTGGAACAAGATGAAGAGTCATCTCTCCTTCTTTTTCTCTCTTTATCTTGTCTTCAGCCTGGAATTCCGGACGATAGTCGGCAACAGCTGCACATAGAATTGCAGCATCTGCATCCTGAAAAGCATTCATCGCTGCTTCATACATTTCATTTGCTGATTCCACATCAATGCGCGAAATATTAGAATGCTTTGCTTCCAAAGATACAGGTCCTGCTATTAGCTTCACATTTGCACCTTTTTGCGCGCAAACTTCTGCAAGGGCAAATCCCATCTTTCCGGATGAATAGTTTCCAATAAAACGGACCGGGTCAATCTTTTCGTATGTCGGGCCGGCAGTAATAACAATATTTTTGTTTTTCAACTCAGACGAAGAAGAAAAGAAATTCTCCAATTCTTCAATAATCTTGTCCGGCTCTTCCATTCTTCCCTTTCCGACAAGGTGACTTGCCAATTCTCCTGTTCCCGGTTCAATGATATGATTACCAAATGAACGGAGACGGTCCAGATTCTGCTGAGTTGTTGGATGAGCAAACATATCCAAGTCCATTGCCGGAGCAATGAATACTGGAGCTTTACATGACAGATATGTTGTGACAAGCATATTATCGGCAATGCCGTTAGCCATTTTGCCTATTGTTGATGCAGTAGCTGGAGCCACAAGCATTGCATCAGCCCATAAGCCCAAATCTACATGGCTATGCCACGAACCGTCGCGATTGGAAAAGAATTCGCTTATGACAGGATTACTGCTCAACGCCGACAAAGTTATAGGAGTAATGAATTCCTTTCCGGCTGGAGTTATAACAACCTGAACTTCGGCACCTTTCTTCACAAGTCCACGGATAATATAGGCAGCTTTATAGGCAGCAATACTACCGGTAATTCCTAATATTATATGTTTACCTTTCAACATAATTATTTCTTATTAAATCCTCTAAGTTTGATTTCAGTAAGTTTCTGTTTTGTGTTCAGAGAGAAATCGCTGTTCATCATCCATGAATAATATCCCGGATCAACAGAAAGAACTTCTTCGACCAGACGTCCTTTGTATTTTCCGAAATTTATCACTTCCTGACCTTTCTCATTATAAATCATTCGACCTGCAAAATCCACGTTGTTGGAAAACGAAGAGAATTTTGACAAGAATGTTACATCATTCTCAAGTTCCGGATATTTGTCAAGCTGTGCTTTCAGAACTTCGTATGTAGCCATTGTATCTGCAGAAGCTGTATGTGCATTCTCAAGACTTTTACCACAATAGAATTTGTAAGCGGCAGACAATGTGCGCTGTTCCATCTTATGGAAAATAGTCTGAACATCAATAAACTTTCTGCGTGAAAGATCTATATTTACTCCGGCTCTCAGGAATTCTTCTGCCAAAAGTGGGATGTCAAACCTGTTGGAATTGAATCCGGCAAGATCACAGCCTTCGAATTGAGCAGCCAAAGTCTTCGCAACATCCTTAAATAAAGGGCAATCCTTTACATCTTCATCAGTTATTCCATGAATAGCTGTGGATTCCGGCGGGATTGGCATACCGGGATTTATTCTCAATGTTTTAGATTCTTCTTTTCCATTTGGAAAGACTTTCACATATGAAATCTCAACAATGCGGTCTTTCACTATATTGATGCCGGTTGTTTCCAGATCGAAAAAAATAAGAGGATTTCTAAGATTCAATTGCATAATCACACAATTATTTAAAATCCGCAATCATTTGAATAGACAAACAATTGCGGAACAAATTATATTATCAGTCATTAAGCATCATTGGCATAAGCAACATAAGCAAATCTTCCAGAGGCTCATTTTCTGCCGGAACAATTAATCCCGGACGTGCAGCATCACCAAGTTTCATTATAACCTCTTCCGAACTGATATTGCTCAATATTTCTATCAGATATGTAGCTTTGAATCCGATATTCAAATCTTCACCGTCGAATGAGCAAATGATAGTTTCTTCTGCAGCTGTTGAGAAATCAATATCCTGCGCAGAAATCACCATCTTTCCTGATGTAATATTCAGCTTAACCAAACTGCTTGCAGGATTTGAGAATACAGAAACACGCTTCAAGGCATTCAGGAATGAAAGTCTGTCAATTGTCAGTTTGTTCAACTTATCTTCCTGAGGCATAACACTGTTGTAGTTCGGATATCGTCCTTCAATCAGGCGGCAAACCATTTCAAAGTTATTGCAGCTGATGTGAGCATTATTGTCGTCGAACTTGATAAGAACGATATCGTTTTCCTTAGCCAAAATATTTTTCAGCAAATTGGCTGGTTTCTTAGGCAAAATAAATGCAGCTCTTTCCGGTGATTTGACAGCAAGATTA
This sequence comes from uncultured Parabacteroides sp., assembly GCA_949295065.1. Lineage (GTDB taxonomy): Bacteria > Bacteroidota > Bacteroidia > Bacteroidales > Tannerellaceae > Parabacteroides. The sequence goes on along the minus strand of CASFJQ010000010.1, from coordinate 3,459 downwards.
CGAAGACGCACAAGTTTATGTCCGTCTGAAGACACAAATGTAAGTGCATCCTGCTGTATGTCAAAGTAAATACCATTCATAACCGGGCGCAATTCATCGTCGGCTGTAGCGAACAATGAACGGCTGATTCCGTTAAGCAACTGTGTTGATTCGATAGTCAGAGAAACAGCATTTTCGCTTAATGGACGTTGTTCCGGATATGCATCACCATTTTCTCCGATAAAATTATACTTACCGTTCTGGAAATGAATGAAGATTTCCAAATTACTATCATTGATATCGAAAGTAAGCGGCTGTTCCGGCAATTCCTTCAAAGGTTCAAGAAGAATCTTTGACGATACAGCAAATGTTCCTTTTCCCTTAACATTCATAACTTCAACAGAAGTAACCATTCGTGTTTCAGCATCTGAAGCAGTGATAGTCAGAACATTTCCGTCCAGTTCAAAAAGGAAGTTATCCAATATCGGTAAAGAATTCTTATTTACAATCACTTTGCTGATAGATTGAAGGCGCGACAGCAACGCTGTACTTGAAACATCAAATCTCATAATTTAAGTTATTTAGTTTTTTAATATTATCTTGTTTTTGGTGTATTGCTCCGGATAATTCCGGACAGCCAACACGAATACAAATGTACTAAAAATATACGAATAGTATCTATTCTGCCAACAGTGTTTTAATGCCGGAAAACTTAATCTTTCGGAAAACTGATATAAAAACAAAAAGGCATGCCGAAACCGACATGCCTTTTGTTATGATAAGATGTAACTACAATTATTTTGCGAAATAATCTTTTACAGCTTCATTTGGAACCATTTCTTCCTGGAAGATGTAAGCACCTGTTTTCGGAGACTTAACCATCTTAATTACTTTTGAGAAAGTACGTCCATCACCTTTTTTAAATGTTGCAACTGCTTTCTTTGCCATTGTTCAATCTCCTATTATTTAATTTCTTTGTGTAAAGTCATCTTCTTCAAGATTGGGTTGTATTTCATCAATTCCAATCTCTGAGTAGTATTCTTTCTGTTTTTAGTAGTGATATAGCGAGAAGTTCCCGGCATACCGCTTTCTTTGTGTTCGGTGCATTCCAAAATAACCTGAACTCTGTTACCTTTTGCTTTCTTTGCCATCGTTTAAATCCTCCAACATTAAGCGTTTAAATAACCTTTTTCCGCTGCCATTTTGATAGCTGCATCCAAACCTAATTTGTTAATAGTGCGCAAGCCTGCTGCAGAAATATTCAGGCTAACCCAACAATCCTGTTCTACCCAATAGAACTTTTTAGTAAACAGGTTAACATCAAACTTACGTTTCGTTCTTCTCTTAGAATGCGAAACGTTGTTGCCAACCATTGCTTTCTTTCCGGTAATTTGACAAATTTTAGACATCTCTATTCTTTTTATTACATGTAATGAATCATATTTTCCAAGCACAAAGATATGCAAATCTTTTCTTTTTAGCAATCCTTATGCATTTCTCTCTAGGATTTTCACGCCTGAACTAGCATCACGATCAGAACCCAAAAACTATCCTAGCCGTAAAGAAGGTATAATATCCTATCTCTTACGGGGTGCAAAGGTAAATATTTATTCCATATATTCCAAACAAACCTCAAAAAAAGATTCATATAATTACGAATAAGATTTTATTTCTTCTGTATCAAGCAAGTAAAATCATCCAGAATCTATTCCTCAAACGAAATAAGACATGAATCACCCGTGTTTTGCAAAGATTTTTTTCAGAAAAACATTAAACAACGCAAGCAAAGGAACTGTGAGCAATACAGGAACAGCTTCTGCTGGAATATTAATCCCTTTAAAGAATGTTTTCACTTTTAAAATCATTGAAGGAAGCGAATCCTGGAAAGACCATAGCATAAAACCTAAATAAAAACAAACCATCAAAACAATAGTAAGAAGCATCAAAGCATAAAGCCTCCTCTCCTTCTTGTATTCACGGAGCAATTCTTCATGACGTATCTTTTCCATCATCTTATAAGAAAAATTACTAGGAATACGATATGACGGCTGTTTCTTAACTGCTTTTTTTAATCCTTCATCCATATATTTTGTCATTTATTTTTTGCTTCAATATACAACTTTTTCCTGAGTCTGAACAAACGCACCTTCACATTTGATTCCGACATATTTAATATAGAAGAGATTTCTTTTACTGATTTCTCTTCTTCATAATATAATGTAATCAGAGCTCTCTCTTCCGGCGGAAGCTTCTGCAGTGCATTCATCAGAAGTTCAATTTGAGTTTCACTTTCGTCGGACAAGGCATCGTCAACCTCTGAATCAGATATAGTATTCCATACTTTATCATCAACCACATATTCTTCTTTTTTCCTCCTTCTGGTATGTGAAATAGCCGTATTGTATGCAATCCTATATAACCATGTTGAAAAGCTGCTGACACCGTTGAATGAAGACAAATTCATATAAGCCTTCATAAAAACATCCTGTGTAACTTCTTCAGCATCTTCCTCGGAATTAACAATGCGGACAACAAGAGTGAACACCTGCTGTCCATAAACATCCATAAAATAGGAAAACTCTTCTGTCTTTCCCGCCAAGATGCGCATTATTATTTGTAACTCATCCTTCTTCATTATGCCTATTTAGACGCAACAGCCAAAACCAGGTTACAGTTTAGATTAGAAAAATAAAAATAATTTTATTTGTAACCGCGAATGCATTGTTGCGTCTAAAAGAGCAAAGAAACAAATTTACTAACGATTAACACATATAAATTATGAACGAATTAATGATTGTAGCTAATGTAGCTATTGTTTTCGGAACTATCTACAAATTGTTTGAATTATTCGCCGGACGGAAAGAGCGTTTGTCTTTAATAGAGAAATTAGGCGACAAAATCAATCCGGACACTTTCAAGCAGGGGATTTTTTACAAACCTAATCTTTTCTCTTTTAATACACTTAGAGCCGGATGTTTATTAATAGGTTTAGGTCTCGGAATATTGCTTGGATATGTTATTGTCAGCCTGAATTTCCCGGAATATTTCAGTTCAAATGATAACATCCGAAATATAAGCGAAACCGTTTCCACAATTTATGGTTCATGCATTTTGATTTTCGGAGGTCTTGGTTTGCTCGCCTCTTATATTATTGAACTTAAGCAAACAAAGAAGGATTAATCTATACTGTTTTCAGGTCCGAACCCACGCGCGCGTAGGTTCGACCCCAAACAGAAATAGGACCGAACCTATGTGTGCGTAGGTTCGGTCCTATTTTTATATGCAAAAACATCTCAAAACAAAATGATATTTACATAAAGCCGGGAGATAAAAGACAGGCATAAAAAAAGTTGCCCGCATGTTATGCAAACAACTCCAAAACACTCGTGACCGCGACAGGATTCAAACCTGTAACCTTCTGATCCGTAGTCAGATGCTCTATTCAGTTGAGCTACGCGGCCATTTATTTGTGATTCGCAT